>CAYQBU010000203.1:0-6469 GCA_964415785.1 uncultured Bradymonadales bacterium
ACGAGCCCTGGGATGGGCCGGCGGCCGTGATCTACGGCGACGGCGATTGGGTGGGAGCCCATCTGGATCGCAATGGACTGCGCCCGTTGCGCTACCAGATCACCGATGACGATCTGGTCTGCGTCAGCTCGGAGGTCGGGGTATTGGACGTCTCCTTTGATGCTGTGGTTCGCCGCGGACGGCTGGGCCCGGGGCATATGATGGCCATCGACCTCCAGGGAGGGGGCCTCCATCTGGGCGATACCATCAAGGAGCGCCTGGCCCACAAAAAGCCCTATCGAAAGTGGCTCGACGAGCATCTGATCGCACTGGAGCTGAGCCGCGACGGAGCCTCCATCGACGAGGCGCCGAGCAGCGATGACGAGGAGCTTTTGACCCGCCAACTCCTCTTTGGCTACAGCCGTGAGGAGATGGGCTTTTTGTTTTCGCCGATGGCCGACGAGGGCAAGGAGCCGGTCAGCTCCATGGGCGACGACACGCCCCTGTCGGTGCTGTCGCGGATGCCCCGGCTACTGCCCACCTATTTCAAGCAGCGTTTTGCCCAGGTGACGAATCCGCCCATCGATCCGATCCGGGAAAACTCGGTGATGTCGCTGAGTATCCATCTGGGGCGGCGCCACAACTGGCTGTCCGAGGGGCCGGAGCACGTCGACAAGGTGGAATTGTCGAGTCCCTTCTTGAGCGATACCGACCTGAAGCGGCTCGACGACGCCGTCGGCGATCGGATGGCGCGACTGGATTGCACCTTTTCGATCACCGGGAGTGCCGTTGGCCTGTCAATGGACAAGCGCCTCGACGCCCTGTGCGTGGCCGCCGAAGAGGCCGTCGACGAGGGACGCCAGATGCTGGTGCTCAGCGATCGGGCCAGCGACGAGTCCCGGGCCCCCGTGCCTATGCTGCTGGCCGTCGGCGCCGTGACCACCCATCTGCTCAAGGTCGGAAAGCGTCTGCGGGCGAGCATCATCGTGGAGAGCGACGAGCCCCGAGACATCCATCACATGGCGACGCTTATCGGCTATGGGGCGGGCGCCATCTGCCCCACGCTGGCCCTGGAGAGCATTCGCCATCGGAGCCCGGAGACGGCGGCGGCGTCGATTCGTCGCTATATCGCCTCTCTGGAGAAGGGGCTCAAGAAGGTGATGGCCAAGATGGGGATCAGCGTCCTGGGCAGTTATCGGGGCGCCCAGATCTTTGAGATCCTGGGCCTGGATCAGGAGGTGGTGGAGCGCTGTTTTCCGCATACGGCATCGCCCGTGGGCGGATTGACCGTCGCCGATCTGGCCGAAGAGGTGCGGCGCCGCCATCGCCGGGCCTATGGCGCCGATCGGCCCGGACGACTCGAAGATCTGGGCTTTGTGCGCTTTCGACGAGGCGGAGAGACCCATTCCTGGAGTCCCCAGCGCCTGGGAGCGATGAATCGCTTTCGTCGAGGCGACGAGGGGGCCTATCAGAAATTCAGCGACCAGGATGGGGCTACGGCGCCGCTGCACCTGCGCGATCTGATGGCCTTTCGCCCCCGCCGAGAGCCCATCGATATCGAGGAGGTGGAGTCCGTGGAGTCCATTCGCAGCCGGTTTACGACGGCAGCGATGTCGCTGGGGGCCCTGTCGCCGGAGGCCCATGAGGCGCTGGCGGTGGCCATGAATCGCATCGGTGGCAAATCCAATAGCGGTGAGGGCGGCGAAGATCCACAGCGCTATCGCCTCCAACCCAATGGCGACAGCGCGGAGTCCAAGATCAAGCAGGTCGCCTCGGCGCGTTTTGGAGTGACGCCGGAATACCTGGCCCGGGCCGCGGAGCTCGAGATCAAGATGGCCCAGGGCTCCAAACCCGGTGAGGGCGGTCAACTGCCGGGCCACAAGGTCACCGACTATATTGCCGGCCTTCGCCACGCCACCCCCGGTGTGCCCCTGATCTCGCCGCCGCCTCACCACGACATCTATAGCATCGAAGACCTGGCCCAACTGATCTTCGACCTCAAGACGGTCAACGACGAGGCCGATATCTGCGTCAAATTGGTCGCCGAGTCGGGGGTGGGCACCATCGCCGCCGGTGTCGCCAAGGCCTACGCCGACGTGATTTTGATCAGCGGCCACAATGGAGGTACCGGTGCCTCACCCTTGAGCTCCATCAAGAATGCGGGCAGCGCCTGGGAGATCGGCCTTGCTGAAACTCAGCAGGTGCTGCGCAAAAATGGGCTCCGCGAGCGGGTCAAATTGCGGGTCGACGGAGGGCTGAAGACGGGACGCGACGTCGTGATCGGCGCTCTTTTGGGTGCTGAGGAGTTCAATTTTGGCACCGCCGCATTGGTCGCTCTGGGATGCCGCTACGTGCGCCAATGCCACCTCGATACCTGCCCGGTGGGCATCGCCACTCAGCGCGGCGAGCTTCGCGACAAGTTCAAGGGCAAGCCCGAGTATGTGGTCCAGTTCTTCGACGCCGTCGCCCAGGATATCCGAGAAATCCTGGCGTCGTTGGGCGTGCGCACCATGGAGGAGATCATCGGCCGCAGCGACTGGCTGCAGCCGGTGTCCATCGACGAGCATCCCAAGGCCAGCCGGCTCGATATCACGCCCCTTCTCGAGGGTGGGCGACAAGACTCGGGCGCCCCGTTTCGCACCTGGCCGCGCAACAGTCGCGCCAAAGATCGCATCAACCCGGCGCTCTTAGAGGAGGCCAGGCCCGTACTCGAGGCCGGCGAGAGCTTCGAAAAGGAGTTGTCCCTCGACAATAGTGACCGCTGCATCGGTGGGCGACTGGCGGGGTGGATCGCCAGGCGGGAGAGCCAGCGACGCCATGAAGATCGCGACATTCCCGCCACCGGTGATGTGCTGCTACGGTGCCGAGGTCGCGCGGGCCAGAGCTTTGGCGCCTTTGGCACCCCGGAGATGACCGTCGTGCTGGAGGGATCGGCCAACGACTATGTGGCCAAAGCCCTGGGAGGCGCCACGGTGGTGGTGCGCACGGCGACGGAGGCCCAGGGCACCACGCGCATCGGCAACACCGTGCTCTACGGGGCGACGGGCGGTCGCTTATTTGTGGAGGGCGAGGCCGGCGAGCGATTCGCCGTGCGAAATAGTGGTGCCACCGCTGTGGTGGAGGGCGTGGGCGACCACGGCTGTGAGTATATGACCGGCGGAACAGTCGTCATTTTGGGGTCCACGGGTCATAATTTTGGCGCCGGAATGACGGGCGGAGAGGCCTTTGTCTTTGATCCCCAGGGTCGCCTGGAAGCCCGGCATCACGGCGAATTTGTGCAGTTGAGGCGCCCCGATGAAGCGGCGGCCCAGGCGCTTCGCGCTCATATCGAAGATCATCTCCACTGGACGGGAAGTGCTGCAGCGGAGGCGATGCTCCAGGATTTCGATCAGGCCCTCAAGGACGTCTGGTGGGTTCGGCCCAGAGCGCTCCTGGAGCGCGGCGAAGCCGGTGGTCCAGAACAGCGATCGCTTAGGGAGAGCGAGGAAGCTGTCTAAGCTAGGAGCCTGTTGCGTATAGCGGACCGAGACGATGCGGAGCTTATGTGCAACAGGCTCCTAGCCCGGATTATTCATGAGACGTCGTGACGAGGCAAAATCAGAGCTCAGAGGCCAAAATCGAGCCCCACAGGCGATGCGGAGCATCGTCGCGGAGTGAGATACAGGCATCTGGGCTCTGATGAGCCGCAGTAGGCGAGTTGTGAATAATCCGGGCTAGGCTACCCCTCGACACGGCGGGCGAGGTTATCCAACCCCTCTTCGTAGTCGTCGCCGATCATGTCCTCCAGATCCATGACCAGGCCGATGGCTTTGCTCATAAAGTTATTCTGGCCGCGCATGCTCCAGGTCACTTGAGTCTGGTCGTTTTCCAATGACCGCAGCTCAAAAGTGGTGAGGGCATCCATTTCGTGGGGTTCCAAAAAGCGCAGATCGATGGCCAGGCGATGGGGCCGGTCGGTATCGGCCAGCGTCAGGCGGCCGGCGCCGATCTCTTCGCCATGCCATTCAAAGGTGCTCGACTCGCTCTTCATCTCTCCCGTCGTCGAGGCCTCATAATCCTCGCCCACCAACCAGGGCGACCACTCCTTCCACTGCTCAAAATCGGCGATATGGGGATAGATCTCGTCGGCCGAAGCGTCGATGACCCGACTTCTCTCCAGGCCGTATTCGTCGGGTTGGGCGTGGATGACGAGGACGAGTCCCAGAAAAAACAGCGCCACGGCAGCAACGATGACGATGATCCATTTTCCATTCATTGAACGCTCCCGATGATTGAAGTGCTCTCCTCACATATCACATAGCGCGATGGTCATTTCTTATCATCGCCCTGCGATGATGCGTAGGGGAGGGCAACCGTGGAATGGTCGCACTGCTTGCTGTAACAGGGGTGACGCTATATCAAGGATTTGAACGCATCGACCCAAGGTTGTCCTAAGTCCCAGTCCTTTATGAAACAAACGTTAAAGCAACGAATCGTCGGGCAAAATCAGACCGATTGGTCGCAGCGGATCGCCCTGGGGGCCAGCGTTGCCGTGGTGGTAGTCACCGTATACGCGGCGATCTATCAGTGGATCATGCTCACCTTCGAGGAGCGGCCAATCTCCTATTGGCAATCCATTCAGGTGGTCATCGAATCGCTGACCACCGCCGGTTTCGGAGGTCACTCGCCCTGGGAGACGGCGATCGGCAATCTGGCGATCGTGGGCATGAATCTCACGGGCGTGCTTCTGGTGTTTCTGGGGGTGCCTCTCTTTTTGGCGCCCCTGATCCGACAGGTCTTCGAGCGCCAGGCGCCGGTGGCGACGACTTTGGAGGACCACGTGATCGTCTGTGGTTACTCCGAAAAAGACGAGGTTGTGCGCCGCGAGTTGGAGCAATTTGGCCAATCTCACCGTCGGGAGATCCCCTTTCTCTATGTCGATCCGGATCCGGAGGTGGTCCTGGATCTCGTCGAACAGGGGATCAGCGCCATGGTGGGGCGGCCCGATAGCGTCGAGGTGCTGCGGGCGGCCAACGCCCATAAAGCCAAGGCGTTGGTGGCCGATGTCGATGATGAGACCAACCCCTCGGTGATCCTCGCCGCAAAGTTGATCAACGAAGACATGAAGGTCCTAAGCGTGGTCCGCGACCGCCGCGTTGCCAAGCATCAGGAATACGCCGGCGCCGACCGCGTCATCAAGGCCCGCGAATCCTTCGGGAGGAGCCTCGCGATCCGTGCCTCCAGCTCCTATGCCAAAAAGTTTCGCAAGCACGTTCGTGTGGAAGGGGGCGTAGATATCACGGAGCTCGTCATCGAGGACGGGTGCGAATTGATCGGTCAGACCCTGGAGGAGGCCGACCTCTTTCATCGCCAGGGACGTGACACCAATGTGCTCGCCGCCTGGGTGGGGGGGAAATTTTTGATCTCTCCCTGGCCTGATACGGTGATCCGTAAAAACGCCATCCTGGTGGTGGCGGGCCAAATAGAATGCCTCGACATCAAGGGCATTCACGCCATCCCCACGAGCTCGGAGAAGGCGTCGAGGGTCATCATCGGCGGGTTGGGTACAGTGGGGCGGACGGTGTGGCAGGCCGTTCGGGCGGTGGGCATCGAGACGACGGTCATCGACAACTTTCCCGAGAAGGCGGAGCAGGTCTTTCCCGACAAAATAGATAACATCGAGCGTTCCGGACAGATGCTCACCGACACCAGGATCGACGTGGTCGGCGATATCACCGACGAGGATACCCTCAAGCGTGCCCGCATCGACGAAGCCGACGCCATCGTCCTCGCCCTGGATGAGGATATTCCCACCATCTACGCCACGATCTTGGTCGACAAGTTGGCCCCGGACTGTGAGATCATTGCCCGTGCCGACACCGAGGACAGCATCTCCACCCTCTACCAGGCGGGCGCTGATTTTGTGCTCTCTTTGACCTCCGTGACCGGTGAGATCATCGCCAGTGAATTGCTCGACATCCTCGGTGAGCAGGGGGGATTCCTCCCGGCGAGCACCGAATTTGAATTCGATCGCGTTCGCGGCGAGGCATTCGCTGGTCACACGATGCGAGAGCTCAATCTGCGGGCGGAAACGGGGTGCACTGTGGCGGGCGTGGAGCGCGGGGGCGAGCTGCTCACCAGCATCCGCGGTGATTTTATGATCGAGGACAGCGATGTCATGATCATTGCGGGAAGCAAGGGCTCGATTCAGGACATCCGCGGTAATTTTATGCCCATCTGGGAAGCGGAACATCAAAAGCGCAAGCGAGCGTCGGAAAAAGCCAAAGAGGCCGAAGAGGCTGAAGAGCCCGAAGAGCCCGAAGAGCCCGAAGAGGCCGAAGAGCCCGAAGAGCCCGAAGAGCCCGAAGAGCCCGAAGAGCCCGAAGAGGCCGAAGAGGTCGAAGAGCCCGAAGAGCAGAATACTTCCACGACCAATAGTAGCCCCTCATGAGTATTCCTTTTGAACAACTCAAACCGCCTCGGTGGGGAGGCGAAGTGCCAGAACCTGTGG
>CAYQBU010000204.1:0-6467 GCA_964415785.1 uncultured Bradymonadales bacterium
GAGCGCGTGACTGGCAGTCACGAGGTCGTGGGTTCGATCCCCATCGGCTCCATTTGCGCATTTTGAAAAGCCCTCGCGAGATCCCCTCTCGTCGGGGGCTTTTCTCCGTATAAGACGGCGGACGCTGGCGCACCACCCTTGACAATCTGGCCCTTCAACGGTGTCTTCTAGTCGAACTCACCACGCCCTCTGATTCCACGGAGCTACGGTATGCCCGATCTTCAAGCCAATTCCCGCCAACTCGATGAACAGATCGGCGCCATCGCCCAGGAATTATTGCGCATCGAGGCCCACCTGCGACGCGGGGAGAGCCGAGCGGCCTCCGCCCGCATCGGCGGCGCTCGCCAACAGCTTAGCGCTCTGCGAAGCGACGCCTCCGCCGTCTTTCAGTCCATGTTGGCCGGCGCTCGACTGGGACTGATGGCTGGCACTCCAAGATGGCTTCGGGGCCGCCTCCCGGCGACCGTTATCGGCGCCATCGGCGGCTGGATGTACGGCCAGAGCGTGCAGCTTGAGCACCAGCGCACCTTCGACCAGTTGGACGAGCATATCGATTTTCTCGAGGAGCAGCTGGTCGCCGACGACGAGCCCTCTGAGACCCCCGATGAACCCGCTGAGCGAGGCTAGCCGGGCCCAGTGGAACTCCGATTGCATCCCACTCCTTTGGCATCTATTGCTGTCCCACCCAAAGCATTCCCTCACATCTGGTTCGTTGCATGAGACACGCCAAAATCATCTGTACCCTGGGCCCGGCTTCCAACTCCCCGGAGGTCATCGAGGAGATGATCCGAGCCGGGATGAATGTCGCCCGCCTCAACTTCTCCCATGGCACCCATGAGGATCACCGAAAAACCTTCGAGATGGTCCGCAAGGTCTCCGAAGACCTGGGACGCTCCGTGGCCATTCTTCAGGACCTCCAGGGCCCCAAAATCCGTGTGGGAACCTTCGAAGAGGGGTCGGTGCAGCTCCACACCGATGATATCTTCACCATCACCATGGACAACACCGTCGTCGGCGACCGCGAGCGCGTCTCCACCACCTACCCCAATCTGATCGACGACGTCGATTCCGGCGACATTCTCTTGCTCGACGACGGTCTCCTGCGCCTTCGGGTCATCGAGGTCCACAACGACGAGGTTAAAACTCGCGTTGAGGTCGGTGGCGTCTTGAGCAACAACAAGGGCATCAACCTTCCCACCGCCGCTGTATCGGCGCCGAGCATGACCGAAAAGGACCGACGCGACCTCTCCTTTGGCCTTCAACTGGGCGTCGACTACGTGGCCCTGAGCTTTGTTCGCTCCGCCCTCGACATCTACCAGCTTCGCTCCCAGATCGAAGCCGAAACCGACGATGAAGACGAAATCCTGATCATCTCCAAGATCGAAAAACCGCAGGCGATCACCGAGCTCGACGACATCATCGCCGTCTCCGACGGCATCATGATCGCCCGCGGCGACCTGGGCGTCGAGTTGCCTCCCCAGGAGGTGCCCATGATCCAGAAACAGGCCATCGTCAAAGCCAACGAGATGGGCTGCATCTCGATTACGGCCACCCAGATGCTGGAGTCCATGACATCCAACTTCCGCCCCACCCGCGCCGAGGCCTCAGACGTCGCCAACGCCATCCTCGACGGCACCGATGCCGTCATGCTCTCCGGCGAAACCGCCATGGGCAAATACCCCGTGGAGTCCGTCCGCATGATGGCCTCCATCATCAAAGAGGTCGAAACCAGCGCCGACTATGGGCACCTGCCGGAACCGGAGTTCATCAGCCACCTCAAGACCTTCCCCAACGCCGTCGCTCGAGCGGCCACCATCGCCGCCGACGACCTCAAGGTCCGCGGCATTGTCGTCCTCACCAATTCCGGCTCCACCGCTCGCCTGATGATGACCTATCGGCCTGACAAGCCCATCATCGCCTGTACCCCCAGCGAGCGCGTCTACCACCAGATGGCACTCTTCTGGGGTGTCGACGCCTACCAGATCCGGATGCTCCACAGCACGGATCGCATGCTTAAACGGGTCGAAAAACTGATGTACGAAGAGCGCGGCTGTGAAAAAGGCGATGAGCTCATCGTCGTCATGGGATCCCCCGCCGGTGGTGGCACGGAGACAAATCTCATCAAATTCCACCGCCTCGAGTAGACCCCACTTCATTTTTGTCATCCGGGCCGAATCGGCCCCGTGCGTCGTCTCGCCCACCGGGGCCCATCATCCCACGACGCGATTGCGGCCCTGTTCTTTGGCCTGATAGAGCCGGTCGTCGGCGATCTTGATAAACGCAAAGGGGTTGACCTCGTGGCGCCCGCCATTGCCTTCGGCATTGTTGCGCTTCAGATACTCCCGGATGTCGGCCACTCCCATCGACAACGTGATCTGAATATCGACCCCATCGAAGCTGAACACCTCATTTTCGATCCGCTTTCGGATCTTTTCGGCCGTCAGTTCGGCTTTCGACTTGTCGATCTCCGGCAATAACAGGACAAACTCCTCGCCCCCGTAGCGCGCAAAGATATCATCTCGGCGGATCGAATGCTGAATCCGCTGGGCGCATTGCTTCAACACATGGTCTCCCGCCAGATGACCGTACTTGTCGTTGACCGGCTTGAAGTGGTCGATATCGAGCATCACCAGCGATAGGTCGCGCTGGTAGCGCAGACAGCGGCTCAGCTCTCGCTCCATTTCCTGGAGAAAATAGCGCTTGTTGTGAACCTGGGTCAGCCCGTCGGTGGTGGTCAGCTTGTAGATCTCGTCGTGGTAAGACGCCTCCACATTGCTGCCGCTCAAGAACTTAAAGATCTTTCGGCCTACCTTGACCTGATCGCCGTCGTGGAGCGTCATCTCGTCGATGGGTCGATCGTTGACAAAGGTGCCGTTGGTGGACTTGAGATCGCGCACTCGGATCTCTTCTTCCCCATTGACGATCACGGCATGATTGCGAGAAATGGATTCTTCATCGACCTGAATATCGACCTTGCTCGACCGCCCAATGACGGTCTCTTGCTGATCCAATTCGTATTTCTTCCCAAGGTCGGACCCATTCATCACAACCAGGCAGGCATCCTTGGCGGAGGACTTTTCCGGTGGCATCGGCCGGATCACCGTAATCACTGTGTTGTCATTTGCCATGATCGCCTTTGTCGTCTTCGTCACACTGGCTACAGAACGCGCCGAGCATCACCGAAACCGAACTACATCGTTTAACCACCGACCCCAAGGGGTCGATTCCCCAGATTCCCGACGACGGGCTCTGGGACCTCATTGCGGCATTCAAATGGGAGCATCGGGGTTCCTTAGCTCTATTTAACCAAAGGCACCCGCCGAATGCAAAACCCCGACCCCACAATTCATTCGCCGCCGGTGATCGACAGCGTCCGTGACGCTCTCGATCCGCCCATATCGACGGCTTTGTCATTGGACGGATCGCCGAGTAATCCGTGAGCAATCCGCTTTCCCAGCTCTACGCCGGGCTGGTCGAAGGCGTTGATATTCCAAAGCTCTCCCGCCACTCCCGTGATCACTTGCCAGGCGTAGATAAAGGCGCCCACATTCAAGGGCGTCACTTTCCTGAAGCGCCAGGTCGCCGTGGGACGCCCCGCTTCTTGAAGCGCCCGCCGCGTCCCTTCCAGCTCCGCCGAAAAAATGTCGGCGATCGATGCCCCCGACAAATGCCCCAGCCCCTTCGGCAGAACGGGAGCCTCCGGCACGCGTCGATCCCGTCCAAACTCCTCGACCTCCAAAAAACAGATCCACTTGTCGCGCGGCCCCTCCATATAGAGCTGGACCTGACTATGTTGATCGACGACGCCCCGTGCAAAAACAGGCGTGATCCCTCGCTCCACGACGTCTCCACTTCGCGTCTTCGCTTTGCCCAGGCTCTCCGCCCACAATTGGCGAAACCAGTCCACCAGTCCCGCCAGACGGTCCCCATAGGCCATCATCACCATCTGCTGGATGCCGGCGTCGGCCAGCAAGAGCGCCTCATCAGCCACCCGTCCCAGGCTTTCGGCGATCTCCTCCGCCGTCGCATAGCGATCTCGAACCTGTTGAGCTCCTTTGAGCAGCGGTCGAATCGGATACCCCGCCAACGCCAATGGAACCAACCCCACCGGCGTCAAGACGCTGAATCTTCCCCCGATATTGGAGGGGATATCGAAGCTATACCACCCCTTGTCATTGACCAATTTTCGCAATGCCCCACCCTCGGGATCCGTGATCGCCACGATCTGGCGACGGGCGCGTTTTTCACCCACCGCCTCTCGAAGTAGCTGGCGAGCGATCCAGAATTGACTCATCGTTTCAATCGTGGTCCCGCTCTTGGTGACCACCACCAGCAAGGTGGTGCGCATATCGAGGCTCGAAAAGAGGCGATCCACGGACTCCGGATCCAAATTATCGGCAAAATGGGTCCGCAACCCCCTCTTGTGGTTCGGTCGTGCGCTTCGCAATATGGCCTCGGCCCCGAGGCTCGATCCCCCGATTCCGATGACCACCTGGTCGGTCCACTCCTCGCGAAGCCGCTCCTGGGCAAAGGCCTCAATGGGCCCCGCCTCCGTATCCGGTGCCTCATCAAAACCCAACTCATCGCTATCGAGTCGCGTCAGCAGCGCTTCCGCCGCCCGTCGTCGTCGACGCCGTCCCTCATCGCTTTCCACAATGCTTCGCTCGAGCAGGCCTTCTCCATACAACCCACCACTTTCATATTCGAGCATACGCTCTCCTTTGTTCAGGGTCCTAGTTGAGTCAGGCAACTTCCCCCCGACTCGTCGATTGTTGTGCCGATAATCACTTGCTCAGGACTTCACAGACCTTGTCGATCACGTGATCGATGGCCTGGCGATCATTCATCTCCGTGGCGGCCACCAGCATATGCTGCTCCCAGCGGGGGCCCAAAGTCTGCAGATCGAGCCCCGGGATCACGTCCTCGTCGAGACAGGCATCGATCACCTCTCGCGCCGGACGGGGAAGCTCGACCACAAATTCGTTGAAAAACGGCCCGCTAAATGCCCGCTTGACGCCGGCTCGCCTCTCCAACTGATTCAAAGCATAGCCCGCCCGAGACATATTGAGCTGCGCCGACTCCCGCATGCCGCCTTTGCCCATCAGGCTGAGGTAAATCGCCGCCGCCAGGGCCATCAATCCTTGATTCGTACAGATATTACTGGTCGCTCGCTCGCGGCGAATATGCTGCTCCCGCGTCGAGAGCGTCAGCACATAGCCCTCGCGCCCCTCTTCATCGACGGTGCGTCCCGACAGACGTCCGGGCATCGCGCGGAGATATTTTTCTCGAGCCGCGAAAATCCCCAGCGCTGGTCCGCCAAAGGATTGTCCGATACCCAGTCCCATCCCCTCGCCGGCGCAAATATCGACACCAAACTCACCGGGGGCTCGACTCACGGCAAATGCGTGGGGCTCATAAAACGTCGACACCACCAGAATACCGCGCTCACGGGCCCACTCGACGAGTGCCGTTGGATCTTCCAGTACCCCGAAAAAATTCGGGCTCTGAAAGACCACGCAGGCCACCTCTTCGGAGGCCTCGATCGCCTCGTCCAGGGCCTCCAGATCCAGGCGACCGCTCTGCTCATCGAAGCCAAATTCGCGGTAGGTGTCATCCTGAGAGGCCAGGTAGGTCTTCATGACCGCCCGGGTCTCTGGATGACAATTTGAGGCCACCCACACCTGCTCGCGCGGCTGGCGGCGAAAGGTTCGCTGGGCCATCAACGCCGCCTCCGCCGCCGCGTGGGCTCCGTCGTACATCGAAGCATTGGCAATCGGCATCCCCAGCAACTCGGCGACCATCGATTGAAACTCAAAAATCGCCTTCGTCGTCCCCTGGCTAATTTCGGCCTGATAGGGCGTATAGGACGTCAGGTACTCCGCCCGCAACAGCAGCTGATTGAGCGCCTCGGGCACCACATGATCGTAGCAGCCCGCTCCCAGTAGCGCCGTCATCTCTCGGCCGCTGACTCGATTCTTGGCGGCCAACTCCGACAGGTGCTTGCGCAGTTGAATCTCACTCATCGGCGCCGGAAGGCTCATCTCCTGGGCCGCCTCCCGAAGCGCTGCTGGAATCGACTCAAAGAGTTCGTCCACCGAATCGGCTCCAATGCGCTCCAGCATCGTCGCCACGTCATCTGAGGTATGCGGCAAATAGCTCATGGGCGTCCTTTAGGCGTCCTCTTCCAGGTAGGTCTCGTAGGCGTCGGCGTCCATCAAGGACTCCCAATCGGCCTCCTCGTTGAGCTTGATCTTGACGATCCATCCCCGATCGTAGGGGCTCTCGTTGATCAATTCCGGCGCCACCTCTAACTCCTCATTGACCTCCACCACCTCACCGCTGATCGGGGAGTAGATGTCGGAGACGGCCTTGATGCTCTCCACCACACCGATGTCATCGCCCTTGTCGAACGCATCTCCGGGCGCCGGCAATTCCACAAACACAATATCTCCCAGGGCATCCTGGGC
>CAYQBU010000205.1:0-1482 GCA_964415785.1 uncultured Bradymonadales bacterium
GCCCGGAGAGTGGGGCAAATAATGGCACGGACCCAGACCCGGGTAATGGTGGGGGCGGGGCAAATAACGGCACGGACCCAGACCCGGGTAATGGTGGGGGTGGGGCAAATAATGGCACGGATCCGGATCCGGGCAATAATGACTCGCCGGGACTTCCGGGCGATCAATGTGGCGATGGTGGGGTGATTGGCCAGAGTTGCGATACCAGCGGGGGCCTACTCGGCGGGGCGGATGTGACGATTTCCGGCGAGGATTGCGACGGCGTGCCCTTTGAAGAAACGGTGACGGCGCAGAATAACGGAGTGTTTCAATTCGACGATATCCCGGCGGGGAATCACGATCTTCATATCGAGTCCGGGTCGTTTAGCGGCACGGAGACGGTGGTGGTGCTCGACGGCCAGGTCACGGATATGTCGGAGGGTGGAAAGAAGGTGTGCATCAGCGCCGACTCGGTCAATATCGCGGTGCTGGAGGGGACCTACGACAATGTGGGAGGTCTGCTGAGCGGCCTGGACATCGACTACGATTCGATGGGGTCGGGGGTTCCGCTATTGGGTGATAATGAGGCCGTGGATCTGTTGATGGATCCGGCGGCGATGAATGAGTACGACATCATCTTCATCGAGTGCGGAACGCTGTGGAGTGAAATGGACGATATTTTTGGCGGCTTCTTTGGCGGTGGCGGCGGCGATGTCGATCAAGTGACCTCCAATATCCAGAATTTCGTGGCCAACGGAAATAGTCTCTACGTCTCGGATTTGGCTCAGCCCTTTATTTCGGAGTCCATTCCGGAGGCCGTCGAATTCTATAACGAGAATTCGGGGACGACGGCGCCGCAACAGGGAGCGGTTCAGACGGTGTCGGCCAATGTGGCGAGCGCGGCGATGCAGGGACTGCTGGGTTCGGACACGGTGGAGATCTCCTTTTCGGCGGGAAGTTGGGCGGTGGCGGAGGGGACGCCGGCGAATTCGACGGCTCACTTTATGGCTGATGTAGACTTGAATTCGGGAGACCTGGCGGATTCACCGCTGATGATCTCCCACGATATGCCGGGCGGGGGTAATGCGATCTTTACGGCCTTCCACAATAACGATCAGGCCACCGGTCAGATGGAGCAGATCCTGGAATATATGATCTTCCAGTTGTGAAATGGTCCGGGGGGACATTGGATGTGTGGAATTGATGGAGCATCAGGTAGAGCAAGGGCTGGACATGTTTGAGCGAGGAAAATGGATCGGCGCAGCGGTGATCACGGCGGCATTACTGGTGTTGGGATGCGCCTCCGACGAGGTCGATGAGGGAGGAAGTCTGGACCCGGGTGAAGAAGCCTGCGAAGCGGAAGAGGGGATGGTCTACAACCCAATCTCTGGAGACTGCGTCGATGAGTCGGTGCTGGAAAATGACGATGACGACTCCGACGGCGGCGGAGGCGATGGAAACGACGGAAACGGAGGGGCTAACGGTGGGGATGATGAGAATGGT
>CAYQBU010000205.1:1582-6437 GCA_964415785.1 uncultured Bradymonadales bacterium
AGGCGATGGAAACGACGGAAACGGAGGGGCTAACGGTGGGGATGATGAGAATGGTGGAGGAGGTGGTGGCGAGGGGGAGCCCCCGCTGGACGAGTGTGGCTATGGTGGCCTGCATGGCCAGAGCTGTGGCACGGGCGGGGCGCCTCTTCCGGGAGCCGACGTGACGGTGGTGGGCGAGGACTGCGAAGGAAATGAGGTGGAGGAGAGCACGGTTGCGGGGGCCAACGGCTACTTCGAATTCGAAGATTTGCCGGCCGGGCAATATACGCTGACCATGGAATCGGGGTCGTTTACCGGAGAGGATTCGGTGATCATTTTGGCCGACCAGGTCACGGATCTGGCCTCGGGGGGCAAGAAGGTGTGTCTGTCGCCGACGTCGGTGGAGATCGCCGTATTGGACGGGTCTTTTGATGATGTGGGGTCGATCCTCGACGATATGGATCTGGACTATAACGTGTATTCCTCCGGGGATGGACTGCTGTTTAACCCCGGCGATATGGCTGCCTACGACATCATCTTTGCGGAGTGCAGTTGGTGGACGGAGTACAAGGATTTCGGAAGCAGTCTGGACGCCGATGTGGGGTCAAATATCCTGTCGTTTGTGGAGAATGGAGGTAGTTTTTATGCCTCGGACCAGTCGCAGCCCTTTATTCAATTTGGGATTCCCGAGGCGATGACCTTCTATAATGAGTCCGGTGGCGTCGATGGTCCGCGGGTGGGTTCGCCCGTCAACGGGGTCCCGGCGTCGGTGGAGAGCGATGAGATGCAGACGGTGCTCAATTCGACGACGACGAGCATTGATTTTGCGGGGTCCGGGGGATGGGCGGTGGTTGAAGAGGCCACGAACCCCAACTCGACGGTGCATTTTCGAGCCGATGCCCCCAACAGCAGTGGAACGGATATCAGTGACGCGGCCCTGATGGTCCATTACGAAGTCGATGGTGGAGGATCGGCGATCTATACCTCGTTCCACAATAGCGCCCAGTCGACGGGTGATATGATCGACATCCTGGAGTATATGATCTTCCAACTTTAGTCCGAATGACTCCACGATACGCCTACTGCGGCTCATCAGAGCAAAGGTGCCTGTATCTTAACGCAAGGGTATTTCCTCGCTGCACCCCAGGAGTACTCGGTCGCGATGCTCCCAGCGCGCCCAGGGTACCCTCCTCGACGATGCCTCCCGCATCGACTGTGGGGCCCGACGTTGGTCTCTCAGCTCTGATGAGCCGCAGTCGGCGAGCCATGAATAATCCGGGGTAGCACCAGGGGGATTGATCGTTTTCGGTAGGTTTTGATAACTTAGGAGGGTCGCGGTGATCGTTGGAGGGTGCCTCTGGTCGGGCTTCGATGTACCGATGCCGAGATAATAATGGTTTCGAGAGCTCGAGGAGAGATCCCAATGAAGATGAATAGCTATTGGAGATGGATCGTGGTGATATCGGCGGTGGTGAGCATGGCCGCCCTGGGTTGTGGGGATGATGAGGTGGAGGGAGATAACGGCGCCCCCAACCAGAGCAGCAATCAAGGAGATCCGAGCAATCAAGAGCCGGGCGACGATGAGTGTGAGGAGGGAGAGCAGCCCAACCCGATCACCGGGGAGTGCGTGGCCGGAGAGGAAGATAATCAGGGAGGTGAGCCGGCCAATGGGGGCAATTCGGGTGATAATGGTGAGGACAACCAGGAGCCCGACAATCAAGCGCCGGATAACCGGAATGACGACGTTCCCAACCAGGCTCCCAATGGCCAGAATAGTGGTGAAGACGAGGAGTGCGGGCCGGGCTCGGTAGTGGGACAGACCTGTCGCCCCGATGGGGGCGCGATTCCGGGGGCGACGGTGACGGCCACGGGCTTTGATTGCGACGGAGACCCCTTTGAGCAGGAGACGACGGCCGACGGCAATGGCAACTACGGCTTTGATGAGTTGCCGGCAGGAGAGCATACGATCACGATTACCCCCGGGTCCTTTGAGGCAGAGGAGGAGGTGATCATCGTCACCGGCCAGGAGACGGATCGGGAGAGCATCGGTGAAAAGATCTGTCTGACGGGGTCGGAAGCCGCGATCGCGGTGGTCGACGGGGTCTACGACGATATTTCATCGATTCTCGACGATATCGAAGTGGACCACAACGTGTATAGCTCGCCGGGGATGTTGCTCGACGACCTGGACGCCATGAATGAGTACGACATCATTTTTATGGAGTGTGACTCGGGAGTGATCGGGAGCACCGGATTCGACGCTGATTTCGACGAGGCGGAGTTCAATATCGGCCGCTACGTCGACGAAGGCGGGAGCATGTACGCCTCCGATTGGTCGTCGGCTTACCTGCAGTTCGGATTTCCGGACCCATTCAATTTCTATCATGATCAAGGGGGCTATGCCGATCCTCGGGCGGGAGATACGGACACGTCATTGGATGTGCAGGTACCGAATTCGGGCATGCGTGACGCCCTGGACCTCGACGATGGGGAGACGACGCAGGTGAGCATGAATACGGCGAGTTGGTCGGTCTTGGAATCGGTCAACGACGACGTGACCATTCACCTGGAGGCACCGGAGATCGTCAAGATGGACGGTGATAACCTCGACGATATTCCGATCATGAGCCAGTATTTCAGCCCCCTGAATGATGGGAGTGCTATTTTTACGTCCTTCCACAATAATGCGCAGGTCGACGATGATATGCAGGAGATTCTGGAGTTCATGATCTTCCAGCTCTGAGGCATGGCGTGAGGCAATAGAGGGCCTACCGTCGCCAACGTGCGACGGTAGGCCCTTTGTGTTTAGAGGACAGGCGATGATGAAGCAGCTTGTAGCAGCGTGGGTGATGGCATTGGTGGTGGTGATGAGCGCTATGGGCGTGGCCTGGGCGCAGGAGGGGCCGGAGGTGGAGCCCCTTCGCCAGTGGACGGTGCCGCTTAGTCTGTCGCCCTTTAGCGCCGAGTTTGTGGTCGGCGAAGAAGATACGGTGTGGATGATGGGGCGCGACGATGGTGAGGATCCGAGGTGCATTGTGGCGGCCATGGCCGACGAGGGCGTGGTGGGGTTGGACGTCGCCTTTGAGTATCGACCGACGCGCTGTCTGGCGATGAGTCCCGTCGACGATGGAGGGATCGTTTTGAGGGGTGAATACCGGCCGGTAGGTGTCGATGAGATGGTGGGGTTTATGGCGGCGATTGACCAGGATGGAGAGATTCGCTGGCGGCTCGACGACCAGGACGTATTCGATGATGGCTTGAGCGGTGACTACGACGGGGCGTCAGCGGTGATCGCCGTGGTCGATGGAGATGGGGCGTCGGGGAGGGCCCTGAGCCTCCTGGCGATCGAGGAGAGCAGCGGAGGCCAGCGCCGAACACAGTGGCGTTGGATGGCCGTCGACATCGCCAGCGGAGAGCTGGATGGCGATCTCTCTGGCGGGGTCTGGCCCACGGAGGGAGAGCCGGCGGCCACACAGGGGCGCGGCGATGAGGTCTGGCTTCGAGACAATACAGGGGCGGTGGGAGTCTGGACGGTGGGCGAGTCGGCGTATCGCCCGGTGGAGTCAGCGCCCTCGCCTGGTGGTGATTGGGTGGATATGGAGGTCAACGGTGATGGAGTTTGGTTACTCTGGAGCGATGTCGAGGAGCTGGAGGCGGGGATCGTAGAGGTCGACGGAGAGGGAAGCCAGCAGGTGGCGCGGTGGTCACCCCAGGGCGATGGGCAGTGGTTTGGAGAGCCCCGGCAATTGTGGGCCGGCGTGGAGGGTTTCGCGATCCTTCATCGACCGCCCGCTCAGCCTGGTCATCTTCGATGGCAAGTGATGGGAGATATGGAGGAGGGGTACTTCAGTCCCTGGACGCAGTGGGTGCAGGATGAGCCGGTGAGCCTGGTACCTCTGGAAGAGGGGTGGTTATTGATCGCCGTCGATGGGGCTTCGGCCCAGGTCTGGGAGTACGCGATTGAGCTCGCCGCTCATGAGCCGGGGGAGGCGTCGTCGGGATGCAGCGCCACAGGTGATTCCGGTGGACCAGGAGGGCTTTTTTGGGCTGTGGCGTTTGTCTTGGGATTGGGTGTGGGGAGGAATTGATAGGGACTACTCCGTCGTAACCTTGAAATTTGGCGCGGATTTCTTTTTACTCGGAGGTTGTAGGCAGTTGGACCGTCGAGCGCCGGTAGGCGTCGACTCCCTCGCGACGTTGCGCAGGGTCCCAAATAAACGGCATGTCCCGATACCTCAGGAATGGCTTATGATGAAATTGAGAACGCGCTTTTTACTCGCGTGGTTGGCCTCAGCGATACTGGTGTTTGCGGTGGCCTGTGGTGAAGACGATCCGGCGAGCAACGGAGAGTCCAACAATCAAGACCCCAATCAGGTCAATAATCAGGATCCCGGTGGCGATGAATGCGGGGAGAATGAGACGGTGAACCCGATCACCGGGGATTGCATCGAGGCATCGCCGAATAACGACGATCCCAATCAGGATCCGAATAACCAGAGCAATAACGATGATCCGAATAATCAGGATCCGAATAACCAGAGCAATAACGATGATCCGAATAACCAGAGCAATAACCAGGATGAGTTTGAATGCGGTCCTGGTGGCCTGATCGGACAGACTTGCAGGCCCGACGGTGGAGCGATCCCCGGGGCGACGGTGACCATGGAGGGCTTTGATTGTGATGGTTCGCCATTCGAGGAAGAGACGACGGCCGACGGCGAGGGCTATTATGACTTTGAGGGCGTCCCCGCCGGAGATCACACGATCTCGATTAAGTCTGGGTCCTTTGAGGCCACTGAGGATGTGACGATCGTCAAGGATCAGATCACAGATCGGGAGAGCATCGGCGAGAAGGTGTGCCTCACCGGTGACGAGG
>CAYQBU010000206.1:0-6336 GCA_964415785.1 uncultured Bradymonadales bacterium
TGAGCATGGCGAATTGGGCGCGGGCGCGCTGGCCGACCTGGACGTCGGTGTCGTGCTTGATCTGTTGGAGGTGAGCGATGCTCTTTTCCCGTTTGGCGAGGCGGGCGTCCAGGGCCTCCAGGCGGTCGGAGAGCGCGTCGTTGGGCTCGGGGAGGTCGGCGATGAGGAGGGAGGCGGCCTTGGGGGCGTTTTGGCGAAGTTCGCGCCCGGCCATGGTCTCCAGGGTGTGCTGGAGGCCCTGGCGGGCGTCGGGGAGGTCATCGACGATCTGGCGGGCCTGCTCGAAGGCAAAGCGGGCTTCACTAAAGAGTTTGTAGAGGTAGCGCTCGTCGACCGGGGGGTCGTCGTCTTGGTCGGCGTCGAGGGCGTCGGCCTCGCGCGCGATGAGGCGCTGGAGTTTGTGGAGGCGGTCCTGACCCTGGTCGGTGAGGCGTCGGGCCTGGCGGTGGCGGCGGAAGTGGAGCAAGGCCTGGCGGAGGGCGCGGGCGTCGGGGAAGCGATCCTGGGGATCGCGGGCCATGGCGCGGTGGCAGATGGCCTGGAGTTCGGGAGGGACGTCGGGGGCGTCTTCAAAGGAGGGAGGCGAGCATTGGTGGGCGGCAAACATGATCTGAAAGAGGTGGCCCTGGGTATAGGGGGGTGAGGCGGTGAGGGCCTCGTAGAGCATGGCGCCGAGGAGAAAGATGTCGGTGTGGGGGCCGATGGGGGCGTGGTCGGTGTCCACCATCTCGGGGGCCATATAGGCGGGGGTGCCCACGGGTTCGTCGACGTCGTCGGCGGAGGCGAAGCGGCCGCTGGGATCGTCGTCGGTGCACACGGCGATGCCCCAGTCCAGGACGTAGACCTCGCCGAATTCGCCGACCATGACGTTTTCGGGCTTGAGATCGCGGTGGACGATGCCCTGGCTGTGGGCGTAGTGGATGGCGTTGCAGACCTGGCTGAGGATGTCGATGTGGACGTCCAGGTGGTCGGCGTCGTCGAAGCCGGCGGGGGTGGAGTCGGGGTCGGCGATGATGTCGAGCCAGGAGGTACCGCTGATCTTTTTCATGACGATGAGGGGGTCGTCATTTTCGTCGCGGCCCATGGCGTGGACGGGGACGATATTGGGGTGTTCCAGGACGCCCGTGGCCCAGCCCTCCCGAAGTAGGACCAGTGAGGCGCCGTCGCCGGCCTGCTCCTGTCGGACCTGTTTGACGGCGACGTCGCGGCCCAGGGATCGCTGGCGGGCGAGGCTGACGACGCCCATGCCGCCCTCGCCGAGGATGCCCTGGAAGTGGAGGTCGGCGACGGTATGGGAGGCGTCGGCGAGTTCCGATTGGGTGTCGACCAGGCGGGGAAGGTCGGTGATGGCGGAGCCCGTCGCCAGAGGGTGGGCGCTGAGATCGGCGCCGACGGTGACGGTGCGCACGTCCTCGACGGGGCGGTCCTCTATGCCGCGGGTGCTCAACAGGGTGGTGACGTGATGCCAGGCAGATTCCCGGGGTTGACTACTCATGGCGCGTCCTTTGGGGCGAAATACGTCGTTTGGGGATCGGCACAAAGCATGGCGATCGCCGATTGATTTGGCAACGCGTTTTGGAGGCGGGGTTGAGAATTGGAGAGGGAATTGCTTTGAGGCCACGACCATTCGGGGTAGGGTTTTGAGCGTCGACAAGGCGTGGCGAAAACCCACCAAGGATGGTCTGATTCATGAGCAAGGATGCAACCCCAGCGCCGGACGCGGATAAGCCCCAGGCCTCGATGGGAACGCGGATGGGGATGGCGGCGATGATCCTGGCGATCAGTATCTTTTTGAGCCGCATCCTGGGATTTTTGAGGGAAGCGGTGATCGCCTATACCCATGGGGCGGGGACGACGACGGACGCCTATTATGCGGCGTTTCAATTGCCGGATTTGATGAATTATTTTCTGGCGGGAGGGGCGCTGTCGATCACGTTCATTCCGCTATTTTCGTCGTATATCGCCAAGAACGATGAGGATGGGGCGTGGCGGCTATTTTCCACGATCGCGAGCACCATGGGGGTGGCGCTGGTGGGGATGACGATCGCGGGGTGGTTTTTGGCGCCCTGGTTTGTGTCCGTCTTCTTTACGGGGTTTGAAGATCCGGATCAGATCGATCTGACGGTGACGATGACGCGGATCGTGATCCCGGCACAGTTGGGCTTTTATTTCGGGGGGCTGATTCAGGGGGCGCTCTTTGTGCGCGAGGTCTTCTGGCCGAGCGCGGTGGCGCCGCTGATCTACAACCTGTGCATTATCCTGGGCGGGGTGCTTCTGGAGCCCTTTGTGGGGATCCAGGGCTTTGCGATCGGGGTGGTGATCGGGGCGCTGTTGGGGCCGTTTTTGGTGCCTCTGTGGGCGATTCGAAAGGAGCTGAAATTTCGGTTTCGCTTTCGGCCGCTGGATAAGGATTTCAAGAAGTTTGTGGCCCTGACGATTCCGCTGATGATCGGGGTGAGTCTGGTGACGGTGGACGAGTGGTTTTTGCGCTACTTCGGCTCCATGCAGGAAGAGGGGGCGATCACGTGGTTGACTTACGGCCGAAAGATGATGCTCGTGGTGTTTGCCGTGATCGGGCAGGCGGCGGGGCAGGCGGCGCTGCCCTATTTGTCGAGGCTCTATCACGAGGGCAAGAAGGCGGAGATGGGCCAGATGTTGGCCCGGAGCCTGCAGCGGGTGTCCTTTTTGTCGATGGTGGGCACCGTGGGGCTTTTGGTGGCGGCGTTTCCGCTGATCTATCTGGTCTTTTATCGAGGCCAGTTTACGGCCAGTGACGCCGATATTACGGCCTGGCTGTTGTGCTGGTTCGCCCTGGGGCTGGCGTCGTGGAATATCCAGACGCTGGCGGTGCGCGGATTTTATGCGATGAAGGATACGCTGACGCCGATGATCGTGGGGACGGTGACGGTGGCGCTGTCGTTTCCGTTTTATTATTTCTTCAATCAGCAATTTGGGACGGTAGGTCTGGCGGCGGCGACGTCGGTGGGGATCACGCTCAATGCGATCGCGACGCTGGTGGTCTATCGGTGGCGGGCAGGGGCGCTGCCCCTGGGGCCGATCGCAGCCGGTCTGGGCCGGGGTCTACTGCATGGATTGGTGGCGGGACTGGCAGCGGGAGGGGTGTACTGGCTGTGGTCGCCGGAGAGTCTGGCGATGGGGATCGTAGAACTGGTGGGGTTGAATCTGGCGATGGGGGCGGCGTTTTTTGCCGCGCTGGGGCTGACGACCTGGTGGCTATCGCCGCCGGAGATGGAGGTGGTCTGGGATCGAATTAAACGCAAATTGCCGGGGATAAAGGGAGATTAGGGCGTGGGCAGCGGGGGGAGTTCGTATTTGCCGGTGACCTCGAAGCGGATGACCTCCACGTGATGAAAGAGGTAGAGGGTGCGGTAGACCATCTCGTGTTGGAGGGGATCAAATTTATTGAGGAGGCGCTCCAGGGTGTCGCCCGATTTGAGCTGATTGAGGACGCGCAGTTCGCGTGCCCGGAGGCCGAGGGCGTCGATATCGAAGGGCGGGGGCGTATTGACGAAGATGCTGACGAAGGTGCGGCGGTCGTATTTCTTGCGGATGCGGTCGATGCTGATGCGCTCGCGGCAGCCCTCGACGAGGATGTCGGGGGTGTCGACGCCCAGCGAGTAGGCCTGGGCTTCGGGCTCCTGGTTTTCGAAGTAGCCGTAGTGGCCGTTGGACCAGGTAAAGATCTCGAGGAGTTTTTCGCGCATCTGGGCGGAGAGATGCTCGAAGATGGAGTGAGCGGGGATGGCGCCGATGGCGACCAGGGCGTCGCCGAGGCGTCCGCCCCATTCGCTGAGGCGCTCCAGGCCTTCCTGGAGTTGTTCTTCGGTGATCAGATCTCGGGAGCGAAGGAAGTGGCCGAGGAGTTCTTCGTCGCGGTTGGATTGGACGAAGATGGGCTCGCCGTTGCGGACAAAGATCGACTTTTCGATGTCGCCGCGCTGGACGTGGAGGCGCCCTGTCTCTTGAGCGAGGTAGAGACGAGCGAAGATGCGAGCAAAGGGGACCTCTTGGAATTGGCCCTCGTAGCTGGCGTATTGGGCCTTGAGTTCCTGGAGGCTTCGCCGCGGGGGTTTGGTGGGGGTATTGGACTCGGGAAGCGGCTCTTCGCTGGGCTCTGAGGGTTCGGTGGGGGCGTCGCCCATGGCGGGTGGGGGTTCTATTTCGGTGCTCGATTCGTCGAGGCCGACGGGGTCGCGGGGACGGAGGATGCCCGATCCCGATGAGGGGGCATCGCCCACGTTGGGCGAGGAGGGCTCTGGAGTGGAGGCCGAGGAGTCGGGGGCGGACTGGGAGGCGGGGTCGGAGAGATCGAAGTCGTCGAAGTCGTCGATGGTGGTCCAGGGGCCGCCCTCGACGGAGACCTCGTCGCTGTGATGGGGGCGGCGTACGCGCAGCAGGTTGACGAGGGTGCGCTGGCCCATGGGACCGAAGACGAGGCCGCTGTCATCGCGGTAGCGGTAGGAGGAGCCGTCGCCGGTGTCGTCGTCGCCGTTGTGAGTGGATGAGACGGCGAGTCCCCGGAGATGGCTGGCGGCGGAGTGGTTTTGGCGCCCTTTGTTGGGTTGGGGCGAGGAGTGCTCGACATCGGAGAGGCGAGCGGTGTCATCGGGTTTGGAACGGCCGGGCGAGGATCGAAGTTTTCGAAAGCGGGGAGCGGACTCCGTTTCCTCGGGATCGGAGTCTGGTTCCCGATAGGCGTCGGAGAATTCGTCGGATTCCTCGGGGGCGCGGCTGGCGGCGAGCATCTCCTGGCTGAGGGTTTGGCCGCTGGGTTCGGAGCGGCGCTGGGCCTTTTCCTCCTCGATCTCTTCGGCGAAGAGGCGGCGCATAAAGTTGGAGAGGTCGCTGCCGGTGATCTTGATGCTGTGCTGGAAGCAAAAGTCGACGAGGGCCTGGTAGAATTCACCGCCGGTCTGAAAGCGGTCTTCGCGGTGTTTGGCCAGGCCCTGCTTGAGGAGACCGGCGAGGTCACTGGGCAGCGGGCCCGTGCTTTGAAGGGCCTGGTCGATGTCGGCGTCGCGGACCTTAAGCATGACGTCGAGATCGGATTGGCCGACGAAGAGGCGGTTCATGCTCAGGGCTTCAAAGAGGACAATGGAGGCCGAAAAGAGGTCGCTTCGGGAGTCGATCTTTTCGCCCATGACCTGCTCAGGACTCATGTAGCCGACCTTGCCCTTGAGGGTGCCGGTTTCGGTCAAGGAGCGCTGGATGGCGGCCTTGGCGACGCCAAAATCGCCGACTTTCACATCGCCGGCGTAGCTGATCATGATATTGGAGGGGCTGACATCGCGGTGGATGATGTCCAGGGGCTCGCCATAGGGGTCTTTGGCGCGGTGGGCAAAGTCCAGTCCTTTGAGCATCTCCTGAGCGATGAACAGGACCAGATCCAGGGGGATTTTGATATTTTTTTCGGCGCAGCGCGCCAGGACGTCCAGCAGGTCTTTGCCATGGACGTATTCCATCGCGATATAGTACTGGTCGTTGATTTCGCCGAGGTCGAAAACCTGAACGATATTGGCATGATAGAGGTTGACCGTGAGCTTGGCCTCGTTGATGAACATGTCGACGAATTCGGTGTCGTCGATGAGGCTGGGCAGGATGAGTTTGATGGCAAACTCTTTTTCAAAGCCCGCGGCGCCAAAGGTCTTGGCCCGATAGATCTCTGCCATGCCCCCAGCGCCGATCTTCTGAAGGAGGGCGTAGCGCCCAAATTTTGTCCATTCCCTGGTGTCGTCGCTCACAAAATCGCCTGCGTCGCCGAGAACTCCGAGTCGTGCTCTAGTTCGGGTTGGTGCCAATGCCACCATTGCTGACAACGTAAAAAAAGCGACCGTTTCGGTCGCAAGACCTACGAGACCGCCTCCCATGGGAGCGGCGTGCTTTGGATTGTAAAGATGGCACCCTGGTCCAAGCAGCAATTTAACATAGCTCAGGGGTGGAAGCCAGCGATGATGCATATATCCCAGATTATTGGGTCAGCGACAAATCGGGTGGGGGCATTGGGTGATCAAGGCGAGATCGCTATGATTAGGCCGGATTATTCCCGACGCGTCTGCTGCGGCTCTGATTTTGCCTCACCCCAAGAGTACTTCTTCGCTCAGGGCGCGTCACGACGTCTCATGAATAATCCGGGCTAGGAATGCGAGCACAGAATGATGGTGGCGTGGGCCGAGGAGCTGAGATGAGGGTCGAGAGACAGGTGGCGATGGCAATGGCAATGGCAGCAGTGATGCTGTGGACAGCGCCGGGGCAGGCGGAGCCGATCCAGCTCTTTGAGGTGGAGGAGGGATCGGAGGGCTCAGAGGGATCAGAGGG
>CAYQBU010000207.1:0-6320 GCA_964415785.1 uncultured Bradymonadales bacterium
CCGACGCCGTCGCCGGAGGAGTCAACGGACGGGGTGAGGGGATGGCAGTGGAAGTAGAGTTCTTTGACGTGCAGATCGTCGTCCATGCGTCCCACGAGGCCGAGGCCCTGGGCACGGGGCAGGGAGTAGATCTGGAGGTCATCAAAGTCGCTAAAATCGGAGAGGTCGTAGTCCGGGAGGCGCTCAAAGTCGTCGTCCCAGGAGCGAAGATGGCTGTCCTCATCATCGCGGGTAGCGAGAAAGCGTCCTGCACGACCGGTGTGGCGATCGAAGACGTAGAGTTGGCCGCCCGGGGCAGCGTGGGCGACAGGGTCGAAATCACTGAGATCTTCTTCGTCGCTCTCGCCGCCATCATCACTGTTGCCGCCATCATCACTGTTGCCATTGGGCTCATCCCCATCCTCGAGGGAGTCGGCGCCGTCATCGCCGCCACTGTCGGCATCGTCCTCCTCGTCGGACCAGGTCTGGGGAATCTGGAGTTGATGGTATTCCACGGAGGATCCGCTGCTGGAATGGGGGGCAATGATATCGGCGATGGAGAGCAGTCGCTCGTCAGGAGCCCAGAAGAGCATGGAGACGGTACCGTCGGGATGATGGATCGATTGGGCGGATTCGATTTGAGTGCCCGGGACGCCGAGTGCGGACTCAATGGTGGTGGTTAACGATTGAAGAGAGAAATTGAGATCGCCGTCTATTTCCCGCCAGTTAAACAGGGTATCGGAGGTGGCCAGCGGAAGGTGAAGCTCGCCGTTGGAGAAGCGAAGAGGGGGAGCAGGGGGAAAGGCATTATCTTTGAGGATGCCGGGGTAGGGGGGGCCGGAGCGGTTGAGCTCCGGGGTGATCATGGTCCAAGCGCCGGCTTCAGCGTCGGGGCTGGGGGTCGCGACAAAGCCGCCGCGGTTGTCGGGAAAGAGGGTTCGGTCGGCGCCGGCGTGGGGTAAGTCGTCACCGGCGAGCCACTCACCGGAGTGGCGGTCGAGCCACCACAGGGGGCTGTCGGGCTCGCCTTCGCCGTCGGTGGTCCCGACGATGGGAAGCCAGCGGCCGTCGATGGTCGCCGGGATGGCCCAATCTCCGTCGCGAAGACTTAGCGGGGGAAAGTCGAGTTCCCCATCGGTGGCGTCGCCGTGACAGTAGGGCTCTGCGGAACAGGCGTCGCCGACGCCGTCGCCGCTGCGATCGCTCTGGGTGGGGTGGACCTCGTCGGGGCAGTTGTCGATGCCGTCGAAGACGCCGTCGTCGCTGGCGTCGGGGAGGCAGGCGCGCTCCAGCCGATGGGGAGAAGCGCCGAGGCGCTCGGTCTGGACGAGAAAGACACAGCTCAGATCGTCGCCGCCCTCCAGATGGGAGCAGTCCTGTCGGTCCGTGCAGCGGGGCACGCACATCGAGTCGCTGCCCACCTGGAGACAGCGGGTATCGTCGGGGCAGTCCCCGTGGGCATCACATTCGCTGAGGCAGACGCCGCCGACGCAATCGAGGCCCGGAAGGCAGTCCAACTCCTCGTCACAGAGCTCGCCGAGCTCCGATGGATCATCGTCGCCATTATTGGTGTTGGCGTTGGCATTGGCGTTGGGGACTTGATTGTTGGGATCTTGGTTGTGGTTGGGATCAGCGTCATCCAATTCCGTAAAATCATCGAAATCGGGACCGCAGCCGATGCCCAGGACGAGTATCAGGCCGAGTGTAATGACGGCGGCGAGTCGAGGGGAGCACGTCGGGACGTTCATAGAGTTACCTGATGAGGTACGTCGTGGGGGGCTGGGTAAGGTCTCTCCATGAGCGTAGCACGTTCAATTTTTACATTTCAACACGGGGGTTGAAGAAGGACCGCGTTAGACGGTCCCAGCCTGGTCATGAGAAAGGCCGATGGCGAGGTGATCGCTGATCGCCCAGAGGATTTGAGCAACACCGTCAAACACGGTGCGCGCGGAGGCGACGATGGAGGCCCTGTGCTGGGGCTGGAGGTCGAATTCGTTGGCCCGCTGCACGAAGCGCTTCCAGTTGCGGGCCCGCTGCTGGGGTTGGGCGCCGTAAAAGGAGAGGCCCTGGTCGCGGAGGCCCAACGCGCGCTGGAGGTGACGGGTCATAACCAACCCGCCGAGACCAGCTCCCTTGAGGACATAGATGGCACCGAAGAGCTGGGGTCCGTCGCTGAGGGCCATGGCGCTCAACTCATGGGCCAAAAAGGTGGCGGCATTCATGGCGCTGGGGACGCGCATGGTAGCTTTGGGATCGAGGTACTTGAGATCGTCGCCAAGTCGATCCGGTTGGTCGCTGCCCGTCCAGGTGTGTTCGATCAGGGGATGATCGTGGGCGTCGGCCAGATCTTGAAGGGTGCCGTAAATGACCTGGTAGGCGTGGAGTTGAGCGGTATAGGCCTCCAGGGAAATCCGTCCGCTCATGACAGCGGCATTAAAAGGTACGGCCTCGGCTGCTTCGTGGGCTTCGGCAGTAGATGATTTGAGGTGGGCCATCAGGGTCGCGGGTTGCTCGTCGTGCATAGCGGTATTCTCCGTCTAAGGGATGGATCGGCGCACATTCTCCAGTGGAGAGCATTCAGGCCCATGATGGGCGTTGATCGCCGTCGTAGAGCCAGGTGGGATACAGGTAGTCAAAGACGAATTGTTCTGCCCACTGGGCATCACCGATGCGCTCCAAGACGGCATGGGCCGGTTCGTGGTGACCGTGGGAGTAGAGGTAATTTCTCCGCGCCTGCTGAGCCCGGGTCCGCAGGTGAAGGGGTAGGGGGTTGGAGAGATCGTCGCCCAGGTAGGCATCGAAAATATCATGGAAGGCGAGGGCAAAGTCGGTGACCGAGACGCTTTGAGGTGTCTGGGACTCGATGAAAATGGCGTTGTCGCTAAACACAGCGGAGCCCCAGCCAGGGATCGGTGAAGAGGGGTGGCGGGAATGCAAATCCCGGCGGTGGTTCTGCAGCACGTCGTGAAGGTGAGGATGCTGGGGGTTGCCGGCGACATCGAATGCGTCGAGCACCACGGAGTCAATCCCATCAGGGGAGACGACCATCTTGATGCCCAAGATCGGCCAGCCGCTATCGAGAGCGGGAAAGCAGGCGATATCGAGGGACTGGAGGCCATCATCGCCGCGTAGACGGGTGACACGTCCGTAATGAATAGGGTCGTCGCCATCGCCAAAATAGGCGGTGGAATCAATGGGCAACAAACCACCATCAGAATTGGCTCCCAGACTTAAAGCCTCGGGAAGAGGGGTGGCAGAGGGACCCAGAAGGTCGAGTGCATCGATGGCGGTGTTGGCCATGTCATCGAGGAGGTCAGCGTTGGGGGTCGCGGGGTTAGAGAAGTGTCGAGAAAGAGCATTGATGGAAGTCATCGAATAAGCCGTGGGAAAGAGCAATAGGTGGTCAGAATGTGCTTTGGACACCTTTTGAACAGGGCCGTGAAGGAGTGTAAACAGGGTTTTAAAAACGTCCAGAAGAAATAATTTTAGCGGGCGATAGGGTGTTTATTCGCCTGTTTTTCAATGGTTTGAGGGGGTTTGTAGAAATGTTAACAAAATCATTTGACCTCGTTTGAGCAGTGCATAAAGTTGCTCTGTGTCGGTCGGAGAGCTTTTGAACAGGTCTTGAGCCTGGGCTGCCGGTCGCCGTCAAAGTTCGCCGCGCAACGCAAGAAGAAGAGAGCTACCATGAGCCAACAAACCAGCTCCAAGAATCCAGGCCTGAGGGTCGATCTAATCGCCTCGTTGGACGGTCGCCTCGCCGAATTGGGCAGGGACTTAAACGACGAAGAATTGAACAAGGCGGAAGCCCTCATCGGGCTGAGTAATTTGATGGCCCCCCTTGGAGAGAAGGAGGGAGAGGCAAAGCTCCGTCTGGAGGATGAAGACGGCGTGTGCCGAGCGTTGATTTTGGAGGGGGATATCATCTGCATCGATTTGCCGCGCCAGGGCATGACGCGGGGCCATTTTCGCGCTCGAGCGCGGACGTCCGTGGAGTGGATGGTGGAGAGTCGGGGAGGCCAGCGATGAGCACCAGAAGCAGAAAGCCGGAGGTGTTGGTGTGGGTGCTCGATGGCCGGAATCGATGGCAGACGTTGGGGCAGAGCGCTGGTGCGCTGGAGCCGTCGAAGACCGAATTAATCGAAGGAGTGGCCCGGTATAGCAGGGCGCAATTTGACGCCGGGGTGGAATGGAGCCGGCCCATCAGAGGGGGAAATCTCGTGGTGCGCATCGAAGCGCAGCGCGTGGTGGTGGCACTGGGGCCGGAGTCAACCCACCGGTTGCTGATCAATACGGAGATCGATCGAGCTCTGCGCCAATGGCAAGGGGAGCGGTCCTCGGTCGGGCAGGTGACGTCGGTTGAAGTGCAGCAGGAGCCGCAAGTGCCGCAAAAGGCTCGGGAGCCGTCGCCTTTTGTGTCTGTCGACGAGGTAGAAGACGTGGAGTTTGAGCCCGTAGAGGCGGAGCTGGAAAGCATGAGCCCCCTGAGCAGCGAGGAGGGAGAGCCCAGGGAGTCGGCGTCAACACCAAAGAAAGAGCCGCGCTGGCAAGACGTGGCCAATTTTATCGCCACCAGCTCCGAGGCCGCCAGCGACTACCTGGGGCCGACGGTGATCGCCAATTATTGGAAGCAGGCCCTTCGCCACCATGGGGTGGAATCACTGGGGGTTAAAGCGACGGGGGTTCTCACCGTACGGGATCCGGAAAATCGGGTGGCAAAAGAGGAGGTGGGGGCACTGCAAGGGGCCTATGAGCGATGGCTTCGCCGCTGTCAGCGCGTCATTCCCGACCGACAACGGTTTCAAACCGAAGTGGGCCATCCCCCCTGGGAGGCTCAAGGTAGCCGCCGTCAATCCCACGAAGAACACAAGGAAGAGAGATGAAGACTGTATCGCTAAAACCCATCAATCGACGTCCTGAAATCGAGACCAATAAACGCATCCTCGATGCCCTGTTGGCGGAAGAGGTGGACGTGATGATGGCCTGTGGAGGGCGCGGCCGCTGTGCGACCTGCCATGTGTATGTCGAGGAGGGGATGGATTGTCTGACAAAGATGACGGATCGGGAAAATCGGACCCTCAACAGAGTCTCTCGTCGGGGGGCCGCCAGCCGGCTGGCCTGTCAGGCAAGGGTCATCGACGAGGGGGTCAAGGTGCGACTGCCCAACGGCATGTACATCACGAAGACGGACGATGTCCTGGAGTTGGTCGGAAAGCGGGCCGAACAGGATATCATGCATCCCATCACAGGAGCGGTGCTGGTGGAGGAGGGCAAGTTGGTGACCCGCACCTATATCCGAAAGCTCGACAAGATCGACATCGATCTGGATGCACTGGCCGTTAAGAGCGGGTGATGGAGTGGATGGGCGCAGGCGAAAGACGCGATGCGTTGATAGCGAATCATTAACGACGAGGAGTTGAAATTGAGTGATATCACGATCGGAAAGCAGCAGCGAAAGCACAATTATTTCGGCAAAGATGACTACCTCAAGCGCAAGCTGGAGGGGACGGGCCTGGAGTTGGGTTATGGGGGCACGGGAATGATGGCCACCGAGGATTTTATCGTCGGTCTTCAGGAGGGACTGGAGGCGGAGGTCGGTGAGGCGAGCGCCGTGATCATGTACCAGTGCGGTCTGGAGTGGGGAAAACAAGATATGGAGCGCTTTGAGGAGCGCTTCGAAGGGGAGTTTGGGCAACCGATGCGGAGCATGAATGTCAATTTCGTGCTCGAGACCTGGTGGTGGCCGCTGACGGCGGCCGGCTGGGGCAACTGGCGCGTGGATCTGGAGCGGGTCAAGCAGGGCTATATCATGGTCGATCTCTATCAGTCGGCGGTGGCCCACTCCCTGGAGCGCATCGGTAAACCGGTCTGCCACCTCTATGCCGGGATGCTCGGCGGATCGATGTCGGTGATGGTGGGCAATGATCTGAGCTGCATCGAGATCCAGTGCTACGCCATGGGTGAAGATCACTGTCGCTTTTTGATCGGCAGCGATGACCGAGTCGATGCCGCTGAATTCTGGCTCAACGAAGGGGCCTCGGCCAATGACATCGCCCGGCGCCTGGAAACGCAATGAGGGCAGTCAAATTAGCGGCGCCGCGGCGCTGCCAAAACGGACAAGGAGAGTGATTCGTGGCGATGACGAAGGAAAATAAATTAGATCGACTGAGGAGCAAGTTGGGGATGCTCAAGAGCAGTGCCTCCGAAAAGGGGGCGCACCGATCGGGGAAAGTGAACCTGGTGGAGGACGAAGAGAGCGAGGGGGCGATGGAAGAGCCACTGGATCTGGGGTCACTGGCGCCAGATGTGACTCCCCGGGAGGGAATGACCACGGGGAAGCG
>CAYQBU010000208.1:0-6221 GCA_964415785.1 uncultured Bradymonadales bacterium
ACCATCGGTCTCGTCTACGAATGGACACAAGGAGGTCTCGAATGGGACTAGAACATCAACTGCCCGAAGTCGTCACCACTCGTCTGGAAAGTGCCGTCAACTGGGCGCGTAAATACTCGCTCTTTCAGTACCCCTTCGTCACCGCCTGCTGCGGTATGGAGTATATGGCCACCGCCAGCGCGCGCTACGACATCGCCCGCTTCGGTGCCGAAATCCCTCGTTTTTCACCCCGCCAAGCTGACCTATTGTGGGTCGTGGGCACGGTGAACCACAAATTGGGACCCATGCTCCGCCGCATCTACGAGCAAATGGCCGAGCCCAAGTGGGTCATGGCGTTCGGTGTGTGCGCTTCCACCGGCGGGTTCTATGACAACTACGCCACCATTCAGGGCATCGACAAGATCATCCCCGTCGATGTCTATATCCCTGGCTGCCCTCCCCGACCGGAGCAAGTCATCGACGGACTCATGGCCCTGCAGGACAAGATCCAGCAGGAGCCCTGGGACAAATACGACTATGAGAAGAAGAAGCGCGCCCGCGACGGTCAGCCCGAGCGACAGCCTCTCTTTGAGCGCGTCGACGGTGCTGCCGAGTAATTCACCGCGCTCTTTATCGCTCCACCCTGCGCAGGATCTCAAACACCATGGCCAAGAAACTCATCAAATTCGTCAAAAAGCACTTCGAAGACGAGGTGCTCGACAGCCATAGCCGGCGGGGCAACGACACCGTCGTCATCGAGCGCGAGCGACTCCCCGACATCGTGGAAAAGCTTCGCGACGACGACAAGACCCAGATGGACTTTCTGCGCGCCATCACCTGCGTCGACTACATGAACCGGGTGCCCCGCTTCGAGGTCGTCTACATCTTGTACAGCATGGAAAAAAAACACATGCTCACCCTGCGGGTCGTCGTCAACGAAGACGACACCACGGTCCCCACCATCTCCCATCTCTATGGCTGCGCCGCGTGGACCGAACGCGAAGTCTATGACATGTACGGCATCGAGTTCGACAACCACCCCGACATGCGACGCGTTCTGCTCTATGAAGAATTCGAAGGTCACCCCCTTCGCAAGGACTACGACAAGCAAGCCGCCCAGCCGCGCATCGATCTTCTGTCGCGCGAGCGCGACAGCGTCGAGGAATTCAACGTCTTCGTCAAAAATGAGTCTTCCCAGGGGTCGAGAGATTAATTTCAGGCTGCCCCCGAGCGCACTCTCACCCCTCTGATCCCCGGATTTGGAACCATGGCCCAAGAGCTCTACAAACCGATCGACCAGGACATGCATACCGAGCCCATGATCCTTCAAATGGGCCCTAGCCACCCCGCCACCCACGGTACGGTGCGTTTTACGCTGACCATGGAGGGCGAAAAGATCATCAAGTGCGAAACCGAGGTCGGCTACCTTCACCGCGGCTTTGAGAAGGAATGCGAAAACTCCACCTGGACCCAGGTCTTCCCCTATACGGACCGACTCAACTACGTCAGCCCTCTGCTCAACAACTTCGGCTACGCCCTGGCCGTCGAGAGACTGCTCGACATCGAGGTTCCCGACCGCTGCAACTGGATCCGTACGATCATGGGCGAAGTCAGTCGCCTCTCGGACCACTTTACATGCCTCGGCGCGGCCGCCCTCGAATTGGGCGCCATGTCCGGCTTCCTGTACTGCATCGAGGGTCGCGAGCTCCTCTGGGATCTCATCGAAGACGTCACCGGCGCCCGCTTGACCGTCTCCTACGGACGCATCGGCGGCGTCAAAGACGACCTCACCGACGATTTCGCCGAAAAGTGGGCCTATACCCGCAAGCGCCTGCTCGAACTCCATGCCCAGACCCACAAGCTGTTGACCCGTAACCGCATCTTTTTGGATCGCTTCCAGGGCACGGGTGTCCTCACCCCGGAGATGGCGCTTTCCTACGGCTATACCGGTCCCTGCCTGCGCTCTGCTGGCGTCGCTTACGACATTCGCAAGGACCACCCCTATTTCAACTACGACAAGGTCGACTTTGACGTTCCCGTCGGCGAGACGGGCGACAACTTCGACCGCTACCTGGTGCGTATGGAGGAAGTCCTCCAATCCATCAGCATCATCGATCAGGGCCTCGACCTCATCGAGCCCGGCCCCATCACCAGTGACGATCCGCGGGTGGTCCTCCCCGAAAAGGAGAAGGTCTACAACACCATCGAGGGGATGATCAATCACTTCAAATTGATCTTTGAAGGCATCCAGGTTCCCCCGGGCGAAATCTACAGTTACACCGAGGCCGGCAACGGAGAACTCGGCTTTTATATCGTCTCCAACGGCACCGGCAAACCCTGGAAGATCCATGTCCGCTCGCCCAGCCTCATCATGATGGGCGGCATTCACAACCTGATCGAGGGCGGCCTGTTGGCCGACATCATCCCCACTTTCGACACCATCAATATGATCGGTGGCGAGTGCGACAAATAATCGATTCACGGCACGGCACCGGAGTGACTCACCATGCCAAAAGTTACCATTAATAACACCGAACTTGAGGTCGAGCAGGGCACGACCATTCTCAAGGCCGCCGCTCAGGCGGGCTATGAGATCCCTCATTTTTGCTATCACCCCGCCCTCTCCATCCCCGCTAACTGCAGGATGTGCCTCGTCGAGGTGGAGGGCTCTCCCAACCTGACCCCGGCCTGCTATTCCGAGGTCTCCGATGGCATGGTGGTCGACACCGACAGCGACCGCGTTGTCAAAGCTCAAAAGTCGGTCCTGGAATTCATCCTGCTCAACCACCCCGTGGACTGCCCCATCTGCGACCAGGCCGGGGAGTGCAAACTCCAGGACTACTACATGGCCTACGACGCTCAGGAGTCCCGACTCCGAGCCGAGAAAAACCAGAAGGTCAAGGCCTTTCCCTTTGGTCCCGACGTTCTCTATGACGGCGAGCGCTGCATTCTATGCACCCGCTGCGTGCGGTTTTGTGAGGAAATCACGGGCACCAATGAACTCACCGTCGTTCAGCGCGGTGACTCCACCGAGATTCGCACCTTCCCGGGCCAGGAACTGGACAATAACTATTCGGTCTGCACCGTCGACATCTGTCCCGTCGGCGCCTTGACCCAGCGCGACTTTCGCTTCAAGTGCCGGGTCTGGTTGCTCAATTCCACCGACAGCGTGTGCACTGGCTGCAGCAACGGCTGCAATATCCACCTGGAGCATTTTCGCAACGAGATCCAGCGCTACCGACCGCGCTACAACCCGGAAGTCAACGACTACTGGATGTGCGACGAGGGTCGGTTGACCTACAAAGAGGTCCACCAAGATCGACTCCTCCACCCCATGAGCAACGGCGCACGCGTCAATTGGCACGAAATCGCCAACACCGCGGCCTCTAAGCTCAAGCGCGTCAACAACGACGAGATGGCTGTCGTGCTCAGCCCTCAGGCCAGTTGCGAGGACATCTACCTCGCCAAGCGATTCTTCGAGGAGGCTCTGGACGTCGATCGCTTCTACCTCGGTGGTAAATCGAGCGGCTACGAGGATGACTTCTTGATCAAAGCCGACAAAAACCCCAACCGCAACGGCGTTGACGCTGTCCTCGGCGGCCTCAGCGACGTCGGTGACGCCGACGACCTCATCAGTGACCTGGAAGAGGGCTCCATCTCCTCTCTCTATATGATGGAGTCCCACTTGCCCGTCGATGATGACCAGCGCCAGGTATTTGTGGACGCCCTGGAGAGCCTCGATCTCTTCGTTCTCCAGGCCCAGCACAAAGCCGAGCTGTCAGGACTTGCGCATATCGCGCTGCCCGCTTGCTCCCATGCGGAGACGGAAGGCACCTTCATCAACTTCAATGGCCTCGCTCAGCCCTTTGAGAAGGCCTTTGAACCCCACGGCAACGCCCTTCCCCACTGGCAGATCTTTATGCGCGTCGGTGCTAAATTGGGCGTCGACCTCGGCTATACCTTTATCCACCAGATTCAGGGCGAAATGTTTAGTGCCTCCGACGACGAGGCCCAGGACGCCACCGCCACTCCCGCGGAGTGAGCTCCAGCCCTCCAAGTGCTTTGATGGCCCCACCTTTCGCGGGCCCAATGGTTTGAAGTAAGGACGAGTCCATGCCTGAGTTACTCATACATCTGATCAAAATCGGCGTTATCGTCTTCGGTTTCGTCATGGGCGTCGCCAGCCTCATGACCCTCCTCGGCGATCGGAAGCAATCGGCGCGCATTCAAAACCGAATTGGTCCCAACCAGGCCAAGATCCTGGGCATCGGCTTTTTGGGGATCCCCCACTTTATCGCCGATGGCATCAAGATGGTGCTCAAAGAAAATATCATCCCCAAGAATGCCAACGCCTTCCTTCACACCATTGCCCCCGGACTCGTATTTATCCCGGCCCTCATCGGGTGGTCGGTGATGCCTTTTATGGATCACTACTGCTCCGGCGGTACCGTTCAGACCCTTATCCCCGGTGACGGAAGCGGCGTCACCACCTACACCGAGGTCTGTGTCGGCGGCGAGTGGAAGAATTACTTCTCCATCATGCACATGAACGCCGGCGTCCTCTTTGCCTTCGCCATTGCCGCCATCTCCGTGTACGGGGCGGCCATTGCCGGTTGGGCCTCCAACTCCAAATTTAGCCTCTTGGGAGGCCTTCGCTCCTCGGCTCAGATGATCTCCTATGAGGTATCCATGGGCCTAAGCCTCGCCGGCGTCCTCATGCTCTATGGCACGCTCAACATCAACGAGATGGTCCGCATGCAGGGCCACCTGATGGGCGATTGGCTCCCCATGTGGGGCATCGTCATCCAACCCCTGGCCTTCTTCCTGTTCTTCTTAGCGGGGATGGCGGAGACCAAACGGGCTCCCTTTGACCTTCCCGAGGGCGAGTCGGAAATTGTCGCTGGCTATATCACCGAATATAGCTCCATGAAGTTTGCTTTGATGCAATTGGCGGAATACGCCGCCACCGTCTTTATCGCCGCCTTTATCACGGTGGTCTTCCTCGGCGGGTGGCAATTCCCCTTCGTCTACGCCGACGGCATTCGCTTCATGGGCGGCCACTGGGTGCCCTTCGGCGAGGACGCCTGGTACTGGATCTCGATCTTCATTCGCATCGGTGCCATCACCTTCAAGATTCTCGCTCTGGTCTGGCTCCAATTCATGATGCGGTGGACGCTGCCGCGATTCCGCTACGACCAGGTCATGGTTCTGGGCTGGAAGATTCTCCTGCCCCTCTCCATCGCTAACCTCTTCATCACCGCCCTGGTCGTGACCATTTTCTAAGCCGCAGTCCCGACCGCGCCGCACTTGGCATCAACGATATCGCTTTAAGCAACGAGGTTTCACATGGGCAACGTCAACGTAAAAAAGGTCGATCGGCGCGAGTCGGGTCTCTGGGAAAAATCCTATATCCCGGAGATCATTCGCGGGCTCTCGGTCACGGCGAGCCACTTTTTCCGCAATATCAGCCCCAATAAGTCCAAGCGCACCATCGTCACCCGCGACTACCCCGACGAAGACACGAGCTATTACTCGGAGCGCTTTCGCGGGCTCCATCGCCTGATGCTTCGCGAAGACGGGCAGGTGCGCTGCGTGGCCTGTATGTGCTGCTCCACCATCTGCCCCGCCGACTGCATCCACATCGAAGCCGGCGAGCACGACGACCCGGATATCGAAAAGTACCCCGACGTCTTTGTCATCGACGAGCTTCGCTGCATCGTCTGTGGTCTGTGCGTCGAGGCCTGTCCTTGCGACGCCATTCGCATGGACACAGGCGTCCACATTCCTCCGTATACGGAGCGCTCCAACGCTTTCTATGAGCGTAACCTGCTCATGGAACTCGGCGGTCTATCGGCGGCCAAGCAGGGTGGCGACCGAAGCCCTGACCCCGTCAACTGAATTTATCGGTTGCAGACGAAATGGACTGTGGTTTGGCTCTCAGAGCACCGACCTCAGTCCATTTCCAGTTCTAGGCGTTGAACGCTGGCTCCCTCGTCGACACGCATATTGACCTCTCTGCTCTCCCCCACTTCTCCGACCACCAGGGTGTATTGTCCGGGCTCCAAAATGGTCTGCAGCGGAAGGTGCCCCAACTCCCACCCCTCCCATTCAACCCGCTGACCCGGCGGGCCCGTCAGATAGACCAGCGATGGGGACTCCCATTCACTGACCATCCCTGCTCCACTTGTCTCCACTGCCGCTTCCGGCTCCAGGGCCTGAATGATCATTGCTCCGGCGATCAG
>CAYQBU010000209.1:0-6148 GCA_964415785.1 uncultured Bradymonadales bacterium
GTGCCGCTATCACCGGGCGTTCGTCCAACATATAGAGACAGCACGCCCAAAAATATTCGCCTCCGAACCAACTCCTCTGCGTCTCGAAAACCCGCTTCCTCCATCATGGGGATCAACTGGTCGCGCCGGTTATCCTCGGTGGTCTCGAAGCCATCGAATAACTGCACGCTCAAAAACACCATCCAATCACACGGCGACCTGCACTTGACCCTCCTCTGCCCCCTGGAAGTCTTCCGGGGTGGCGAGACTGGAGGTGGGCTCGAAGCGGCGCAGGCGCAGCGCGTTCGCGAGCACGAAGGTACTGGACAGCGCCATCGCGCCGGCGGCCAGCATCGGTGACAGCATCACACCTACCACCGGATAGAGCACACCGGCGGCCACGGGGATGAGCGCCGTATTGTAGAAAAAGGCCCAGAACAGGTTTTGTTTGATATTTCGCAGCGTGGCCGTGGAGAGAGCCAGCGCATCCGGCACGGTATCGAGCAGCCCCGACATCAGCACCACGTCCGCCGACTCAATGGCCACGTCCGTACCGGTGCCGATGGCCACGCCTACGTCGGCCTGAGCCAGAGCGGGCGCATCGTTGATGCCGTCGCCCACAAAGGCCACCTGATGCCCTTGCTCCTGAAGTTCGACGATCGCCTCTGCCTTGCCATCGGGCAGCACCTCCGCCAGGACTTCGTCGATCCCCAGTTGGCCGGCGATGGCCTGCGCGGTCGCCTGGTTGTCACCGGTGATCATCGCGACTCGAAGCCCCTGGCGATGCAAGGCCTCCATGGCGGCCGGCGTCGAATCCTTGATCGGATCAGAGACGGCGATGACCGCCGCGGCCCGCCCGTCGATGGCGGCAAAGAGCGGCGTCTTGCCTTCTTCGGCCAGCCCTCTCGCCCGGGCTTCGAATCGCTCGATATCGACGCCTCGCTGATTCATAAAGCGATCGGCGCCCACCAACACTTGCCGCTTCGATGCCACACCGGAGATCCCATATCCGGGATGGGCTTCGAAGTCCGTGACCGGACTCAACGGAATCTCTCGTCGTTGGGCCTCCTCTACGATGGCGTCGCCGATGGGATGCTCGGACTGGGTTTCCAGGGACGCGATGAGGCTTAGAATCTGCTCGATCGCAAACTCCGGCGCCACATCCATATCGGTGAGCACGGGCTCACCACGGGTCAGTGTTCCCGTCTTGTCAAAAGCGACAACATCGACGTCGTGCAAGGTCTGAAGTGCCTGGCCGTTTCGAAATAAAATCCCCCGTTCGGCGGCCTTGCCGGTGCCCACCATGATGGACGTCGGCGTGGCCAGACCCATGGCGCAGGGACAGGCGATGATCAGGACCGACACCGCCGCCACGAGGGCGAAGGTCATCGCCGGATCGGGGCCCACGTTAAGCCAGACGAAAAAGGTCACCGCCGCCATCAGCAATACCACGGGGACGAAGACGGCGACGACCTTGTCGACCAGGGCTTGAATCGGGGGGCGTGAGTTCTGAGCCTGCTCGACCATATCGATGATTTGCGACAGCACCGTCTCGCTTCCCACGCGAGTGGCACGGAAGGTAAAACTTCCCGCTTTGTTGATCGTGGCGCCGACCACTTCCTCGCCGGCGCTCTTCTCCACCGGCAAGGACTCCCCGGTGATCATGGATTCGTCGACATAAGACGACCCCTCCAACACGACGCCGTCAACGGCGATCTGTTCGCCGGGACGGACCCTGATGACCTCTCCGACCACCACGTCACTGACCGGCACCTCCACCTCTTCTCCATCGCGGATCACCCGGGCCGTTTTCGCCTGGAGGGCCATCAGCGTTCGGATCGCCTCGCTGGTTCGACCGCGGGCCAGGGCCTCCAGATACTTGCCCAGAAGCACGAGGGTGATGATCACCGCCGCCGCTTCGAAATAGACATGAGCCGAGTCCGGGGGGAGCACGCCAGGCACAAATGTAGCCACCACGGAGTATCCGTAGGCCGCCGAGGTTCCGATCATCACCAGGGTATTCATATCCGGGCTTGCCCGCCGAAGGCCTGCCCACCCGGCGCGGTAAAACCGCCTCCCCGGGCCAAATTGAACAACGCTCCCCAACACGAAGAACAGGATATATAGCGCCTGCATGGACACCCATCCCATCATCCAGTCATGCACCGGGGCGATGAACATGGGGATCATGTCCAACACAAAGATCGGGGTCGTAAAGGCAGCGGCGACAATCAGCTGGCGGCGAAGCTTCTGGAGCTCCGCTGTCCTCGCCGACTGCTCGGCCTCCAGGCGATCCTCGGAGTCCGTGGCGATGACTTCGTATCCCGCTTCAGTGATGGCGTCGACTAACTCCGACAGCTCCACCGGCTCTTCCGTGTACTCCACGGAGGCCCGCTCCGTGGCCAGATTGACCGATGCTTCGGCGACGCCGTCGACTTCTCGCAGGGCCGCTTCCACGCGGCCCACGCAGGTTGCGCAGCTCATTCCCTTGATACTCAGCTCTGCCATGATTCGTCTCCATGAAATACAAGTCGTGAATGATATGCGCCATCGATATCGACGCACTTCACCCCGGAGACGAATGAGTTTTCAGGTGGTTACACTTTTTCTTCAAATTCTTACGACGGAGAGGAACTCGCCGAAGTACTGCAGGTGCAGTCGAGACACCCCTGCTCCGCGCATTTCCTACAGGTCTCTTCCAGACGCTCGCGCAACTTGCGGCGCGCACGGTAGACGCGAACTTTCAGGTTGTTGTAGCTGATCCCTATGCGGGCAGCGACATCGCGCATCTCTTCATCGCTCATCTCGACGTCGCGGATGGCCTCGGCATACTCGGGCTTTAAGGTCGGGATGACCTCGTGAACACACTGGCACAGGTTGGGTTGAAATTCGGGGACCGTAAACCGGGTCGCCTGCAGAGACCACTTGCTATTCCGAAGCCCTTCGCGCTTTTGAGCACGTTGATGATCGAGGGCCATATTCCGGAGGATCCGGTGAAACCACCCCTTCAATTTTGCCCTCTCCTCGAGTTGAGGCAGCGCCGCGATCGCCCGGACGACGCTATCGTGCAACAGGTCTTCGCCGCGATCGGGAGCCACACCCCAACCGACGAGTTGAGCCACGAGACGGTCGCGGTTTTGCCGCACATGGGCCTCTAGCGCCTCGACCAGCGGATGCGTATCTTCCTCGTCGGTTTCACTGCTCATCTGCATCCTCGCTTTCCAGTTCTCAACCGCGAACCTTCGCCGATCTTATCGTGATCAGTCAGCGCCCCCCTCATCTCATCGACGCACAACCCGAGCGCTACCAAATAGATCAGTGCCGGCGGCCACGCTTCCGTGACCGCCGGCTCTATTGAGGGCTGCGCCATCCAAACCGCGACGGCGATGGACCGCTTCGATGTCGATGAGTACCTGCGGAGCCTGCAGGCGCGGATCATCAGTCCCACAGACTCCGAGGGTTAGTCTCAGACCCCGGGTGTTCCACCGCCGCCGCCGGCTTCCCAGGCGTTATTGAGCGACAATTGAGCAAGCACGGGAAACAGCCCAAAGAGCGCCGTGATAAAGAGCAGCACGGGCTCGAATTTCGGCGCCACACCTTTGGACTTCTCCACCTCCACGATGGCCTCGGACATGGTCCACGAAATATAGAGTCCGTAGAGGCCACAGGTCACCATCGACAAGATGATGTCGCGCACGGGTTTATACCTCTCTTCGCCCAACGCCTGGTTGAGCTCGCCCATCACCTGGACTAGCCAATACAGGCCATAGATCCCGCAGGTCACCATCGAAAGAACGAGTACCATTACCGGATTTCTTACTTCTCCCATCGTCATACCTCTCTAGAATATTCGTTTCCCATCTCGTCAAAAGACGGGACTCATTGGTAGATGCGCCCCAGGCCTCAAAACTGACCGGTGCAAAAAATTTTCCCCACATTCGGGGACGTCTTTGTTGCATAGAATCACTATCGATGAATCCATCGCCGCGGTCAACCACTCGCCCCCCCGGGGGCTGCCAGCCCTCCTGCTTTCAACTCATCGCCGAGCCATCGGTTCCCCCGGCTTCCCAGGCCCCATTGAGCACCCACTGACCCACCAGAGAGAAAAGTCCAGACTCACCCTCACCCGTTCCATTGGCCGAAGTTGACAGTAGCGGGCTGCAAACTCGAGGGCGTGTTGGAGAAGGCGCGGCGACGAGGCGTAGTAGCGACTGGTGGCCCGAGGTCAGATAGGCGTTTGATCGAATCTCACCTACTTTGACAACCAAATCCCGCCCACCTACCATCGGATATCTAGATATCTCAACCCGAATTAACACCTTGAGGGTAACCGAATGAATGACCGCTGTGGAACCCCATTGTCTGTAATGCCCCTCACCATTTTGGTGTGCGCGATCTCGCTCTCGATGGCCGCCTGCGGCGACGACAACGTCGACTCCCCCTGGAATTTAGATGAGCCCGGTAATTACGGGGCAGACGAGGATTGCAACGACGGCGTGGAGAATCCGGTCACCGGTGAGTGCGTCACCCCCAATCAGGCCGAAAATGCCGACGATCCCTCCAACAATCAAAATAATGGAGAGGACCCAGAGGACAATCAGACCGACGATCCCCCCGACAGCAACAGCCACAATAACTCCACCGAGGAAGAGTGCGGCCCGGGCGACCTGATGGGTACCACCTGTCAACCGGGTGGCGAGCCGTTGATGAATACCACGGTAATGGTGAGCGGCACCGATTGCGACGGCGCCTCGTTCGAGGCTGTGACCACGTCCGATAGCGACGGGAACTACGCGTTTGAGGACATCCCCTCGGGCACTCATGAAATGACCATGACCACGGGCTCTTTCTCCAGCACCCATGATGTCCATATCGACCCGGGATCAACCACGGACCTCGGGCCCCTTGATGAGAGGGTCTGCCTGAGTCCGGAGAGCGCGAATATCGCTGTGATGGAAGGCGTTTTTGACGATATGGCCTCCATCCTCGACAATATCGGAATGTCTTATAATCTCTACAGCGCCACTGAATTCCCCCATGGCGATATCGACGCCCTCACCGATTACGACATCATTTTCGTCGAGTGCAGCAATGGCCTTCCCACCCAATCGAGTTTCTCCCATACCCCCGCCCAGGCGCTCCAGTACTTCGTCCAGACCGGAGGCAGCTTATACGTATCGGATAGGGCTTTTGAATACGTCACGGAGGTGTTTGACGACATTTTTGTCCTGAACGAGGATTTACGAGGGACTTCTTCGCCCATCGACGCCGACGTCTCGAACCCCTTGCTCTCCGACCTGCTGGGCACCGATTCCGTATCCATCGAAATGCCCAGCCAGTATATTTTCATCGACGATATCCTGGTCGATTCCACGATCCACTTTGAAGGTGATTTCGATGCCATCGATCCAATTCCATCTCGGGGCTCCGACGACTCCACCACCACGGTGAACGCCCCCTTGATGGCCCACCATCGAGACCCCATCAATAATGGGCGAGTCTTCTTCACCTCCTTCCACAACTCCGCCCAGGCCCCCGACAAAATCCAGGACATCTTCGAGTTTTTGGTCTTTCAGCTCTGAATCAATTTCATGGGAACGCCCGACTGAGCGCTTCCCTCCAAAAAGAAGCGCCCCTGGTCGACGCTGGTCGCCCGGTAGCTGAACTTCCCCGCCTCGACTTCGGTGGCCCTGACCACCATGGAGTCCGGCAGATAAAGCGGCTGCTTAAAACGCACGGTCAGGCTCAACTCGGTGGGCTCCACAAAGTTGGCCAGCTCTGCCCAGCACCGCCCAAAGGTCCACATCCCGTGGACGATGGGTCGCTTAAACCCAAAGAGCTTCGACGTCGTCCAGTGAAGGTGGATAGGGTTATAATCGCCGCAGACCGCCGCATAACGACGCCCCATATCTTCGGGCACGTCGATGATCACCGAGGCCAGTGACGCCGGTTCCTCACCGGGCTGTGGCGTGGGATAGTCCCGTGGGGGGCGTTCTTCAAGCTCCTCCTTGGCTCCCCGGGACAGCGCCCAGAGGCGGCTCTTCCAGACCTCGTCGCCGTCGATCACCACCGCGGTATCGATGGCGAATTTAAGGCCCAGATGGGCGATCCATTCCGTGGCCGCCAGACGGCAACTCAGCTCGAATTGTTCCCCGACTTCAATGGGTCG
>CAYQBU010000210.1:0-6100 GCA_964415785.1 uncultured Bradymonadales bacterium
GATGCCAAACGAAGTGGAGGAGGAGGAGTCGGAAAAGAGGTCGGGGTCGTCGAAGGAGGCGGTGAGAGCAAAGGCGGTGCCGAGGCCGGCGGCGGCGCCGATGGTGGCGCCGGACCACTGAGCTCGGCTGCGCTGGCTGGGGGTGGCATCTTCGCCTCGGCTATAGCGGCCGGCGGTAAAGCCGAGGAGGCCGCCGAGGGCACCGCCGAGGTCGACGAGGCGGACGCGGTCGCGAGTCATGGGTTGTTGTGAAGCGAGAACAGCGCCGCCGAGGCTACCGAGGGTGAGGGTACCGATGTAGCTGAGGGCCACCCCTCGGGAGGAGGGATCGCGATCGAGAATCTGGAAATTAGTGCCGGAGAAGAGGAGGGTGGTCCAGAGGGCGCCGGATTCCATGAGGCGGATATCGCCGGCGGTGGCGTGGAAATGGCGGCCCAGGTAGTGGCCTCCGGTGAGGCCGAGGAATTGGCCGCCCATCATGGCGAAGATCGGGGTCCTTGCATCATCAAAGTGGTCGTCGATGGCGATGACGGTGAGCAAGCCAGTGGCGCCACCAAGGACGGTTCCAAAGTTTTTGGCGGTGGCGCGTCCGAGGGTGATGTCGGTCTGACGGGAGTAGAGAAAACTGGCCCCGAGGCCGGCGGCGCTCCCGATGAGGACGGAGGTCGCGGTGGCGCGTTCGCTGTCGTAGCAATCGGAGGTGAGGCCGCAGCTCTGTAAGCCCAGCAGAGCGCCGTGGCCGGTCTGGCCGACAAGGAAGGTCGTCAGCGCCTCCTGGTCCGGTTCCTCGAGGCCAAAGCGGTCAAATTGCTCGACCTCGTCGGCGCCTTGTTCGACCTCCTGGGCCCCCAGTGAAAGGGGAAAGAAGAGGACCAGGGCGAGGGCTAGCAAGGTGGTATGATAACAATACTTCATCACAAAAACTCCCATCTAAATCAGGTATCCTTTGAGCCGAAGCCAATCTAGAGGGCGAAATGAAGGGATTCAAGTTTTGGAAGCCCGTTCGAAGAATCCGGGCAACCGCTGGGCGAGTGAAGAGCGGTGTTTAGGCTCAGGAGCAGGTGATGGAAGATGATGGTGATGGCATAAAAATTGGCGAGGGTTTATGGCGATGTGGCTAGAGGGAAAATCGAGTGGGATTGCGGGGTTGGTCCAGGGCGGGAGCCGGGGGCTGGGATTGGCGATGGTGCGTCAATTGCTGCAATCGCCGGGGGTAGAGAAGGTGATCGCCACCAGTCGGAATCCCGGGGCGTCGGAGGCGTTGATGGCGCTCAAGGAGGAGGTGGGTCAGCGCTTGATGACTGTGGCGATGGATGTGAGCGATGAGGCCTCGATCGCGGAGGCGATGGAGGAGGTGGGCAGCGAGGTGGAGGCGCTGCATCTGTTGATCAATGCAGCGGGGGTATTGCACGACAGTTCGCGGGGGATGAAGCCGGAGAAGAAGATCGATGAGGTGGATCCGGAGCACGCGGTGTATGCGTTTAAGGTCAATGCGTTGGGGCCGCTATTGGTGGCGAAGCACGGGTTGAGGTTCTTCGAGCACGAGGAGCGGGCGGTGATCGCCAATATCTCGGCGCGGGTGGGAAGCATCGGTGATAATGGACTGGGAGGTTGGTATAGCTACCGGGCGACGAAGGCGGCGCAGAATATGTTTATGCGAACGTTGGCCATCGAGATCGGGCAGTATCGGCGGCGGATGTCGGCGATCTGCGTGGCTCTGCACCCGGGGACGGTGGATACGCAGTTGTCGAAGCCCTTTCAGGGGCGGGTCGATGAGGCACAGCTTTTCAGTGCCCAGGAGTCGGCGAAGAAATTACTGGCCGTGATCGAGGGGCTGGAGGAGAGCGATACGGGGCGTTTTATGGATTATAGCGGCGCGCCTATTGAGTGGTGACGCCGAGGAAGCGCTCCACGAGACGACCGGCGGCGGAGGAGGGGCCGCCTTCGGCGATGGCCTGGGAGGCAGCGGTGTCGAAGGGGACCAGATCGCGGTGATCGATGAGTGACCAGTAGGCATCGTCGGCGGCGAGGAGGTCGGTCTTGAGGCCGGTGACCAATTCGCGGGCCACGGAGTAGTCGGCGGCGGTGATAAAGCGCAGCCAGTAGCTGGAGAGCTTGGGGGTGAGCAAGGGGATTCGGTAGCGGCGAGTGTTATGGCCCAGAAGGCTGGCTGTGCGCGACAGGATCTCCTCGACGGTCATGATTTCGGGGCCGGGGAGGTCGAAGCGGCGGGGCCCGTCGAGATCGAGATCGAGGGCAGCCGTGAGGGCGACCAGGACGTCGTCGATGGCCAGCGGTTCGGTGCGGGAGGCGGTCCAGGAGGGGAGAAGCATCACGGGTAGGCGGGCGGCGAGGTCGCGCACGATCTGCCAGCTCTCGCTTTCGGCGCCGATGATCATGGAGGCGCGGAGTTCGAGGCAGGGGACACCGCCGGCGCGGAGGGCGCGGCCGGTCTGGAGGCGGCTCTTGAGGTGTTTGGAGGGGGTGCCCGAGGGAGCGACACCGCCGAGGTAGACGATGCGTTCCAAGCCGGCCCGGGAAGCGGCGTCGGAGAAGGCGATGGCGGAGCGTTTTTCGCGTTCGACATAGCCGCCACCGGTGGCCATCTGGTGGATGAGGTAGAAGGCGGCGCTACAATCGCGGAGGGCGAGGGGGAGGCTTTCGGGGTCTTCGACGTCGAAGCGGACCCATTTGCGGTCCGGAAAACGCTGCTTGGCGCGGTTTGGTGATCGGGTGCCGCAGCGAACGTCGTAGCCCTGGTCGATGAGGCGAGGGTAGAGTTGAGAGCCAATAAAGCCGGTGGCCCCGGAGAGAAAGATGGGCTTGTTGAGCGGGGGCGTCATGGTGAGCTCTCCAGGGCTTTAGGAGGGGGGGAAGAGTCGTCGGAGCTATCGATGCGGCGGAGGTGGCGGTCGAAGGCTCGCATCACGAGGTGGTGAATCTTGGCCTGGGTCAAGAGATAGAGAAACCAGGGCAAGCGGGGGCGAAAGTCATGGATGGCGCCAATGGCGCTTCGACCACTGAGGACGGTGCGAAACTCGAGGCGGCCGGTGTCGCTGGGTCGGGCGAGGAGCCCGGCGGTGATCCAGTAGAGCTGACGGTCGGTGCGGCTGACGTCTTCGTCGTAGCTCAAGACTAAAAGTGGCCACGGAATGGGTCGAAGAAAGAAGCGAAGGGTGTTACTGGCATCGCGGGTGACCTTGAGGAAGGGGCGAAAGGCCAGTGGGAGCCAGCGGGCGTATTCAAGGGCGACCCAGGAGGCGTCGTGGGTCTGGTCGGAGGGCAGCTTCATGCGGTGGACGGCGCGGACGTCGCGGTTTCGATTCCAGGCGATGAGAGATCGGTTGTTGACGACGGCGGGAAGCGTCGAGGTGTCGTGTTGGTCACGCTCTGAGAGCGCCTGCTGGAAGGCCTGACGAACGGAGGTGGAGGGCGTCGTCAGGGGCTCGGGCAGGGGTTGGTGGTGCTGCAGGCCCTGGCGGCGAAGACTCTCGATGAGGGGACGGATCACCCAGCGAGGTTGGCCGGTCCACAGGCTGATCCAGGCAGTGGAGAGTCGCGGGGCGTCGACGGGGGCTGAGTGGAGGCGGCAACGGCGGTCCATGAGATCGGCGACGGTGGCGATCATGGAGCGAAAGGAGGAGGTTTCGGGGCCACCGATATTGAGGGCGTCGATGTCGAGATCGGGGCGAGGGATGAGGTCGGCGATGAGTTGGACGAGGTCGCAGCGGGCGAGGGGGCGAAGGGCGGTGTCGTTCCAGGCGGGAAGGAGCATGGCTGGAAGGCGCTCGACGAGGCGACAGATCATCTCGGTGCCCGTGCTGCCGGCGCCGATAATCTGGGTGGCGCGAAGGGCGGTGACCGTCGTGCCCTGGCTGCGCAGGGCGGCTTCCACTTCCACCCGCGAGGCGATGAAGGGCGAGGGGCTGTCGTGATCGGGGAGGAGGGGGCTGACATAGACGATGTGGTCGACGTCGGCAGCGGCCGCAGCGCGGGCGAAATTGTCGGCGCAGAGGACGTCGAGGTCACCGACGCGCCCCTGGGTCAGGCGAGCGGAGGGATAGAGGGAGTGGACGAGGTAGACGGCGACGTCCGCATCGCGGAGGGCGTCGATGGTCTGACGGCGAGAAAAGAGGTCGGCCTGTCGCCATTGATATGCCTTGCCGCCGGGGCGCTGCCGGGCGCGGGAGGGAGAGCGCGACAGGCCAACGAGGCGATATTGGGAGTCGAGCACCGGGGGGAGGGCCCGGCCGACAAAGCCCGAGGCGCCGGCGACGACGAGGGTTGGTAGATCGGTGGCGGCGATAGCACTACCCGTGGATGCTCAAAAAAAATCGATACGCAACATATCAAGCGTCTTAGGCAAGTATGAGCACACGGGGCGGGATGTCGAATGGAACGAATAGATTGGATCTAGTCGACGACGACCTCCTGACTTCCGGTGGCCTCGTTGTTGGAGCCGCCGACAACGACGCTATCCATGCCGGTGGTGGTGTTATTGGATCCGGCGACGATGGCGCTCCAGGTGCCGGAGGCTTCGTTATTATAACCGGCGAGGATGGCCGCGGTATTACTATCGACGGTGCCCGAGCTGCCGCTGACGATGGCGGAGCGATCAGATTCGACGGTGTTGCTGGAGCCGCTGACGATGGCGGAGCGAGAGCCGGTGACCTCGTTGGAGCTGCCAGCGAGGACGGAGCTATAATTGCCGTGGACATCATTATTGGTACCGCCGACGAGGCCGCCGTAGGAGGTATAGGAGTTGCCGCGTCCAAAGACGATATTGTGGGATCCGCTCTTGTCGGAGGAACCCCCGACTTCGTCGTAGCCGACGATGAGGTTGCCGCGGCCGTTGACGGTGGCATCGGTGGCGCCGGCGCCGCTTCGAACGTGAAGGTTGACGTCCTCGACGACCAGGGAGTCCTCACCGGCGACGGTCATGCGGGACATGGGGGCGGTGAGCGTCTCCAGATCGTCGAGGCGATCGCCGACGTTGGAGGGGACGTCGATATCGTCGACCTGGGATTGGAGGGAGCTGAAATCATCGTCGAGAGAGCTGAGTTGGGACTGGTTGCCAGAGACGTCGGATTGGAGCGAAGCCAGTTGAGATTGGTTGTCGGAGACGTCGGATTGAAGCGAAGAGATCTGAGACTGGTTGCCGGAGACGTCGGATTGGATGGAGGCGACGTCGCTCTGAGTGGAGACGAGGTCGTCTTCGACGGCTGCGACGGAGGAGGCCTGGTCGCTGAGGTCGTCGGTGATATTGTCGAGGGCCGTGTCGTGGTCGGTGACCTGGGATTCCAACTGGTCGATGCGCTGGACGAGGACCTCGATGGCCTGCTGGGTGTTGGTGGCGTCGAGGTTGGTGGCCCCGTCGTCGAAGGGGAGGTCGTCGGCACCCTGGAGGGCGAGCTCGTCGGGGGTGAGGCCGCCGACGGTGGCGGCGTCATGGGCGAAGTTGGCCACGGCCGCGTAGGGGACATCGCCGAGGGGCCAGCGCTCCATCTCGTCGTCACCGTCGATGGCGACGGCCACGTAGGCGCCGGGATGATCTTTGAGGTGCTGGGTCTGGAGTTGCTCGGTGGAGCCCAGGTAGTCGTGAAAGACGCCCTGGTCGACGTCGACGGGGAGGGTCTCGCTCCAGAAGGAGTCGTCGGTGGTGGCGTCGGCGTAGAGCGAAAAGGTCATGTCCACGGGACCGTCGATGACCACACCGTCGGTATCGGTGAGAAAGCCGTTGATGGGCATCATCAGGGGCTGATCATCGGCGGCGGCGGTGGAGGAAAGCGTGAGGCTGGTGACGAGGACGAGAACGAAGAGGCAGAAGGTGCGCTGAAGCATGAGAAAAACTCCGATGATGGTCCAAGACTAGTCGAGGTCGACCTGGTCTGCGGGGATGGGTGATCCGACGCCCATACGCAGGCGGTGATCGCCCCCCTGGGTGCGACCAGAGCCTGGGTTGTCGCCGATATAGAGGCGGAGGTGGTAGTTTTGAGAGGAGTCCTGACCGACGGTGGTGGCGGGGCTCAGAGTGGAGTTTTGGGGGAGCGACGCCGAAGGAGGGTCGGACTGGTTGTTGGGGTCGGACTGGTTGTTGGGG
>CAYQBU010000211.1:0-3937 GCA_964415785.1 uncultured Bradymonadales bacterium
CCAAGACCGCCGCCTTCTACGACGTCGATGGCACCCTGATTAAAACCAACGTCGTCCACGCCTACGCCTACTACGCGATCAACGCTCCCAGTTGGAAACGCAAGGTCTTTAAGACCGCCGGGCTCCTGGCCAGTCTTCCCTTGTACTGGGCGGCCGACAAATTCGACCGCGCCCTGTTCAACGAAGCCTTCTACAAAAACTATAAGGGCTACAGTCAGGACCGCCTCGTGGTCCTGGGCCAGGAGATCTTCGAGAACGTGATCCGGCCCAATATCTTTGAGGGCGCCACCAGCCTGGTGGAGCGATCCCGTCGCCAGGGCCACGATCAAATCCTGATCACCGGGGCCCTGGACGTCATCACCGAGCCCCTGGCCAACTTCCTGGGCTGCGACCACTTCGTGGCCAACCGCCTGGAGATCAAAGACGGCATCGCCACCGGCGAGTTGGAAAAGCCCTTGATCGCCGGCGCCAATAAGGCATTGTGGGTCCGTCAATACGCCGACAAAAAGGGCTATGACCTCGACGGCTCCTTCGCCTACGCCGACAGTGGCTCCGACATTCCCCTCCTCTCCGTCGTCGGCCACCCTTGCGCCGTCAACCCCGATTTTGAAATGAAGAAGAACGCTCGCGCCTACGACTGGCCGGTGCTCGAACTGAAATGATCCATTTTTTGATGCGCCCCCTCCGGGCTCTTCCTTTTTGCTATTTCATACAGGGTCTCCCCCATGTCCGACCATAACTACGATACGGTTGAGTATCTCACCGAGGATTCCCCGGAACAATTCCTCCACTTCGGTGAGGACTTCATCACCCATAAATTCCCGGCCGGCACCCGCGTGCTCTACGCCAACCCCCCGATGAAGCCCATCGACAACGTCGACGCCGCCATCCGAGCGGCCATCAACCATCCCGAGGGCGACGCCAAACCCCTGTTTGCTCGCCTCAAACCGGGCATGAAGGTCACCATCGCCATCGACGACATCTCGGTGCCTCTGCCGGCGATGAAGACCCCCGACGTACGCCAGCGCATCCTGGAGATCATCCTTGAGATGCTCACCGACCACGGCGTCGAAGACGTGGAGATGATCATCGCACTCGCCCTCCATCGGCGCATGAGCGAGGACGAGATCAAGCGCATGGTCGGCCCCGACATCTTTCGCGAGCACTACCCCAACACCCTCTACAATATGGACGCCGAGGACGAGGATAATATGGTCATCCTCGGCCAGACCGATCACGGCGAAGATGTCCAGATCGTTCGCCGCGCCGCCGAAAGCGACCTCCTCATCTACGTCAACGTCAACTTCGTGCCCATGAACGGTGGCTTCAAGTCCATTGGCACCGGTCTCTCCGGCTATCAGGCCATCCAGCACCACCACAACCCGGAGACGATCCTCAAGTCCGACTCCTATATGGACCCCGACAAAAGCGAGCTCTACAGCTCCAACGAACGCATGGGCCGCTTCCTCAACGACAAACTCGACATCTTCCACATCGAGACGGCGCTCAACAACAAGATGTACGACGACCAGCTCGACTTTCTGGCCCGTCCCGAGAGCACCTGGAGTGGCGCCGATCACCTCAAGTTCAAGTCCATGAAATGGACCCTCGACAACCTTCCCCGCGCCGCCAAGCGCACCATGTTTCACAAAATCCCCGCCGACTACGGCGTCATCGGCGTCCACGCCGGCCCCACCGAGGCCGTCCACGAAAAAACCCTCCAGAAGTGCTGGCAGCAGCACGCCGTCTCCGTCGAGGGCCAATCGGACGTCGTCGTCTACGGCGTTCCCTTTGCCAGCCCCTACAACGTCAATTCCATCATGAACCCCCTGCTCGTTCGGGTCATGGCTCTTGGCTACTTCTTCAATATGTATCGCGGAAAGCCCCTCATCAAAGAGGGCGGCACCCTCATCGTCACCCACCCCTGTTACGATGACTTCGACGCCGACCATCATCCCAGCTATATTGAATTCTTTAACCGCGTCCTGCCCCAGACCCGATGCAGCAAGACCATGGGCGAGAAATGGGAGAAGGAATTCGCTAACAATCCCAATTACGTCGAGATGTTCCGCCGCGGCAATGCCTACCACGGCGTTCACCCCTTCTACATGTGGTACTGGGCCGAAAACGGCCAGCACCACGTGGGTCGCGTCATCGTCGTCGGCGCCGAAAATGAACACGTGCCCAAACGCCTGGGCTGGGAACGGGCCAACACCATGGACCAGGCCCTTGAAATGGCCCGCGAGGACCACGGACCAGACCCCGACATCAGCCTCATGCACCATCCCCCATTCGTGGTCGCCGACGTCGAATAAGCCTGCTATTTTGCAGTCCCTATCACCCTCTCTTGAGGTAGAAAGTCATGTCTCAACTCACCAACGGCTCTTCGAACGGCGCCTCCACTTATGCGCGCCCCGTCGATAGCGACGACCTCTTCTCCGTCGCCGAGACCCTCTCGGGACGCCAGATCATGGTCACCGGCTCCACGGGCTTCCTCGGCAAAGTCGTCGTCAGCATGCTGCTGCGCTTCCACCCCGACCTCGACCAGCTCTACCTCCTGATCCGAAGTCGCTCCGACATGACCGCCAAAGAGCGCTTCCAGACCTCCGTCGCCGGCGGCCAGGCCCTGGACCCGGTCCGCGAGTCCATGGGGAGCAGCTACCAGGACTTTTTGGACGACAAGGTCACCATTGTCGACGGTGACCTGTGCAAACCCCATCTGGGCCTTCGCCAGGCGCAGGCCGAAGAGATCTCGAAGGGCCTGGACCTCTTTATCAACTCCGCCGGCCTCACCAATTTTAACCCCAACCTCCGCAACGCCCTGGAGATCAACACCCTCTCCAACGAGCATGTCCTGGACTTCGTCAACCTCGGCCAGGGCCGAACCAAGCTGCTCCACGTCTCCACCACCTTCGTCTGCGGCAAGCGCTCCGGCAAAATTGAAGAGGTCTTCCCCCACGAACACCTCTACCCCAACGCCGACGAACTCCAGACCCCCTATGACCATCGCCAGGAGATCCGCGACTGCCTCCAGCTCATCGAGGGCGTCGAGGCCCGCGCCGAAGACCAGGAACACCGGGTTCGCTTTCACCAACAGGCCCGCCAGCAACTGATCAAAAACAACCTCAACCCCGACGACGACGAGGCCCTGGAGGCCGCCGTCGATCGGGCGCGCCGCCGCTGGGTCAAAGACCAGCTATCGACCCTGGGTGCCGAGCGCGCCGACTTCTGGGGTTGGCCCAATATCTACACCTATACCAAGTCCATGGGCGAGCGGATCCTCGCCGAGGCCAGCGACCAGGTCGACGTCGCCATCGCTCGCCCCGCCGTCATTGAGTCGGCCGTCGAATACCCCGAGGCCGGCTGGAACGAGGGCATCAACACCACCGCGCCGCTCTGCTTTCTGGTCTGCAAAGGCCACCGCTTCGTGCCCACCCAACCGGGCGTCAACCTGGACGTCATCCCCGTGGACTACGTCGCCGGGGCCATGATCGGCATCGGCGCCGCCCTCATCGAGGGGCGCCACGACGACGTCTATCACCTGGGCTCTTCGGACCATAACCCCACTTCCGTGCGCCGACTCATCGAGCTTACCGGCCTCGCCTCGCGCCAGATCATCGACCAACAGGTCGGCACGCCGGGATGGCAAAAGCTCCTGCTCAAGTCCATGGCCTCCCGGGGCGTCGACGGCGACACGTTCAGTCGCCGATCGGCGCCGGGCATCAACCGCGCCGCCGGCGGTCTCAAAAAATTACTCGGCAAGCTCCCCACCCAGTCGTTGGGGGGCCTCGGCAAGGCCGTCGATGGCGTCCAGAAACAACTGGGCTCGGTGGAGAAGATGACCTCCATCACCGAAAAGATCTTCGATCTCTTCATGCCCTTTATCCACGACAACGCCCCCACCTTCCGGGCCGGCCATATCAAAGCCCTGGAGGCC
>CAYQBU010000211.1:4037-5856 GCA_964415785.1 uncultured Bradymonadales bacterium
GCCCTGGAGGCCAAGCTGTCGGCCTCTCGAAAGGACACCTACACCTACGACGATCTCATCGAGCTCTTCGACGCCTCCACCCATAACTTCTCGCGACGCATCGCCATGCAGCACCACGACGAGGGCATCGTCGAGCGCTACACCTATGACGATCTTCGCGACCTCGCCGGGCGCGCCGCACAGCGCCTCGATGGCCTGGGCCTCGGCGCCGGACAGACCGCCCTGCTGGTCTCCGAGAACCGACCCCATTGGTCGATGGCCTACTTCGGCATCCTCAAATCCGGAGGCATTGCCGTGCCCGTGGACGCCGACGCCACGGTCGACCAGCTTCAAAATATCACCGAGACCGCTCGCGCCCGCCTCATCTGCCTCAGCGACCAGGTCGCCGGGCGCGTCCAAGACGAGCTCGACGAGGCCCTGCGCGAGGCTGAATTGCCGGCTCAGACCATCACCTTTTCTCAGCTCTTCTCGCTGGCTCTGCCCGACGAGACCACCATCGACCTCATCCCCCCGGCCGAGGCTCCCGACACCTCCGACGCCATTGTCGCCGAGTTGATGGACGCCGAGGACGACGATCCCCTGGCGAGCCTCATCTTTACCTCTGGCACCACCGGCGAGCCCAAGGGCGTGATGCTTTCGCATCACAACTTCACCAGCCTATTGAGCAACCTTCAGCAGACCTTCGATGTCGACGAACGCGACGGTTTTCTCAGTGTCTTGCCCCTGCATCACACCTTTGAGTTTGCCTGTGGCCTCCTGATGCCCATCTCCCGGGGTGCCACCATTACCTACCTCGAGGAGTTGACTCCCGAGGAGCTTACCAGAGCCCTCAACACCACGCCCGTCACCGCCATGATCGGCGTACCCGCCCTGTGGCAACTTTTGGAGCGGCGTATCCAGCAGCAACTCGACGAGGCCCCCGCCTCGGTGCGGACCCTCTTTGATTACCTGACCTCGCTCAATACCGAGCTTCGCGAGCGCCTGGGCCTTAACCTGGGCCGCCTCTTCTTTGGCGCCGTTCACAAGGCCTTTGGTGGCCGCCTGGACGTCATGGTCAGCGGCGGAGCCGCCCTGCCCGACTCCACCCTGGAGACCTTCCACGGCCTGGGCTTCGATCTCTACGAGGGCTACGGCCTCACCGAAGCCGCCCCTGTGCTTACCGTCAACAGCCCCAAATATGGCCTGCGCCCGGGCACCGTCGGCCGCGCTCTTCCCGACATGGAAGTGGACATCAAAGACCCCAACGACGACGGCGTCGGCGAGGTCATTGCCCGCGGTCCCAACGTCATGCGTGGCTACCTGGGACGCCCCGACGCCAACGCCCAGACCCTTCAGGACGGCTGGCTTCACACCGGCGACCTGGGCACCTTCGACGACGACGGCAACCTCGTCATCGTGGGCCGCGAAAAGGACGTGATCATCACCTCCAGCGGCAAAAACGTCTATCCCGACGACCTGGAAGACCTCTACGGCAAATGCCCTGGCATCGAAGAGATCTCCATCGTCGGCCTCCCCGACGGGGACGGCTCGGAGCGCGTCGCCGCCTTAATCCGCGTCGAACTCCCCGACGATGTCGACGACGAGACCATCGCCGAGACGCGCTCCGACATCCGCGACTGGCTCCGCGTCCAGGGCTCTCGCGGCCCCTCGCACCAACGCCTCCAGGTCATCCGCTTCTGGGATGAGGACTTTCCCAGAACGGCCACCCGTAAGGTCAAGCGAAACGAAGTGGTCGCCATTCTCCAGCGCCTCATGGACGCCGAGATGGAGGCCATCGAGAGCGGCCAGATGGTCAACACCACCGACGAGTGGCTCGACC
>CAYQBU010000212.1:0-5855 GCA_964415785.1 uncultured Bradymonadales bacterium
GAATTAGCATTGCTATCGAGGACTAACGTTACAGAAACCGGGGGGGCTTGTAAAAGGAAGGGGGGTTGGCGGCGACAGAGCGGTATATCGGAGGGAATTCTCAGGATTTTAGAGCCGGGTTCGGAATAGGGCTGAAGGGCTAATGGAGGGCTAGTGAATACGGTGGTTCGGTGAGGGAGTGTGGCCGGAGGCGGCGATGACGATGGGAAAAGAGGTCTCGATATCGGCAGAGCTATCGCGCTGATGAAAGAGGTCGAGGGGCTGGAAACCAAGATGTTCAAAGAGGTTAAATACGCCGTCGCTGAGGGAGGCGTAGAAGATCATTTGGCGTTCGTTTTGAGGTAGGATTCCGGGGTTGTCGTCGCGCCGGGTGAGGGTGAGTTCTTGACCCGCCAGGTGGTCGAGCACATCGGGGTTGGCACCGATGGCCGTCTCAAAAGCAGCCATCAAGGAGGAGAGCTGGGAGGAGCGGAGGTGAAGTTCAGGGGGGTCGGTGCGGCGGTGGATCCAGGCGAGGAGCAATTTGCCCAGAGCCATCAATTCTTCCGTACTATCGGCGAGCATGGTCGCGATCTCGGCGATCGCTTCATCGTCGCTGACGGCGGCCAGGCTCTGGTAGAGGGGATGTGAGATGGGAAGATTGAAGCCGAAGAGGCAGGTCAACTGAACGCTCAGAGAGGGCGTGTCCGTCGATCGGGAGGCGGTGGGCACCTCGATTTGGTTCGGCGCACCCAATTCCACGACGAGATGACCCAGAAGGGCGAGGTGGCGATTGAGTTCGCTGATCACGTAGGTCTGGGCGCTCTGAATATCAAAGGGCAGGTAGTGGTCGAGGAGCCACCGATGAATGGATGCCGCCTGGCGCACGCTCTGGAAGGTGGCCACGAGCCGGGCACGCCAGTGGTCAAGGGCCAAAGCTTTCGCCGATGGCGAGAACGCGTCCAGTTTGGGGCAGGGCCATTGCTCGGGGGCGCCGCAGATGTGGCGGTGGATGGTAGCGATCGGAGGGGAAGAAGGTGCCCAACGAAATTGGGGAGTCATGGAGGCCTCGTCGGTGGTTCAACAAAACGATGTTGATGAGTTGACCCCGGACTGCCAGCCGTGCGACGTTCGCCGCTCGACTGCCGAAGCGAGAATCCCCGCCGGCAGAACTGATGATTGGGGAAGCCGTAAGGTTAACACGGGACCTATAAGGTCAATCGGGACAGCCGATGAGTGAACGCGACGACAACCAGGAGATCGAGAGAAAGTTCTTGCTCCAGGCCAACTCCTGGCGAGCAATGGCCAGGGATCGATCCGCCATTCGTCAGGGATACCTCAACCTCGACCCCGAGCGAACGGTGCGCGTGCGTCTGCGAGATGAGCGAGCAGTGTTGACGATCAAGGGGCGTGGCGAGGGGCTGGTTCGGCCCGAGTTTGAGTACGCCATTCCGCGAGCGGAAGCGGAAGCGATGCTGGAGACGCTTTGCATGGGCGAGCCCGTTGAAAAGACCCGGTACCTCGTCGACGTCGGCGAGCATCTATGGGAGATCGATGTCTTCGAAGGGGCCAACGCAGGGTTGGTGCTCGCGGAAGTGGAGTTGAGCACCGCCGATGAGCACGTCACCCTTCCATCCTGGGTGGGAGAGGAAGTCAGCGGGGATGAGCGCTACTATAATTCGCAGCTCGCCCAGTGCCCATTTGGACAATGGGAGCAAGCGGCGCCGCAGGAGTAAGAGCAATGACTCAAGACAAGCTAGAGGGCCCCAGACAACCCGATTTGAGCGCCGTGGTGCCCTATGGGGACACCCTGGGCGACGGGCAAATTCAGATGTCTTTTTCGCTGCCTGTACCCGCTGGCGAGCGCGCCCGGGAGGCGGCCCGTCGGGTGGCCAAGAAGATGGGGATGGACAAACCTCAGGTCTACCATATGAAGGATCTGGGCGAGGGGTATACCTTCTTTATCGTCTACGCGCGCTGTCGAGAGACCGTCGATTTTGAAACCATCGAGGTCGCTCAGGTGGAGACGGAGAAGATGTCCTATGGGGCGATCAATGAGTATATTCGCCAGGAGTTGGGTCGAGAGATCACGGTGCTTGGAGCCTGCACCGGCGACGATGCCCACTCTGTGGGGATCGACGCAATCATGAATATGAAGGGCTACGCCGGGGAGTATGGTCTGGAGCGCTATCCGATGATCGAGGCCGTCAACCTGGGGATGCAGGTCAAAAATGAAGAGTTGATTCGCCAGGCCGTGGAGCGAAACGCCGACGCCTTGCTGGTCAGCCAGGTGGTGACCCAGAACGACTCTCATATCAAGAATTTATCGGAACTCTCCGATATGTTGGAGGCGGAGGGGATGCGCGCAGATCTGGTGGTGGTCTGTGGTGGGCCTCGGATTTCCCACGAGTTAGCCCTGGAGCTTGGCTTTGACGCCGGCTTCGGGCCCGGGACCACGGCCCCAGACGTGGCCAGTTTTGTGGCTCAGGAGATGGTGGCACGAGGTCTGGGCTGAGCTGAGTCCGACTTTTAGAGTGCCTTTCGACGCCCTGATTTTTCGATAAAGCCATCGGGCCAGGATTCGGCGTCCAGGGTGGCGCCGACGTGGTAGCAATTCTTGATGGTGAGGTCGCCGGGTTCCCAGTTGTCGATGGACATATTGCGGAAGGTCACGTGCGACCACGCACCTTCGTCGATGGAAACCTCGCTCCACGCACCCTTTTCAAAGGTCACGCGCTCCATCCACCAGGCCTCCGACGAGATGTCCTCCATGGTCACTTCATTGAAGCGGGAGTCCATCCACTCATTGCGGTCGAGGGCCAGGTTTTTAAAGGTGCATTTGCCGATCGTGCTGGCGTCGATCGCCCAGCCATCGACGTTGCCCTCTTCGAAGATGCATTGAAGGAGGGTGACACTATCAAAGAAGGCACCCTCCAGAGTGGTGTCCACAAAACGGCATTGCGACAGGGTGCAATCCTCAAAGGCGCAATAGCTCATGTCGAGGTCCGAAAAATCAAAGCCCGTCAGGGTGAGCTCAGAAAAGGTGGCGGCTTCCATGACCAGGGAGCCGTCGTTTTCAAGACGCTTTCGGACTTCTTTATGAAAGGCCTTGGCTTTGCCGCGCTTGACCAGTGTTGCTAGATCGTCGGACATAAAAACCTCATGGCGGGGGTGGTGAGAGGCGAGGCGCCTGCGGCGCAACCTAGACACAAGCGGCGCCGGTCGCAAGGGAAATGGTAGCTGTGTTAATATGACTCAGTGGATAGAGACGATGCGATAAAAGGTCGACCCAAGACGAGGACGACGCAGATGCGGCAAAGGGCGATGGCATTGATGGTGGCGATGGCGGTGGGACTTGGTGCAATGGCGGCCTCACCGGCGATGGCGGAAACGGGGCCATCACAGGTTAACGAGCGCTACGGCATCTATTATGGCGACGGGTTGAGGGCCCTTGCCGAAGGAGAGCCCCAGGAGGCGGTCAAGGCTCTGTTTCGAGCCTACGGGCTCCGACCCTCGGGTCAGGTGATGGGGCTCATCATCGAGGCCTACGACGACATGGGACATTGCGATGCCGTGCAACGCCAGCAAGCGATGATGGCCGTAGAGCATCCCGACGCGGAGTCTGCGGACCTGGGAAGTTGTGGTCAGAGCGCGGAGTTGACCGTCCGTTGTCCCGACGGCGAGGAGGCAATCTCGATCGATGGGATGCGTTTGGTGGAGTGCCATCGGAGGGTGACGGTGCCGGCGGGCCAAAAATTGAGGCTTCGCGGCGTCGATAGCGGCGATGTCCAGCGCCTGACCCTGGACGACGGGCAGGCCCATGAACTGAGTTGGGAGGTCACGGAGCCCGATGTCGATATCGCGCGTCTGGCGTTGGGCGGAGATGTGGGGCGATTGGATTCCCAGCAGCGTGCGGATGTGCCGCGCGTATCCGGTCAGCGGTTGCGCAGCGAATTCGATAGCCGCAATGCCGTCTATCACGTGTGGCAAAGCGAGTCGGCGGGGTTCGAAGATAGGCCGACGGTGGAGCTTATCTGTCCGGAGGGCACCACCTCGGCAGGGGAGCGCTGCATCTTATTGCGCGATGACGGCGGAGAACGCAATTACGATGTGCTGGTGCCCCGCATCCCCTGATTTAGCGGGGCGGTTCGATGCGCATCTCGGCGCGCAATGGCTGAGCGGAGGCCAAAAACTCGGTGAGCGCAAAATCGCGGGGGTCCATCATCTGTTGGCCCTGTGGCGACGGGGATTCCATGTGGGCCAGACGCACCCGGAGGCTATCGTTGCGCCGCAGGCTCTCAGCAGCGGAAAAATAGCGCAGGGCGGAAGTGATCACCGGCGGCGTGCGCGGACCGATGCCCACGCCCAGAAGCTGAAGGGGGTCGTTGATGGTCATCGCCAGCAGGGCATTGAATTCATCCAGGGGAGGGCGCATGACCTCCCAGCGCGGCAGATCGTCGGGGTTTTGAGCGGGGATCGATTCGGTGATCACCGCGGAGATGGGCCCGAAATCGCTGCGCAGGGCGTCGAGAAAATCCATCACATTAAAGAGGTGATTGAGGTCGTAATTGGTCTTGCGGGTCTCGATGGAACTGTCCGTGAAGCGACGGATCAGTTCGGCGGGGACGTGGCGGCGCCGCAGCAGGGCGACGGGTAATTCATGAGCGATCGCCAGCCGCTCTACAGAGGTGGCCAGAATGCCCGACGGGCCGGGCATGTAGAGCAGGGCCCCCGGGGTGTCGGTCAGCCATTTGGCAGGATGGGCGTCCGGTTCGGTAGACGCCCACTGCACGGTACGTCGGTGGTCATTGCTGAGGGCGATGGGCGACTGCGCACCACCCTCGAGGAGTTCTTGGGCCAAAATCTCGGCGATCTGGGGGCCCTCCATGCGACCGCCGTCGATGTCGACGAGCTTGGTAGAGCTGCCCGGATGGCGCTTGTCGAGGAGTCGAACCAGACCCACCAGGGCGCCCAGCGGGGCGGCGACGGGATCGAAGCGCTCGAGGCCAAAACTGGCCGCCGTGTCGATGGCGCAAATAAAGGACGAGTCGGGCTGCATCAGACGGGTGGTCATTCGCTCGGCGGTGTGAACGGCGTCGTCGATGACGCTCATGGCGTCGTCTAGATCGCGGGGGGCTCGGAGTCCGCCCAGGAAGATGATCGCGTCGGCCGGTGAGGCCAGTTCCGGGCGACGGCTCTCCACCCGCACGCGAAGCCCCTTCTGGGAGAGGATCTCGTTGAGGGCAGGGGCGACGCCGAATCCATCGTTGGTGATCACGATCTTGGAGGAGGGATCGAGGCCGGGAAAGGGCGATGGCGACTCCGGTCTTGTCGCCTCGATCAGTGTTGGTTCGTCGAGGTCAATGCGGTGGCGCCGCTGTCGAGGACGAGGCTTGGCCGGCGGTTGATCCGGTGCGCTTGGGGGCGCCAGAGTCGAAGAGGAGGGACTTTGGTCTCTCTTTGGCGAGGGAATTGATATGCCCCGGGAATGGAGCTCCGCCGGTAAGTTGTTAGGGTTAGTATCCGAGGTGGGCTCGGGTACTTTCGGCGTCTCCGGCCTCTCGCGCTTCTCCGGGGTGGGAGGTGGATCTGACGACGGAGCAGAGGTCCCTTGCTTTTCTGGCTCTATCGGGGCAGACGAGGGATGCTCTTCGATGGCACGGGCCAAATCGGTGATCGATTGCACGACCTCGGAGAGGGCTTCCTGGCTTTGGCGTTGAGTCTTCTGCCACCGCCGGTGGGCCTGTTCGAGCTTCTTTCGAGCCTCGGCGATCGGAGAGGGAGAGTCCGCCCCATTAGAGGGCTTGGATTCATCGGGGTAGTCGCTCATGGTTCGTCACTTGCGTTGAGGTAGGCCCTGCGGTAAATATCCTCGA
>CAYQBU010000213.1:0-4046 GCA_964415785.1 uncultured Bradymonadales bacterium
CCGACGAGCTCGGCTCGTCGGTGAGAAAGACTGGCAGCTACGGGGGAGGTGGAATGACCTCGGGGATCGATAACCCCTGGTTCATGAAACTCGGAGGGCGATGGTCCGGGCGATGAACCTGTGAGGTTTCACGGCGTGCCCCACTCCGTCGCCTTCGGCGCCGGTGTCTCCCCACGACCGTGGGGAGAATCATGGGGCTTCGATGGGGCGGGTGGGGTTTGCGGTGGTGGTGGGGTTGGTGATGCTCACTGCGACTGAGTTACCGCCGATGATCGGCGAATCATTCCCAGAGCCACCAGGGCGATCAAAACCATCAGGGAGGTCGGCGACGTGCCGGTGGTGGATGCGCAGCTGCCGTTTTCGGAGGACTCCTCAACGGTGGAATCATCGTCATCGCCGTTGTTTTCGTCATCGCCGTTGTCGTCGCCACTATCGCCGTTATCGCCGTTATCGCCGTTATCGCCGTTGTCCGGACATTCGAGGGTCACCTCGACGCGATTGGTCTCCAGGGCGAGTTCTTCGCCGGGGACGGTGGCCGAGAGGGTGACGTCGTAGGTGCCAGGCTGGAGGCCGTCGACGGCGCCGCTGTAGTCGCCGCAGTGGGTGTAGAGGCGCTCGTTGGTGCGGCCCATCCAGCTCGCTCCCGGGGCGTGCTCGCGGCTCAGGCCAATGGAGGGGCTCCAGACTTCGGTGTCCCCTGCGTCGTCGGTGACCAGTGTCTCAAATTGGAGGGCCCCTTCCCAGGGGATGGCGCTGTCGGCGAGGTGGACCTCCAGATCGACGAGGTAGAGCGGAGCCTCCACGGAGCAGTCGGGGCTGGCGGCGATGGTGGCCTCGGTGAGCTCTTCGACTTCGATGCCAAGGGTGCCGATCTCTTCTGGCAGGGGCGCCTCGTCGTCGGCGGTGGTCCATCGCAGGGTCTCAAAGGAGGCCTGGTCGGCGTCGTAGCGCGGGCAGGCGGCCTGCAACTCGTAGGACTCTCCGCCGTCGAAGGGCTCGTCGGGAACCACGAGCCAGGGAAATTCGTCGAGGTCTTCGGCGGTGGCGTCGAGCTGCTCAGCTGCGCCATCGGGGTCTCGAATCAGGCGAATATGCTCGCTGTCTGGTGCCGGGAAATCGCCATTATGGCTGTCCGGGGCCCAGGGGATGCCGTCGGCGTTGGGGGGGATTTCAGCGCCGTCGTCGACGCCGAAGTAGCCGAAGCGCTCACAATCCGGGGGAGGGCAGGCGTTGGCCGATGCCGGAATCAGCAGCCAGGCGAAAAAACCAACGAGTAGAGCGGCGCATACGGTTCTGGCGGATCGCTTCGGTCGGCGGTCGATAAGAGAGCGCATGACGGTGCCCGGAAAAAAAAGTCGAGGTTAGAGTGGTGATAGAGGAATGATAGGGGAATGGGAGGTGCAAATCGAGATCACGCAACGAACCCCACTCCGGCGCCTGCGGGGCGGGCATGGTTTGCGGCGGTGGGGCTTGGTGATGGGTCAACATTCGATCTTTGGAAGATCGCGCGGCGTGGATAGATTTAATCGCCAACGTTTGCCTGCAAGCCGGGGCGATTCAAAGAGGTATATCAATATCCAAATCTGGGGGAAGTATGAGCAATCGGGTGGTCTTAGCTTGTGTTCTCGTTGTATTCGCTGCTGCAATGGCCTGTGTGGAGAGCGATGGAGATGACGACTTTGATAGAGAGGGTTCGTCGGTCACGGAAGAGGAGAAGAGCGATGAAAGCCCTGGAGGCGTCCAGGACGAAGAGGTCAGCCAGGGACGGGAGGTCGAAGAGCCACAAGAGGTCGGTGAGCGCGAGGAGGTCGGTGAGCGAGAGGGCACAAATGTGGCAGGTGTGCGGTTGAGTTTCTTTCGGCAGTGGGACGAACAGATGGGTCTGATCGTCAATATGCCACTTGAGGAGGAGCCGACCCCGCTGGAGGTCACCGAGTACTTGCCGGTGGCGCTTGGTTCCCAGCATTTCTATCTCATTCCAACCATTGCCCTGCCGCTTGGAGTCTACGATGTGGAGGCCCAGGCGATCGACGAGCAGGGAGAGATCGTCGAGGAGTGCCATGGGGCTGAAGCCAGGGGGAGGCGCGGTGAGGCGAGCAACGAGCTGGAGTTTTTGATGCCACTTCAGTGCGAAGACTCCGTGGAAATTGCTCTGGGCGTTGAGGGTCTACAGGAGGTGCTCTTCTTTCTAGATGAGACCTTTAAACTGGAGTCCGTGCTATTTCCGGCACCGATCATCAATTTTGCGCCGCGCATTGAGTCCATGGCGGTGGAGCCGTCGACGTCGATGACCTGCCCGGCCACGGTCCAACTCTGCGCCACTGTGGTGGATCAGGACCAGGATCCGGTGGAATTTAGCTGGAACCAGGTCGAGGGGCCGCAACCGCTGGAAGGGCCCACGGAGATTGGGTTGGAGGAGGACGGCGATGTGGTGGAGCAATGCGTGGAGTATGAACTGCCGGACCAGGACGCTGATTATGCCTTTGAGGTCGAGGTGTTTGACCGCCTCGACGAGGAGGGAGCGCCGATCCGTTTTGAGGCCTGGTATCAACGCGAGGGCTACGGCGATATCGAGTCTCGGGACCGGGATACGATCAGTTTCGAAATCGAATGCCCCGAAAAAGACGATGATAAGGATCCACCGAAGGACAAGTCGGATAAGTCCGACAAGGGGTTCCAGGAGCAGAAGGCGACGATCAACGCCTGGTTGGCGGAGCTCGACGACGATGAGAAGCGAGACGAATTGATTGCCATCGTCGATGGCATCGATGACGGAGATCAGTTGGACATCATCGTGGAGGCGATCATCAATCAAAAGGCCGAGGAGGCGGTGATCGCTAAAATTATGGGGGCGGGATAAACCGGCCCAGGAAAAAGGTGGAAGGCAGCACTAGCTGGTCAGTCTGAGTCCCCGGCGGCGTGAAGCCGCCGGGGTCGCAAAAGTGAGCGAAGGAGGCTCCCCCCGGTGGGCTGGTCCCACAGGGGGGAGTGATTAAGTAGCTAGTGCCGCGAGGAACTCACAAGCGGGACTCGAGTTCGTCGAGACGACTCTCCATTTCATCGACTTCGCTGCGCAGCTTGTCGACCTCAGTGGTCTTTTGGTCGATGATCTCCTGCTGCTCTTGGATGGCCTGGATGGCCAGGGCGCTGAAGCCGGAGTATGTCAATCCATACTGATCAATCTTGTCGTCATATGTCACGGCCTCGGGAAAGACCTCTTTGACCTCTTGCGCAATGAAGCCAAAGTCTCGTTCCCCAGGTTCGTTGGAGTTAATGTAGCTATACTCGGCGGCATCCAATGAAAGAACGTCATCGAGTACGTTGTCGAGATACTCAATATCCTCCTTCAAATTCCTGTCCGAACTCTCGGAGAGAGTACCGGAAATACTCAGGTCACCATCAGATCGGAGAATGGCCTGTTGGTTGAGATCATCTGTGTTGCTCAAGTCATCGCTGAAGCTAAAGCGGAGATTTTCAGAGTTTCGACCGGTGGCCAGGGACCATCCATGTTCGTGATCCTCGTTGGCTTCGATGGCCAGTCCTTCCCATCCATTATCTTCCGTTTGCAAATGCATGGGAAAGACGGCTTCGCGATCCGCGAAGTTAGCGCTGACGAAGTCATCGACATCGACACCTCCTTCGACATTGAAGTCTCGACCGACAGACATCCACTCATTGGTCGTGCAGCTGCCAGTAAGGGGATTACAAAAGGTGACCGAGGTTACTCCCATGTGAGAGTCGCCGTCGGTATCGCCGTCAAAATAAATTCTCGACGACTGACCAACCGGACAGGTGCCGCCTTCGCAATTAACGACAGCATTATTGTCGAGCGAAAACTCCTCATTCGACATATTCAGGCCGCTTCCAGCGCTGTAGGTCGTATCTTGTTCGGTGGCGCATTCGATGCCACCGCTGCCGTCGATCCCGGTCGCGATCTCTCCACTGCTACAGGATTGACCGGAGAGGGCGAAATCATCGCCGGAATAGGTGGTGTCCTGTTCGGTGACGCAGTGGATGGAGCCATCGGCATTGATGCCAGCGGCGAC
>CAYQBU010000213.1:4146-5831 GCA_964415785.1 uncultured Bradymonadales bacterium
CCATCGGCATTGATGCCAGCGGCGACTTCATCGGAGCTACAGGATTGATCGGAGAGGGCGAAGTCATCACCGGAGTAGGTGGTGTCCTGGTCCGTAACGCAGTGAATGGTGCCGTCGGGATTGATGCCGGCGGCGACCTCATCGGAGCCACAGGACTGATCGGAGAGGGCGAAGTCATCGCCGGAATAGGTCTCGCCGGGGTCGTATTCCTGACATCCCCAGCTTCCGTTAAACAGCGGGAATTGTCCGGAACCACAACCGAGCTCATCGAGTGCGTCATAGGTCTCCTCGAGCTCGGAGGGAACCCCGGTCAACTGCTCCCAGTCGATGGTGTCGACGTGGTCGGAACCGATGGCTCCTTCGGCGATCGCATCTGCGGTGACTCCACCGTCGACCACGGACTCGGCGATGCGGGAGGAATCGGCCATCGCCGCAAAGGGCACGGACGTCAATTCGAGTCGGTCCCCGAATTCGTCGCCGTTGACCGACAGTTGAAGAAAGACCTCACCATCCTGAAGGATCGTGGCGTCCAGGGGGTTTTCATCCCCGCCGAGTACGGCCGTATAGACCCCGTTGTCATTGAGGTCAGCGGTCATTTGATCGCTCCACAACAGATTGCCGTCGGTGGCGGAGTCGTACAGCGAAAATTCCAGGTTCTGGGACCCCGTCATTGGCTCATCGCCATCCATGATTCGGCCCTGCTGGGTAATGCTGACAGGGACTTCAGCCATCGCTGGCAACGCCAATAGACCACTGACGGCGACGACGACAAAGAAGACGATCCTTTGACAAACTGAACTGCGATTTTTCTGATTCATTTTACTCTCCTTAATGTTGTCAAGCTATCAAGATACACATCAATTCTGGGGCCAGTCGAAAATCATTGACTGACCACGTGAAAGGCTCCCGGTTGCCACTCCAGATCACCGCTAGTCGATGTCTTTCCGGAAGGATCCTGGGGTCCAAAGCAATTCAGTGCCGTCATCTCACCATCTTCCGTCTGCCCGGCAGCCGCGCACATCTGATGGAGTTCAGCCGCATATTCATGTTCTTTTTCCTCCTCCTTCTCTTGCGCTGTTTCGGAGCTACTGCATCCCAATAGGCCTCCGGTCATCATCAATGTAGCGGCGGCGCATATGGCGAAAATCCGCCATCGAATATCCAGTCGTCCCATTTTCTTCTCCTTTTTTTATAGAGGTGTGCTACCCCCGATTGCTTATACTCCTCGAAAAAGGAGTATAAGTAACTCGTTCTTAAAAGTGCTCTCGGTCGTATCTTTGTCGGTACGCAGATATAGGGGAGAGCTGCCCCGGCATTTATTGCGGTCTGTGTTGATAGCTTATAGGTGGATTGTTGTTAGATCAAGGGGTTTCTTGAGGGGCCGTGAGGCGGTGATGTCTTGGGGGCGCAAGTCAGAAGACAGAAATCAGAAGTGGGCGGTCAACTTCCCCGGGCGAGAGAAGATGGAGATATGGGCGGCGCGAACCCCCCTGAGACGGCCGTAGAAATAATGGAGTGGTCTCAAACCCTGAAAAGAAGGAAAAATCGACCCGCAAACCGTAGTAATAGGCAGGGATGGCGTGGCCCTAATGATCGGTGGCCGGGTGGGGTGGATTCGATGGTCATTGAGGTGATGCACCGAACCCTACTCCGACGCGCAAGGCGACGGTGTCTCCCCACGTGCC
>CAYQBU010000214.1:0-948 GCA_964415785.1 uncultured Bradymonadales bacterium
GGCATCTGGGCTCTGATGAGCCGCAGTAGGTGAGTCGTGAATAATCCGGGTTAGGTTGGACGACGAGGACAAGCGATGCGAAGGCGATGGACGACGGCACTATCGATGGTGGGGCTGTCGATAGCCCTCGCAATGGTGGGATGTAGCGATGATGATGCGGAGGCGCCGGGGTTGATCCTCGATGTGGGCTCGCAGTTGGAGGTGACGGCGGGCCAGGACGTGGTGTTGATTCATCTCACGGCCACCAATGCCCGGGGTGGGCAACTGGACTTCGAGGTGCTCGACGCTCCGGAGCGCGCCACCTTTCAAGAATACGAAAACAGTGCCGTATTTCGGTGGGATCCCTTGATCAGCGACGTCACGGAAGAGGAACCTCACGAGGTGGGGTTTCGGGTGAGCAATGATGATGGGCTGTCCGCCGAAAAAGGGGTGGCGATCGCCGTGGACAGCGGCGATGAGGCGTCGCGGTTCGTGAGTGATGAGAGCTTGCTCTACGACGCCACCTCAGAGGATCCGATGATCTTCGAGGTCGAGGTCTATAGCCGAGAGGCATCGCTGGTGATCCTGGAGATGGAGGACGCTCCTCAGGGGGCGGTCTTTGAACAGATCGAGGATTTCGAGGGACGCGTGGAGTGGTTGCCATCGGCGAGTCAGCGCCAGGAGCGAAGACATCGCTTTGAATTTAGCGCCGATCTCGGGGATCGCCAGATCGATCAGATGGTTACGGTGGTCATGCAGCAGCCCGGTGGGGAGGGGCCCGGAGCGGAAGGAGGTACATGTGATTTTGAGGAAGTGCTCGCCCACCAGTCTTTGGAGGCAGCGCGGAGCATCGAGCCCTTTGAAGTGGTGGCCCAGGTCGAGGAAGTGACGCCGGCCTTCGACGAGGGACTCTTGCTGTGGACCACCGACGATCCGCGGAGCGCTGCGGCGGAGGTTCAAACGGACTTT
>CAYQBU010000214.1:958-5825 GCA_964415785.1 uncultured Bradymonadales bacterium
GTGTAGAGGTCGAAGAAGGTGAGGCGCGGGCCCACATTCCCAATCCCCTGGTGAGCAGTGGCGATTCGTCGGTGGTGTCCTATCAAATCTGCCTATTTTCCGATGCCTCCGGTTCGGAGGGCATTGCCTGCGCCCCGGGCGAGGAGTGGTACCGATTTGTGGCCTACGGTCCCGACCAAGACGAGTGCTTGACGGGGGGAGGAGAGATTCCGTCGCTGGACCACGGTGATTGGAGGCCATTTCAGAGTTGCTCCGATGATCCCGGGGTCCACGAGGTGGAGTTGGACGAGGGAGCGAGTGGTGAAGCCCAGATCGCGGTATCGCCCTGGGACGGTGAGGGACCCCGGGTGGACATCTCGCTCGATGGGGAACCCCTAGAGGTGGAGCGCGAGTCCTGCCGAGGGATGATCACGGCGCCGGTGGAGGGGCCCGGAGCGCTTCAGGTTCGGGTGGTGGGTGACGATTTGCCCTATCATATCCGTTTGGACGGGGCCGATGTGGAGCCCGACGAGCCGGAGTGTCTCGATCCGCCGGGCCAGCACAGCACGCCTGGCAATGCGCAGTTGGTATTCGACGATTTCTCGGTCTTTGAGGGACGGGCAATCTGTGATGATGAGGACCGCGATATCTACGCCATGGAGTTATTGAGGGGCGATGTCTTCGACGCCTATATGTGGTTCGACCATGCGCAGGGAGATCTGGATATGACGCTCTTTGGACCCGGACAGAGCGGAGATATAGAGGCAGGGGGAAGCGGTATCGCCCAGGGCTGGTCCAGCGATGATGACGAGAGCATCGTCGCCACTGCCGAGGAGAGTGGGATTCACTACCTGTCGGTGGTCACCAGTTCGACGGCCAATGAATACGACCTGATGCTGAGTAGGAGCTGCGAGGTCGATGATGAATTTGCTGGCAACCACAGCCCGACACAGGCCGCCCAGTTGGGCAGTGGAATGTCGATTGAAGCGATGGGGCTAAAGGCCTGCGGCGGGCAGTCCGATTTTTATGTGCTTCCCGAGGCGGAGGCCGGAGGAACGCAGTGGTTGGGTGAATTTACGCCGCAGGAGGGAGAGGGGTCGGTCGATGTCGGGATCTACGAGGGGAGCGGGGGCCTCATCGACATCATCAGCGGCGATGGGGACGTCGTCGATATCTCGATGGTCGCCGAGTCTGGAGAGGCGATGATGGTGGAAATCGCCACCGATGGAGATGCCATCTACGACCTGTATTTCGAGGGGTTTTAACGACAAAAAAACCGCCCCCGGTGATGGGGGCGGTTGGGTCGGTGGTGGAGTTGGGAATCAGTGCACCAGGTTGAGGTACCAGGCGACGAGGCTTCCCTCGTCGTACTTGGCGTCGTCGACGATCTCCAACGTCCATGTGCCATTGGGGTCTTCACCGATGACGGTGTCGAGATCGAATTCGGCGATCACGTCCTCCCCGGGGGTGCCGTCGGCCTCCATGAGTTCGACGGCCGTGCCCTCGGGGGAGGTCAGCGTGATCTGGAGGTCGCCGTTGTAGGAGTGCTCGATATAGACCTCGACGTTGGCCTCCTGGACAAGTCCGGCGTCGCTGACCTCGACCTCGGTGGTCAGGCCCTCAGGGTCGTTGTCGGGGATGGTCTGCTCATCGCCCTCGTAGCCAAAGGTCTCCAGAGAGCCCTCGACGTCGATGCATTGCTGTTCTTCACAGATCTGTCCCAACTCGCAGGTCGAGCCGCACTCGCCGCAATTGGATTCGTCGATGACGATGCATTGGCCGTCGCAGAGCAACTCGTCGTCTTCGCAGTCCGGGGTGGGGGCGGGGATGTGGCGATCTTCGGGGACGCCGGCGACGCGACCCGATTTGAATTCCTCAACGTAGTCGTAGGAGATAAAGCCGTAGCCGTCGCCGTATTCGTTATTGACGCCGAAGCTGCCAGTGCCCCAGCTATTCTTGAAGATGAAGAAGCCCTGTTCGGTGAGCGGTTCGCCGTCGTCATCGAGCATGACCTCTCCATCGCCGTCGAGACGCTCGACCTCCAGGTCATCATCCCAACCGACGAGGAGGATGGAGTGGCCCACCGGGTTTTCGCGGCTGGCGTCCAGGTCATCCTGGTTGGGATAGAGGACGTAGCCCTCGCGCCAGTAGTCCTGGTCGGTCTCCAGAGTGGATCCGCCGTGGTTCCAGGCCTGGTAGAAGAAGTCACCGCCGACGACGACGCCCTGGTTCTGGTTGTACATATGGGCTTTGATGTCGTTGGTGCGCGTTGAGATCCACCGGCCGCGGGGGAGTCGGTAGGCGGGGGCATCAGAAGCCTCTTCAGGGGGCTCACCGTTAGTGAAGCAACGCACGGGAGGGGTGTCTTCACCGCATGCTTCGTCGTCTTGAGCGGTCCAGGGCCGGCCCTCATAGGGCCAGATTTCTTCCTGGACGACGCCGTAATCGCTGACGGCCTGGAGATTGAAGTTGGCGTTGGAGCCCGAGGACTCGGGGAAGGCTCCGACCTGTTCTTTGACCGACCACTGGAGGTATTGCTCCGAGAAGTTGGGCGCCTCGTCGTAGTCCGCTTTGATGTAGAGGTGTTCCATCAGCCCGACGGTGGAGAAGACGGAGCAGATGCCGCGGCTCTGCTGATCGCTGACCGGTGACTGGGTCTCTAAGAGGTCGTGCTGAGTGGGAAAGGTAGCGTCGGCCTTGGCCTCGGCGGGGAGCTCCGTGTTGGTCGGAGTGTCCTCGGTGATGAGTGTACTCAGGTCCTCGAGAGGGGCGTCGACGTCGGCGTTGGTGGGTAGATCATCGTCGCCGGTTTCAGCAGCGTCGTCGCTACAGGCCGCGGGGGCGAGGAAAAGGAGACAGAGAAGGGGAAGCCATCGTCGGGAATCGAACATAGAAGCACCGGTTGAGGGGTGAGGAATAAATCACATTTGAAATTGGAGACCTAGGCAATCAGAAATGCCATGGGGGGTCAAGGGCCAGCAACGTCGAGTCAGGGAGATAAGGGCAGGATGGTCTCCAGATACTGGCGGTTGGTGGTGTTGAACGTCGATGGACCCTGCCCATCGATATTGGCGCGCACTTCAAAGCTGCGCTGGTCGCCGGAGTCCATGATGTGACCATCGCCGCCGTGGTTGTGAAAGCGGTTGCCCGGAGCGTCCCAATCGTCTTCGAAATGGGCCAATCCCATGGCGTGGCCCAATTCATGAGAGATCGTGTTGCCCACGGCGTTGGCAAAGGCCGATATGGCGGCGTCGATGGCGGCCTGGCGGTCGCCGCTGGGCCACTCCTCAAGTCCGACGGGATCGCCGCCCAATTCGGGCATAAAGGGCGCGAAAATATCGTCGAAGCGCTCCGAGGCGTGGCCCATCTCCGGGGCGATGGTGGGGCTGAATTGGGCGAAGGATTCCACGAAGACGCCGCCGTAGGGATTGTTGAAGGCCTCGCCGCTGTCGGGATTGATACCTCCCAGGTAGTTGTCGAGATAGAGATTGCCCGTGTCCTTGGCCTGGTCATGGAAGGTGTTGTCGAATCCAAAGGCGTTGCTGCCCGTGGGATCGGGGCCGCCGATTTCGACGGTGGCGTATTGGATGAAATCGTCGGGGGCGGACGCCGAGAAGCTGATATTGATGCCCTCGTAGTCGCGGCGCACGACTTCCAGGATGTGGTCGCGAATGGCGCCGTCGACGTTGCGAAGTCCAAAGCGCTCCAGGGCGATGGAAAAGCCCGGGAGGTATTTCAGGTGCACCGCCTGATGGGTGAGAGTGATGGTGAGTTCGCCGTCCCATCCCAGGCCTTCGTAGGTGCCCTGGTCGTCGTAAAAGAGGGGGGTGATCTCGCCCTCAAAGGTGCCGGGCATCGCCGCCAGCCCCCGAAGGCTTCGTTCCTCGACCCTTGACCAGGCTTCGAGGTCGGCACGGCGTCCCTCCTCGACATGGTGGGCGCTGCGGTAGAGCGTGTCAGACCCCGTCCAGTCCATTGGAGCCTGGTCGGCATCGTAGGGGTGGAATTGGCCCTGAAGGCGAAACTCCATCTCCACCGATTGGGCATCCTCCGGAGCCAGGAGGCCGCGGCCCTGGAGCTCGATTCGTTGGCCGCGGCTGACCTCGGGTGTGGCGAGGTCGGCGATAAAGGAGGGGGATAGGGTGGCTGAAATATGAGGTGCGGCTTCCGACTGGTCTGTGACACCGCCCAGTCGGTGATGATTTCGGAAGCGGATCTGGGCCTCCAGCTGGCCGGGGCGTACGCCGATGAGATCCGGTGGAAGTCTCAGGGCCGATTGCTCGCGGCTGCCCTCCCATTGCAGGGGTAGAGACTGGCCAGACAAGTCGACGCTGTGACCGCCATCGGTGAGGACGTGGCCCTCTTCAATGAAGGCAATGGACTCTCCCTCTTCGGGGCGAAGAATACCGTAACCCTCGACAGGGATCACCTCATTGCTAAAGACCTGATCCGGGGGTTGGAGGCTCAGTTCGGGGTGGAGCTCGTCGCGAAATTCCCATTGCAGTGGGGTTTCACCGTGGAAGGTGGCGTCCAATTGATCGGTAAGTGTGGCGCTCAAGGTGCCGGAGAAGGTGGAGCCCGATTCCGGAGAAAAGAGGGGCCAAAGGACTTCAGCGGCGTCGATGGAGGCATAGAGGGGCCCGGTTTGGCCCGATCGCCTCAAATCGGCAGTCATTGAGCGATCGAAGGGGTCACCATCGAGGTCGCCTTCGAAGCGAAGTTCAACCTCGTCGGCAAGGATGCGGTGACCCTCCGGGATTCGCACTTCAGGGATGGAGTCGGGGAGGATCAACTGCTGCTCGACGTCGATCGATAGGGGAGGCGTGGAATCGGCGTCGGCCTCGCTATCGCAGGCGCAAAGAAAAATAAGGAGGACCGCGACAAGGAG
>CAYQBU010000215.1:0-5799 GCA_964415785.1 uncultured Bradymonadales bacterium
TGAGCGCGCTCAAGGCCAGGGCGTCGTCGTATTTGTCGGCGCCTTTTGGCAGGCCCTCTTCATCGACGCGGTCCATCTTATTAAAGACCAGGTGCCTGGGCACCGACGAGGCCCCGATGGAGTCGAGGGTCTGCTCCGTGACCTGTAGCTTTTGGCGCCAATTTTCATCGGAGCCATCGACGACCACCACGATCAGATCGGACTCCGCCGCTTCCGCCAGGGTGGCGCGAAAGGAGGCCACCAGTTCGTGGGGCAAATCGCGAATAAAGCCCACGGTATCGGTGACCACCACCGATGGCGTGGTCGGTGGATCGAGGCGTCGCACGGTGGTGCCCAGGGTGGCAAAGAGCTTGTCCTCTGCCCCTTCGCCCATCTCGCAGAGCCCGTCCATGAGGGTCGATTTTCCGGCATTGGTATAGCCCACCAGCGATACTCGATAGATCTGCTCGCGCTGTTTTCTTCGCGATTCCTCGACCTCCTGGATCTGAGCCAGGGACTCCTTGAGGTCGGCGATCCGGTCGCGAATGCGCTGCTTGCCGAGTTCCACGTTGGTGTGACCCCGCTCGCCGCGCCCGCCGCCGCCGCGGCGTCCCTCATAGACCTCGTCTTCTCGCAGCCGAGGCAATTCGTAGCGCAGTCGCGCGATCTCTACTTCCATCTGGGCCTGTTTGGTCCCCGCCTGGCGCTCGAAGATCTCCAAGATCACATCGGCCCGATCGCGCACCGCGACCCCCAGGGCCTTCTCCATGGAGTCGTGCTGACGAGGCCGCAACGCATCGTCGACGAGCACCGTATCGATCGCTTCTTCCTCAACGGTGGTCGCGATCTCTTCGAGCTTTCCACTGCCCGCATAGGTCGCCGTCGACGGTGTCCGGCGCTTTTGCACCACCGTCTCCACCACCTCGATACCCAGTGTCGCCGCCAGTCGACTCATCTCCTCGAGCGACGACGCCCGGTCGCGATCCGATTGCTCCAGCCGCTGCACGGCGACCACCAATCCCTTCGCAACTTCCTCACCATCTTGTTGAATATGCATTTTCTTATTTTCTACCATGGTTTACCTCTCCTCAAATTCGGGAGACGGTGACCATCACAGCACAACAAAATAAGCCTCCGCCGACCTTTCAGCGGATACAAAAATGCGGCAAATTCCGTCTCTATACTGCGATCGCACCGCACCCCGAGAACTTTTTGCTCTCTAGAAATTAGCCCGAATTATTCACGAGACGTTGTCACGCGCCCTGAGCAAAGCGAGGAAATGCCCTTGGGGTGAAAATGCAGGCATATCGGCTCTGATGAGCCGCAGTAAACGAATCGTGAATATTCCGGGTTAGGATGCTCAATATCGTAAGCGCCTGGCCCGGATTTCTCATGAGACTTCGTAGACGTCCCGTGAATAATCGGAGCTAGAACGACTCTCACGTATCAACGCAATCGAATATAAAAGCAGAATTGCCGCATGGCATCACCCATTGAGTCTGGCGCCCACCGCTCTTTGATTCTCCGACCGCGGTGGCGCGTATTCATGATTAACGTGTTCCATTGAACACATCCGGAAGCGTAGACCCTGAGTCCCGATTGTCAACGACGAGACCACTCCGGGGACAAACCGGTGGTGGGCTTCGCCCGATTTCTCCACACCAATGGCGACGCCATGTACCTCGCCGACAGCGGCATCGAGCGGCCCAGCGATCATTAAGACCATGGTGGAAGCCGACGGCCGAGAATGCTCGGTCGACGACTTTGAGCTCGTGAACAATAACTTCTACCACACTGACGCCCTTATCGACGGCAAGGCCGACGTTGACGATAGCCGGCTGTAAAGCCGAGGGCGTGTTGGGCAAGGCGCGTCAGACGCACCGTCAACGAGTGCTCAAGGCATAGACCCCTGCGGCTTCACGCCGCAGGTCAATCAGACTGACCGCTACAACTCCGGAAAATAAAACTCGGTGAGAAAGGGCTCCACCGCCTCCTCGCTCCCCAACATGGTGCCCATATTGCCCCGAGCCGACGCCTCCGCCGCTCGCAGGCCGGCCAGGTATTGCTCTCTCTTCTCGACCCGTCGATCCCTGACCTCTTCGCCGACCTCGTCGGCCTCCTCCAGCGCCTGGAGCCAGATGTCCACCAGGCACTCCAGATCCTCCACCGTCCCCATCATGTCGCCATAGGTGCCACCCCTCCACATCCACACTTCCGGCCCCATGGAGGCGCGCATCGCCGGTGGCAGTGCTTGCAACGGTATCCGACCGGAGCGCGTCTCTTTGGCGGCCGCCGCCATTTTCTCCACCGCCGGTGGCGACGGCTCGTCTCCCAGCGGATACATATCGTAGAGCACCAGCCCCACGCCCTCGTCGCCAAATGTATTTAATATCGCCAGCGCCGGGCACTTCAACTCATCCCGGGGGATGAGCAGGGCGCTGGCCATCGACGGTACCTCGTCGTTTAGCGACATCAGGGTTCGCCCATACCGCAGCCTATCCGTGCTCCAGGCCTCCAGCTCGAGCTCTGGATCCAGGGTGTCCTGAAAGCGCGTCTGGAACCCATCGATGGTCCCGTACCCCGACGCCTCCCGGAAATGGCTCTCGATCTTGCCCAAGATAGCGCTCAAATTTTCGATATATTCCTGCTTCGCTGCCCGGTCTACCACAAGATGACTCCTCTACGCTGACTCTTCGGCGGGGGTTATTAAGATCTCATCCAACACTGGAAATGGATCGGGGTATTGAAGTTCCAACTCCAGGGCCTTCGCCGTGGCGCTGGTGTCCAGATCCACATGAGCGGTCATTACGGCGTAGAGCTCGGCCACGACATCTCGATCCTTCATATGAGGACCCAACTGTCGCGCTACGCCCTGCTCCAGCGCCTCATCTAGCGAATAGCTCACCAGCGCCTCTATACCGCGGTGCTCCGTGATAAAGTCGCACCACTGTCGCAGGGTGCTCCGGCTGCCATCGGACCAGTGATAGATCCCGGCCGGCGCGCCGAATGCCCGGCAGACCGCCTCCGCGGCGTCCTCCCAATGCAGATGGGGCGTGATATTTTCCCCGTCGCCGGGCACGAAAAAATCACCGCTGGCCATGAGCCCCATCACCCGGTCATCCGCCGTGCCGTAGAGGTGGGGAAAGCGAATGATCTTCGCCGACCAAAATCCGGCCTCTGTCCACACCGACTCTCCCGCTACCAGCCACCGCCCCATCTTGCTCTTCGGCGCTGTGGGCGACGCCTCGCTTAGTCGCTCTCCTGGCCGATCCCCATAGACCGCGGTCCCACTGACATACACCGCCGACGCCGAATCCCCGGCGAGCGGTTGCAGCGCATCGGCCAGCCACTGAGACGTCTCTACCAACACCTTGCGGGGCTCTCCCCTCATCCAGGACCCCAGTAGATTGATCACCCCCGCCAATGGCCGACCATCCAGCTCTTTTCGTAGCGCGTCCAAAAACGCCGGCCGCTCGCTCACCGGGTCGCCCTCCAACCACCGGATCTGCTCCGTCGACGGCGCCTGCGGGCTGCGACTGGTGGCAATCGTCTGATACGATGACGACGCGAGTTTGGGCAGCAAGCGCCTCCCCAGCTCGCTTCGGGCTCCCAATACGAGGACTACCGGCATTTGCTGACCACCTGACTGACCGGGCATGGACATCCTTATCTGTGCTCTCTAAATCGCTTTCACCAGGCAACACTTATGACCTGCATTCTCGACACCATCGGCGATGAACTTCGATCCATCCTGGCCAACCAGGGGGCGGAGCCCGTCTCTCTGGATCCATCGTTTGCCATCCAGGGCCAATTCGGTGGGACCTCTGTCCAACTCGATCCCTGGGCCTATTCTGGAGCTGGGCTCGACTGGGCCCGCGTGGCCCGATTGCGCGGCGGCGATCGCGTCCAGGTCGTCAACGCCGTCTTTTTGCCAGCACTCTCTTCGGGAGGGCCGATCTTCGCCCTCGAATTGCTGGTCTTCGGAGACGCCGTTCACCTCTTCGTCGCCGACATGGTCGGAAGCCACGGACCGGCCCGCGAAGCGTTGCAGGCCCTTCGATCAACCCTCGCCGAAAATCACTCCCTGGAGCCCGCCCCCGACTGGGGCGGAAAAGCCTTCACCGACGACCTGATCTTTTTGCGGCCCGGCAAAAAGGCACAGCTGTCTGTGGCCACACTCCAAGAACCCATTATCGCCCTCGCAAAGGCCTGGGCCGAAGAATTCTCCGGGCCCTGGGCGAGCGACGACTTTGGCGAACTTAGGCACATCTTTCTCACTCGCCAGCGCAAAAACGAACCGGCTCGCCCCTTCTTGGAGCGCCTCGCCGGCAAAGAGGCGGTCACCAACCTCGCCGACCACTACCTCTACCCCACCCACTTGAGCCCTCCTTCCGACACCTGAGCTCCGTTCCCTGGCTAAAACTCCTCCAACCAATATCGCCTCCACTTTCGCGGCACCAACCGCTCCGTGCCATCCTCGGTGAGAAACCAGTGCCACCGCTCTGGCTACTCCCCGCCACGGCACACCTGTCGCGCGATATGGGGCTCCAAAGGATGAACATTGGTCCCACCATAGCCCATCAGGGTGCGTCGATCGCCATCGATTTAGAATGGTTCAAACTTGCCCAAAATTCGGGGTTAAATCGAAAGGCCAGAAATTGGCTCTGCACATCGAAGCTCACTGCCGCCGTCCCCACCTCATCGCAAAAGAATGCCCTTAGGGGTGCGATAAAGGCATCTCGGCTTTGAGGAGCCGCAGCAGACGAGTCGTCCACAATCCGGGCTAAAATGGTACGAAAAACTCCCCCCAGGAAATCTATTGGCTCTTCCCCTTCACTCCCGAAGATCCAGCGCATGGCGCAACAGGTCCTCCATATCCACCACCTCCAACGCCTGTTGATGAGTCGCCTCCAACACCACCGGCGGGGCCACCCCGGCCTCCAGTGCTTCCCTCCACCGCGCGGCGCACAAACACCACTGATCGCCAGGGGTCAGTCCCGGAAAGTCATACTCCGGACGCGCTGTGATCAGGTCGTTTCCCCGCTGTTTTGAAAAGTTTAAGAACTCCTCGCTCACCCGAGTGCACACCACGTGCTTTCCCCGATCCCGGGGGCTCGTGGCGCAACACCCGTCGCGAAAAAAGCCCGTCTTCGGATCATGCGAACAGGCCCTGAGCGGCTGACCAAATACATTGAGTCGCGGTACTTCCACTGCTGATGTCATGGGTCCAATACCTCTTATTTACCATACGATGAGTGCCGGCCCCCCCAAACCAGGATGGGCTCACATCCCGCCGTCCGTTCCGCTCATGCCGTCTATGCCGTCCATGGCGTCCATGCATCCCGCTTCATCCATCTTCGGGTCGAGATCGTCAAACCAGTCATCGGCCGTCCCATCATCGTCGGCATCCTCAAATTGCCCCTCACAGACCTCGAGCGCCGAGCCTATTCCCATCTGACATTCTCCGGCATCCATCGCCGCCTCGTTGCTGCATACATCCGCGTAGTCATCATAGACCGCCTCCATGCACGCCGATGCCGTGTCTATTGCGTCACCCATGCAGAGGAAAAAGTCCACCGCTGCCTGCGGCGGCTCAACATCGTGATCCTCGATCACACCGACGACGCAATCCACCGAATCATCGCGATCGGCATCACTGATCGTGGTCTCATCGAGACATTGCTGGAAGCTATCGTCATCGGCCGTCTCGCACTCACAGCCGTAGGTCTGCCCCACATTCTGAAAGTCCATCATTTTGCCAATCATTTCCCCCACCAATATTGCGTCACTGGATCCCGGGTCCGGCTGGTTATTCGGATC
>CAYQBU010000216.1:0-5789 GCA_964415785.1 uncultured Bradymonadales bacterium
AAGACGACCACATTGATTTTGGGGAAAATGAGTTCATTGAGGCCTCAGAGGAAGATACGTCGAGCTTTTCGATCGATGTGAATACGGCGTCTTATACGATGATGCGGCGTGCTCTCAATCAGGGTCATTTGCCGGTGGAGGAGAGCGTCCGGATCGAGGAATTCATCAACTTCTTTCGTTTCGACTATCCGGAGCCCGATGATCAGCCCTTTTCGATCCATATGGAAATGGGGCCCAGTTATTTTGGGAGCACCGATGATCAACAGCGGCATTTGATGCGCCTGGGCATCCAGGGAAAAGAGATGTCCATCGATGAGATGAAGCCGACGAATCTGGTCTTTTTGGTGGATGTGTCGGGGTCGATGAATCGAGACAATCGGTTGCCCCTGGCCAAGGAGTCGCTCCATACGCTGGTGGAGTATTTAAGAGATGGCGATTCAGTGGCGATGCAGACCTACGCAAGCGGTAGCGATACGGTGCTGGAACCCACGCAGATTGGGGGCAATCGAGATGCGATCGGCGACGCCATCGACTCCCTGGTGGCCCAGGGTTCGACCTGGGGTGAGGGGGGCATTATAGACGCCTATGACCTGGCGGAAGACGCCTTTATCGAGGGTGGAAATAACCGGGTGGTGATCCTGACCGATGGGGATTTCAATGTGGGGGCGACGGGCGACGAGCTGGTGGATCTGGTCAAGAGCTATCGCGATCGGGAGATCAGCTTGACCTCTGTGGGCTATGGCCACGGCGGGTTTGGGGACGCGACGATGGAGCGGTTGGCCCGCGAGGGTAACGGCAACTACTTTTATGTGGACACCGTGGAAGAGGCGCAGCGTATCTTTGGAGAGCATTTGCCGTCGACGGTGGAGATCATCGCCGAGGATGTGCGCACCCAGTTGGAGTTCAATGAGGCGGCCGTGGAGCGCTACCGGCTGATTGGATACGAAAAGCGAGTCATGGACAATGAGGAGTTCGATGATGAAGACACCAACGCCGGAGAGCTGGGTCCGGGGCATCGGGTGACGGCGTTTTATGAGGTGGAGCTCCACGAGGAGAACCCCGATGAAGCGCTACTGGCGGAGTTGAGGCTTCGCCACCGAGCGCCCTACGCCGATGAGACAGAGCTTCAGACCCAATATATCAAGCGAGGCTACGTGGGCGATGATTTCGACGAGATGTCCAAGGGGTTTCGATTTGCCGCGGCGGTCGCCGAGTTCGGGGCGACCTTGAGGGGAAGCCAATTCGTCGATGAGGCGCGTTTTGACGAGATCCACGATATCGCCGACGCCAGTCGCTACGATGGCTATGAGGAGCAGGTGGAATTCTTGGAGCTGGTCAATCAAGCCAGTGATCTGTGGGTGGACTGAACGAAGAGGGGATCGGCGGTGCTACTCCGGGCCCGGGGAGGGCTCGGAGTACCACTGGCCGTCGCGCAGGATCATGCGGGTCACGCACTGGGGCATGTCGTCGGCGGTGGCGTCGGCGGGGTGAAGGGGATCGCCGGGAAGTAGCAAGGTGGGATGGGGGGCTTTTTCAAAGAGTACAGGGCTGATGGAGGGGGGCGTGGGGAGCGACGAGAGATGGGCCAGGGCGTCGTCGATGGCGTCGAAGGGGCGCAGGCGCTCCAGGATGCGCAGGGTGGGAGGGGCGAGGCGAATGGACTGGTCGCGATAGCGGTCGATGGCGTCGGTGGGCGACCACCAGGCGCTATCGCTCATTTCGTGAGGGTCGAAGGCATCGCGCTGGTCCGTGGGGGCGCGGGCGACGAAGAAATGGGTGTCGTAGCGGCGGGATTCGAAAGGAGGGGTGATCCAATGGGCCATGGGCCAGAGGGCGTCGAGGGCCAGGCTGAGGTGATGGTCGGCGACGAGGTCCATCAGGGTGGCCTCGCCGGAGTAGAGACGCTGGCGCCAGTGGGGATCGGGCATCTGGGGGGCCCGCAGATAGGCGTCGCTTTGAAAGGGGCGAGCCAGGAGAAGGCCCGACTCCTCGTAGGTCTCGCGGATGGCGGCGAGGCGAAAGGGGTCGGCCTGGTCGTGGCGATCGCCATCGTCGAGGGCCCCGCCGGGAAAGACCCAGGCGTCGGCCATAAACTCGTGGCCCGAGTCGCGTCGGAGCAACAAGATCTCAAAGGCCCCGTTGGGGGCCGGGCGAAGCAGGATCAGGGTGGCGGCGTCGCGAATGGGAGGGGGGTCGTCGCTCATGGCAAAAAGGGGGCTCAGGGGCGGTGGGCGTTGAGAAAATCGGCGCCCAGGGTGGTGATGTCGCCGGCGCCCATGGTCAGCAGCAGGTCACCGTCGCGGCAGGTCTCCAGGATGTGATTGAGGAGGGCCGGTCGGTCGGCGATATAGGTGACGTCGGGGTGGCCCAGGTCGGCGGCGGCGTCGGCCACCAGTTGAGCGTCGACGCCCTCGATGGGGGCTTCGCGAGCGGGGTAGAGGTCGGCGACGAGCAGGCGCTGGCACTCCGTGAGGGCCTGGCCAAATTGGCGATGGAATTTCTGGGTGCGCGAGTACAGGTGGGGCTGGAAGGCGACGACCAGGCGGCGGTCGGGAAAGCTCTCCCGGGCGGCCTGGAGGGTGGCCCGCACCTCCGTGGGGTGGTGGGCGTAGTCGTCGACGACGAGGACCCCGTCGGCCTCGCCTCGGCGATAGAAGCGGCGAAAGACGCCGCGGTAGTCGGCGAGGCCCGATTGGATGGACTCGATGGGAAGCTGGAGTTTGAGGCCTACGGCGATGGCGGCCAGGGCGTTTTGGATATTGTGATCGCCGGGGGCGCGCAGGCGAAAGGAGCCCAGGGAGGTGCCCTGATGGAGGACGTCGAAGGTGGTGTCAAAGCCCTGGTGATCGATGCTGTTGGCCTGGACGTCGGCGTCGTCGTGGAGGCCGTAGGTGAGGATGGGCCCGTCGATGTGGGGGAGGATGTGGCGCACCTGGGGGTCGTCGACGCAGGCGATGGTGGCGCCGTAAAAGGGGACCTTATTGGCGAAATCGAGGAAGGCCTGACGGGTGTCGTCGAGGTCGGCGTAGATGTCGACGTGCTCCCACTCGATATTGGTGATGACGGCGATGTCGGGGGTGAGCTTGAGGAAGGTGCGGTCGAATTCGTCGGCCTCCATGATCACCGTGTCGCCTCGGCCGGCGACGGCGTTTTTTTGCTCAAAGCCCTGGACGCGGCCGCCGACGATGATCGTGGGATCGAGGTCGGCGGCGCGGGTCACGTGGCCGGTGAGGGTGGTGGTGGTGGTCTTGCCGTGGGTGCCGGCGATGCCGACGGAGAATTTACGCCGCGTCATGGCGGCGAGCATGTCGGCGCGATTGATGACCGGTAGGCCCTGGTCGAGGGCCGCTCGGGTCTCCGGGTTGTGGTGGGGGTCGACGGCGCTGGTGTAGACGACGACGTCGGCGTCGCCGATCTGGTGGGCCCGATGGCCCTGGAAGACGGTGGCGCCTCGCTGCTCGAGGGCCTCGCCGATGGGGCCGGGGTCGAGATCGGAGCCCGAGACCTGGAGGCCCCAGGTCAGCAAGATGTCGGCGATGCTGCTCATGCCGATGCCGCCGACGCCGACCATATGAATGCGGTGGCAATCGCCGAAGATGGGCTGGCGGAGCTGATGGGACATCAAGGGACTCCCGGTCGGTCAAGTGAGGAGATGAGGATCGCGACGTCGCGTTGTGGACTACGCCCTTGTAATTTGGAAGGGCAGGCGTTTCAATAGGGCGTCCTCAAAAGAAGTGTAGTAAAAAGGCGGGAGTGAAGTCTGGAGACGGTTCAGGTGCGCTGGAGATGTAGGCGTCCTGAGAGGGGCTCTGCACGCCACAGGGGATGAGCAGCAGCATTCGGGTAATCACAGGACTTTCATGCCATGGAGTGGTTATGGATCAGAACGCGCGATTGGAAGCACAGGCACACCGCAATTTTGCACCGAAATGCTTCAATAAAACCTGGGAGCTCATCGGCCAATACGAAGAGGAGCCCAGCCCGGCGTTGGCCGACAAGCTGGTGCTCAACGCGGCGACGTCGCTATGGCATTGGTGCCAGCGAAGCGATGTGACGGCGATCAATAAGAGCGTGGGGACCTGGCTATTGGCCCGGGCCTACGCGGTGGTGGATCGTCCGCAGGAGGCGCGTCATTGGGCGAAGCGCTCGCTGGACTGGGCTCAAGAGGCGGGCTCCAAGCCCTTTTATGAGGGGTATGCTCACGAGGCGATGGCGCGAAGCTACGTGCACAGCGATCCGAAGCGGGCCAGGGAGGCATTGGAGCGAGCCCAGGCCTCGGTTCGAGAAGTAGATAACGACGAGCTGGGGACCCTGTTGGTCGATGACCTCAAGGAGCTCGAAGAGCGCCTAAAAAGAGTGCAGGCGCCGGCGATGCAGTGACGACGCCTCCGCTAATGATCGAGGTGACCGGTGGGAAAATGGACCCGCCGGAGCCGCCGGTGGGTCATGTCCAATAAGTAGATGCCATCGACGTCAAAGGCGTGGTGGTATTCCAGGAGTTGGCGGCGCGTGGCGGCATGCGTGATGGAGGGCGCATGCTCGCCGGTTTTGACCTCTACCAAAAAGCGCTGGCCGTCGCGCTCCACGATCCAGTCGGCGATGAGATCGATGGTCACGGGCTCGTCGTCGACCATGATCTCCCATTGTTGGCGAGCCTGGTCGTCGACGGCCTCAAAGCCCTGGTCCTCCAGAAGCTGGAGGGCCTTGGATTCGGCGCGGTGAGCGGATTTTCCGCGTCGGGAGCGGCGCCAGGTGGCCAGGCGGCGGCGGATCGCCGCCGCCAGCCAGACCAACCAGCCCATCAGCAGAGCGGCCAGGAGGGCGCCCCACCAGAATTCGGGAGGGATGTCGGAGGGCATGCTATCTCCTGGCTAATATCGAGGTCTGAAGGGCCGAGAGCATCGAGGTAGTAGCCCCCTCGATGCGCTGGTGTAAAGAGCCGTCCATAAGGTGAGTGACCGGGGTTTTCCCGAGGGTCAATCGAGGGATCCGAGGAGATGGGTTTGGAAAATGGGGTGAAAACCACTACTGATGGGAGTTCGCGATGAGCTTGTCGCCCTGATTATGACCCCGATTGACCCGAGGATGATTTATGAAGCAAGGAATGAAGACGATAGCGTCAGTACTGGCCGGTGGAGCAATGTTCGCGGGGGCGATGGGATGTGGAGGCGACGATCCAGAGTCGATCGTGGTCAACACCCCGGAGTTGACGGTGATCGCAGATGGCTCTGACGACGTCGTCGACCCCAATGACCTGGAGTTTCACCCCGACGCGGATCGGGCCGATGAGCTGTGGGTGCTCAACGAAGATAGTTCCATGCGCGGAGGCTCGACGGTGACCCTCTTTGGTGTGGGGACTGAAGAGATGGAGAGCGAGCATATTCGCGACGGAAACGACATGCATTTTATGGCGGATCCGACGTCGATGGCGTTTAGCGAAAACGGGCATTGGGCCACGGGGTGTGGGGTCCAGGACGCCAATTATCAGGGCGGAACCTTTGCGGGGCCGTCGATGTGGTCCAGTGATTTTGAGATCCACGGCGCGGTCGGCGATCCGCCGACGCCGGAGGTCAACGGGAGCCACCTGGATATGCTCCACGGGAGCCCCTATTCGATGGGGATCGCCCATGAGGATCACAATGCCTTCTGGGTCTACGATGGCCATCACGGCTATATCGTGCGCTACGACTTCGTCGAGCCCCATCCTCCAGGGGGCTCGGATCACTCCAACGGCCGCATCCGGCGCTATAAGGAGACCGAGATCGAGCGCCACGACGAGCTGCCGAGCC
>CAYQBU010000217.1:0-5776 GCA_964415785.1 uncultured Bradymonadales bacterium
TGGACACCGAGCGCTTCGCCGAGTTTATCGGCGAGCAGACCGGCTTTGAGGTCGAAATCTTCTTGCCCACCAATTACTCCGCCGTGGTGGAAGCGTTGCGCAGTGACAACGCCGACGTCGCTTACTTCAGCGGTCTTCCCTATATGATGGCCCATACGATGGCCGACGCCGAATTGCTCGTCGTCGAGGAGCGTGATGGCAATCCCTACTACTATTCTCAGTGGTACACCCTCAACGATCACGACATCGAGGACCTGAGCGATTTGGAAGGCCGCTCCATCGCCTTTACCTCACCGACCTCCACCTCGGGTTATCTATTTCCCCTCGCCGAAGTCATCGATCGGGGACACCTCGAAGAAAATGGCGACCCCACTGACTTCTTCGGTGACGTCGTCTTCGCCGGTGGCTATCAGCAGGCCCTTCTGTCGCTGATCAACGGCCGAGTCGAAGCGGCCGCCGCCTCCGATTACGCCCTTCTCCAGTACTTGGACGAGGACCAACGCGACATGATCAAGGTCATCACCGAACAGGGACCGGTGCCCACCCACGGCCTCGCCGTCCGCGGTGGGCTCGACGCCGATGTCGTCGAGGAGATCCGTGAAGCCCTCCTGATGCTCAACCAACCGGAATATTCGGAGTTATTGAGCAGCGTCTATGGCGCCGAAAAACTCGTCGTCCAGGACCACGACACCCACGTCGACGCCCTGCAACACGCTTATCAACTCGTCGACTTCGACGGGGATATCTAAGGCCCAACGCCGTGCTCGAAGTATCTGACCTTCACATCCAATATGACGACCCCACCGAGACGGTCCACGCCGTACGGGGGATCTCCTTTGGCGCCGCTCCCGGCGAAAAACTGGCCATTATCGGCCGCAGCGGGAGCGGAAAGTCAAGCCTGATGCGAGTCCTCAGTGGACTCATCGCTCCCTCTCGGGGACATATTCAGGTCGGTGACCGCCTCCTCGGCCCCGACGACCGACCCGATCGCTCCTACTACCAGAACGTGGGGTTGGTCTTTCAAGACTATGGGCTGGTGCCCCAACTGACAGCGCTCCAAAACGTCACCTGTGGCGCCTTCCACGACCGCCACGCCCTGGGCCACCTGGCCCGCTTCTCCGCCGAGGACCAGCAACGGGCCCGTCAACTCCTCGATGGCCTCGGCCTCTCTCAACGGGCCTCGGTCCGGGCCTCCCGATTGAGCGGTGGAGAGCAACAGCGCGTCGCGATCGCTCGCCTCCTCTTTCAATCGCCACCGCTGATGCTCCTCGACGAGCCGGTAGCCAGCCTCGACGTCCACTGGGCTTCCACGGCCATCGACCAGCTCTCCAACCTCTCCGCTCCCGGGACTACGATGGTCATGGTTCTCCATGACCTCCATATGGCTCGCCAGATCGCCGATCGCGTCATCTATATGAAAAACGGCCGGATCGCCTACGATGGCGACCCCGAGACCGCCTGCCGCCGCATGGAAGCCGATTCCCACGGCCATGCTCCTCTCTCCGACGGCACCGTTCAGGTCCACGGCCCGCCGATCATGGAGACCGACCCCTCCGCCGGCGATGAACCTCACCTCGCCGACGCCCCACCGGCCTCCGATGGACCGCCTCCTCCGGACGCGACTCCCGCCGCCCCCACATCGGGGGGGCTCTGGGGCCGCACCTCCTTTTACACGCTTCTTCTCCTCCTCGCCGCCGGCCTCTATATCTGGGCTGCTCTGGGCGTCGAGTTTTCGGTGACCCGCATCTTCAACAACCTGGAGCACGCCGTCGACTTCGGCGACCGCATGTTCCCCCCCGACTTTTCGGTGGCCTCCACCGTCACCGCCAGTATTATCGAGACCATCCAGATGGCGCTTATCGGCACCACCCTTGCCGCCATCATCTCTCTTCCCCTGGCCATCATGGCCGCCCGCAACGTCTCCGCAAAGCCCGTTCAGGCCGTGGCCCGACTGATCCTCAATGGGCTGCGCACCATCCCCAGCATCATCTGGGGACTCTTCTTTGTCGCCATCGTCGGCCTCGGCCCCTTCCCCGGTATCCTGGCACTGACCTTCTACGCCGCCGGATACCTCGGCAAATTCTATTATGAAGGCATCGAATCCATCGACGGCGGTCCCCTCAAGTCGCTGCGCACCGTCGGCGCCAGCCGCCTCCAGGTCTTTCGCTGGGGCGTCTTCCCACAGGTCCTTCCGCTGATGGTCGGCTATACCCTCTATATGTTTGAATATAATGTGCGCGCCGCCAGCATCCTGGGCATCGTCGGTGCCGGGGGCATCGGCTTCTATCTCTATACCTACATCAATAACTTCCAGTACGACCGCGCCGCCACGGCTCTCCTGCTGCTCCTGGTGGTGGTCACCATCATCGACAGTGCCAGCTCCCGGATCCGCGCCCGACTGATGGACTGAGGTCTTCAATCGCTGGACCTCGGCGATGCCGAGCCTAGCTTTTTTATGACCACCTAATTGGGATCAAAATCTGGAGGGGATGATGAATGGGATTTCTGCCTTGGCGCCGTCTGGTATTCTGTTGCTCGGCGATTCTCCCACTCCTCTGGAGTGGCTCGAAGATCATCTCGATGCCCTGGGCCTGGCGAGCGTCACCGCCGTGGATCGCGATCAATTTCTCCTCTGCCTTCAACAGCGTTGCTGGTCCGCCCTCATCCTTTGCGCCAGCTCTCCCGCCGCATTTTCCTGGCTGACCTCCTTACTTCAGGAGGCCTCGCTTCGCTCCCTTCCCCTGCCGCCCACCGCTCTTTTCCTTCACCACGGCGACACCTCCGCCATCTCTTGCGATCAGCTCTCCGATGTTGACCTCATCACCTCCGACCTCCACCAGGTGGGAGCGCTCCGCGAGTTCTTGGCCCATCTTCTCGTCGAACCCCACCAGGCCAATTCACGCTGCCTGATGATCGACGACGGAGACCTTCCCCGGGCACTCCTCGACGAAATCGAAGACAGCGCTGGCGGCCGCTTGCTTCGCCTCGCTCCCTCGGAGGCCATCGACGCCCTGGAGGTCCACCGTCCCCATCTTCTGCTGACCTCCACCACCTCGCGTCCCCAATGGCCCCTGGAGTTGGGGCGACGACTTCGCGCTGATCTGAGCCACCAATGGACGCCCTGGATCGCCCTTGCCGAAGACTCGCCGCTCTACCAGCGTCAGCTGCTGCTCAGCGGCGCCGATCTCAGCCTTCCGCTCCACACCCCTGCCTGGCGCCTTCGCCACCACTTTCAGCGCACCCTGGGCCAAGCCCTGGCCTCGGAACGCCGCTGCAGTCGCGACGATCTCACGGGCCTGTGGACGCGCCGCGCCTTTATCGATCAGCTCGACGCTCGACTCAGCGAAGCCCAACGCCACCAGCGCCCCCTGGCGCTGGCGATGGTCGACATCGATCGCTTCAAGTGCGTCAATGACCAACATGGTCATCGGGCCGGTGATCAAGTCCTGCAGTCTCTGGCAACCCTCCTCCTCGAAGAACTGCGCCAGGAGGACCTCTGTGGGCGATGGGGAGGTGAGGAATTTCTCATCGCTCTCGTCGACCAGCAGATCCACGAGGCCACTAACGTCCTCAATCGCCTGCGTCGCCAATTTTCCAGTCGACGGTTTTGTGGCCGCGATGGCGATCACTTCCAGGTCAGCTTCAGCGCCGGTATCGCTGTCTTTCCCGACGATGGTGATAACCCCCAGGAACTGGTCAACATCGCCGATCGCCACCTCTTTCAGGCCAAAGACGGCGGCCGCGACACCATCCACACCCCTCTAATGGTCTGACCCTTGTTGAGGCACCGTCAGTCCCAGTTCTTCCTGGGCCTTTGTGGTGTCGACCCACTGCCCTTTTTCAACCAGATAGGCGTCGCGGGGCTTCGGATCGGCCTTGCCGCGCCTCGACCATCCATCAAAGGCATTCCCCACCCTCTGATTGGCGCCGCCGATCAAGTAGCGCTCTCCCGGCCGTCCCCGCGTCAACGCCTCCACGTGCATCCGGGCCACCTCTCGGATATCCACCGTGTTGACGGGCTCATCATCGGACACCGACAAGCGCGCGTAGGAACCCAGATCCACTCCCGGGCCCACACATAGGGTGGGATTCAAGATCACCACCGGAAACCCATCGGCCACGTAGCGATAACACTCCAACTCCACGGCATACTTCGCATCCGCAAACGGGTCGTCGCTGGAACCTGGAAGATAGTGATCTTCTTCCGTCGCCAATTGCCCCGGCCCTAAATTGCCCATCGTGGACGCCGAACTGGTGACCACCAATCGATCCAGGCCGTGTTCTCGGCAGGCCTCCAATACCCGTCGGATCCCCTCCACACTGCGCACCATGACATCCTTGCGGCTTCGACCGGGCGACGGGGCCGCGCAATAGATCGCCGCGTTGCAGCCCGCGATAGCCTCCTCGAAGGAGGGTCGGTCCAGCACATCGCCCACCACCAACTCCACCCCCGAAAATTGGAGCCCCCGCGCCTCCTCATCCCAACGCCGAAGCCCGCGCACAGGCCACTGTCGACCCGCTAACTCCCGGACCACCTGGCGCCCCAACAGGCCTGTGGCACCGATGACCAGAAACCGCATATCTCTTGGGTCCAGCGTCGTATCATGACTCTTCATGGCCACCGTCCTCTCCTGCGTCGTCGCGGCGAAGGATCGCCACCAACATCGTGTGATAGGTCGCCGGATGGAGGTTCGCCGCCCCCAAATGCTCCAGCTGCCAACCCAGATCGACGAGCTCCCCCAGATCGCGGGCTGCTGCCTCCGGAGAAGGCCCCAGATAGGCAATCCTGCCCACACCCAACCGATCGATCATCGCCAGCGCTCTTCGCCCCACGGGCTCTCGCATGGGGTTGATCGTCGCCACATCAAAGCGCTGTCCCTCCATCACCAATTGCCGAGTCCCCTTTTCCCACCCTCCGGCCCGAAATTCGGTATTCGTCGCCCCATGGTCGACGGCATTGAGCTCCGCCGCTTCGATGGAGCGAGGGTTGCGATCGAGGCCCACCACCTCCTCGACTTGCTCCGAGGCCATCAAGGCGATGGTCCCGATCCCACATCCCACGTCCAAAAACCGCTCCTCTTTCTGCAGCGAAAGCCAGTCAAAGAGCGTCCCATAGACTTCGTCGGCCGGCTCCAATGTGGCGTGAAACCAGTCCTCAAAACCGGCCCAAAGATTCCATACCCCGATGGGGATTCGAATCCTCTCCGGCCCCTTCAAAAGCTGCCTGAATTCACCGGAACTTACGGACACCCCGACCTTGTCGGGCACCGCCTCCACGAGGCGTTCGAACCAGTCTGCAAATAACGCCCGCTGGAGCTGTTCTTCGAAATGGGCCTGCTCGTCGCACTGCGTCAATTCAATATCGATCAGGCCCACACCATGAGTGGGGGCCACCACGTGGATGGTACTGAGCCCCAGATCAACATCGATCCCCTCGACGCCGGCCTCCACCTCCTGAACCATCTCGCGATCCCAGGGCAGACTCCGGCCCGGTTTCAGCGATCGCTCCACGGTGGCGATCAACCGCTGAACGGGCCCCGTCAATGCCGGGCAGGTCCCCATCTCTACCAGGCCCTCTTTGACCGGTGACCACAGGCCGAGCTCGAAGCTCTCCTCCACCCGTCGATAGTTGAGCCTGGAGCGCACCCGAAACGCATCGCCACGAGCGATGGGCTGAGGAGTGATCACCTCGATCTCGGGCTGCTTTTCGACCTCAATCCCACCGTAGCGTTCCACGACTTCGCGCACCGTCCGCACCTTAAACGCCAACTCCGCC
>CAYQBU010000218.1:0-5685 GCA_964415785.1 uncultured Bradymonadales bacterium
AGTTCGGCGGGGTCGAAGAGTCCACCCTCGAGGTAGAAGGCGGCGCGCCAGAGGTGGAAGGCGACGCGGTCCGACCAGTTGAGGGTGCGCAGCAGTTGGTCCAGGCGGCGGGGGCCGGGATCGCCGGTGGCGGCGCGCTGGAGAAGGACGTGGCGTCGTGTTTTGCGCTCCTGGGCGAGGGCCTCGGAGTGGTCGGCCAGCGATCGGGCGATGGCGGAGTCGGCCTCCACCTCGTCGGCGCGGGCGATCGTCTTTTGGAGGACGTCGTTGGCCCGCTCCAGCGGGGGCTCGGTGGCGATGCTGAGGTAGTACTGCGGGGAGACCTGGAGGCGGCGGGTCAGGCGCTCCAGGTGGTCCAGGGTGTGGAGGATCGAGAGGTGGCGCTGGTGCTCCGATTCGGCGTCCGTGCCGGTGTGGACGCGCTCGAGAAAGTCGCGGCAGCGGGCAAGCCCGATATTCAGGGCGTCTAGCTCCTGGGGCATGGGATCGGCGGCGCCGGGGTCTTGGAGGCGCTGATTTAGGTAGCGCACCAGCCCCTGGTACATCTGGAGCTGGGCGCGGTGGGCGGCCTCCAGGGCGACGGGGGCGATGGTGGTGACCTGTTCGTCGAGGCCGGCGGCGTATTGGGGATCTTCGCCGGGGACGATGCGGTCGACGATGCGGGTAAAGGGGGTGAGCAGGGGCAGGAGGACGGCGATGCCCAGGACCTTAAAGGAGGTGTGGAAGAGGGCGAGGGCGACGGCGCTGCTGAGCGCGGGGAAGAAAGTGGCGTAGAGGTAGAGAAAGAAGGGGAGGAAGGCCAGGGCGATGACGGAGGTGATGACGTTGAAGATGATGTGGGCGGCGGCGGTGCGGCGAGCGGCGAGGCTGGCGCCGATGGCGGCGATGATGGCCGTGGAGGTGGTGCCCAGGGCCTGGCCGATGACGAGGGCGGCGGCCTGGGGAAAGTCGACGGCGCCGGCGAAGAGGGCGGTGATGGTGGCGGCGATGGCGGCGCTCGACGACTGCATGAGGACGGTCATGATAAAGCCCACGCCCACCAGCAGGAGCTGGCCCCGGAGCCCCTCGGCGTCGATGGCGGTGAGATCGATCTGGTCGGCGAGATCGCCCATGCCCAATTGGAGGACGTCGATGCCCACGAAGATGAGGCCAAAGCCGGCGATGGCGGCGCCGAACAACGCTTTTCGGCCCTTGAGAAAGAGCGAGGCCAGAGCGCCGAGGCCGACCATGGGGTAGGCGAAGCTGGAGATGGAGACGTTGAGGCCGAGGGTGGCGACGAGCCAGGAGGTGGACGTGGTGCCCAGGTTGGCACCGAAGATGACGCCCACGGCCTGGCCAAAGGTCAGGAGGCCGGCGCTGACGAAGCCGATGGTGGCCAGGGTGGTGGCGCTCGAGGACTGGACCAGCGCGGTAAAGATGGTTCCCGTGCCGAGGCTGGAGAGGCGGCCACGGGTAAAGCGGGACAGCAAGAGGCGGAGGGCGTCGCCGGCAGCTTCGCGCAGGTTTTCGCTGAGCAGCTTCATGCCCAGCAGGAAAATGCCGAGGCCGCCGAGAATGGTCAGTACAATCTGCATGGTTTGGGGCCCGTCAAGACGTCAAAAATTCGTGAAGGGCAGCTTCAATGGCGAAGACATGGGGGTCGTGGACGCCGTGGCGTCGGAGGCTCTCGGCGAGGCGCAGGACGTAGTCGCGGTTGGGGCCGCTGGGGCCAGTAGAGGCGGCGACGTGGCGGGCGATGGCCCGGGGCTCTGCGTAGCCCAGGTAGTGGGGGTTGTCGGGGGTGGCGACGTAGACCAGGGCGCGTTCGATGAGGGTTTTGTCTGGATCGTCGGGGTCGACGAGGGGGAGTTCGTGGCGTTGGTAGCCGCCTTTTTCGCGGTGGTCCAGGCGCTCCAGGATGCGCGCGGCGACGTCGCCCTCGACGCGGTAGGCCATGCCCCAGGTCAGGGCCTCTTCGGCGCTGAGGAGGGTGACGACGCGGCCCGGATCGTCGGGGGTTCCTCGGTGGTCCGGAGAGCCCTGATAGAAGCGGCGCTCAAAACCGCGAAGCAGGCCCGGGGTCTTGTCCTGGAAGTCAAAGTTGGGCTTCCAGATCAGGGAGCCGTAGCCGAAAATCCACATGGTTAGTTCTCAGGGACTGCAGAGTTGTGCTCATCGAGGATACGTATGGATATCCACCAGCCGATGACGGTCAAGGGGACAAAGATCGCCAGGCCGACGCCGATCTCCATGAGGCTGACGGCCTCGGGGTCGACGAGATCGGCCTCCAGGTGGTCGGCCAGGCGAAGCAGGAGGACGCCATTGACGAGGTTGAGGGCGGCGTGGCCGGCGACAGCGGCCCACAGGGAGTTGGAGCGAAGGGTGATGTGGGCGAAATAGGCGCCGACGATGGCCAGGGGCACGAAGGCCACGGGGTTCATGTGCATGGCGGAGAAGAGGACGCCGTTGAGGATGATGGCCCCGGCGGCGGTCTGGCCGCGGCGTTGCTCGGCGAGCATGGTGCCGCGAAAGAAGATCTCCTCGCAGATGGGAGCGATCAGCACCACGGAGAGGGCGGCCAAAAGCTGGGTGTAGATGGAGCCCTCGAGGAGCAGGCTTTGAATCTGTTCCTGGTAGCTCTGGGCCTGCTCCTGAAGGGGTGGAGCGAGCTCGGTGATGAGGCCGCCGAGGAGATTGGCCATCAGCCCCAAAAAGACGCTGGTGATGAGGACGACGGCGAGGCCCACCAGGGGCATGCCGAGGCGCCGGAAGTTAAAGAATTGGGTCCCCGAGGAGGCGAATTTGCGCTGGTAGATGATAGCCCCGCCGAGGATGCCCAAAATCTGGGCCAGGGCGGTGATGGCCTGGACGTTAAGCCCCAGGAGGACGCCCAGGACCTGAAAGAATAAGAAGAGTCCCAGGACGCCGATAAAGAGCAGAAAGACGCGTCCGTAGACGGAGCCTGTGGAGGAGGAGTTGCTCGTAGAGTTGCTCACGAGGGATCTCCTTTGACCCACTGAGAGATGGTCTTGAGGCGGCGGCGGGCGGCGCCGGCGAGCTGGAGGCCAGCGCTGAGGGAGCCGCGGGAGTAGTCGATGAGGGCGTTGGCAAGCTCAAGACTGTCGTCGTCGAAGGGCATCCAGAAGGGGTCGGGCTTTTTGTTCTTGTCGACGAAGATGGTCTGTCGGCGGCAAAAGGTGTGGTAGCTGAAGCGGCTGGCGGCGATGCCGGTGCCCGTGTCGCCAGTGCCGGTCCAGGGGATATTGGCCATGGAGCCGGCGATGGCGTGGTTGTTGAGCGAGGCGATGCCGACGTCGAGCTCGCGGGCCAGGGTTTGGCCACGGCTGAGGTCGGTGGTCCAGATGGAGGCGTTGAGGCCGTAGGGCGAGTCATTGGCGCGGCTGATGGCTTCGCCGGCGCCGGAGACGGTGGCGGATGCGAGGACGGGGCCAAAGGTCTCCTGGCGCATGACCTTCATGTCTTCGGTGCAGTCGGCGAGGAGGGTGGGGCGGTAGCCCAGGGGATGGTAGGTGGGCTCGCCGCCGGCGAGGAGGGTGGCGCCGCGTTCCAGGGCGTCCTGGACGTGGTCGGCGACGATCTGGAGTTGGTCCTCGTTCTGCATGAGGCCGAGGTCGCTATGGGGTTCGTTGGGATAGACGCGGGCGGCGTCGAAGAGGTTAGCCAGACGGGGCAGAAAGTCGTCGGCGATGGCCTGGTCGACGTAGAGGCGCTCGATGGCGCCGCAATTTTGGCCGCAATTGTGGAGGCTCCAGTGGGCGATGCCGGCGAGGGTGCGCTCCAGGCGGCAGTCGTCGAGGACGATGGCGGCGTCGTTGCCGCCGAGTTCCACGGAGGCGGGGATGAGGCGCTCAGCGGCTCGGGCGGCGACCTTTTTGCCGGTGGCCACGGAGCCCGTAAAGGTGATGGCGTCGACGTTGTCGATGAGGGCCTGGCCGACCTCGCCCTTGCCCTGGACGACCTGGACGAGGTCGGGGCCCAGGACCTCGGCGCATTGAGCGGCGAGCCAGGCGCCGGTGCGCGGGGTGTACTCCGAGGGCTTGAGGACGACGGCGTTGCCGGCAAAGAGGGCCGGAAAGAGGGGCTTGTAGAAGATGGAAAAGGGATAGTTCCAGGGGGCGATGATGCCCACGACGCCGCGGGGAACGGGCCGGATGAGTGCTTTTTTGCCGGGGTAGGCGACGCGCGATAGCGATGGCTTTTGGGGGCGTAGCGCCGCTTTGGCCTCTTTGTAGGCGACGTCGATATACTGGCCGATGCCGCTGACCTCGTTGAGGAGGGCCTCGCCGCTGGACTTGCCGGTTTCCTCGCCGATGATGTCGGCGATGGCGTCGGCGCGCTCCAGGACGCGGTCTGCGAGGTCCTGGAGGGCGCGGTAGCGGTCTTTGAGAGAGCGGTCGGCCCAGGCGGTCTGGGCGCGGGCAGCGGCGTCGACGGCGGCGGAGACCTCGCCGAGGGAAGTGGTACTCATCGGGTTGTCCTCATCCATTCATTTACAATACAGGGCACCACATAGATCGCGGTGCTTCATTCGGGGATGGAACAATCATTACCGCTCCAGCCAGGATCGCAAGAACATTGGCCGCCGATGCAGGTGCCGTTGTTGGAGCAGTTAGCGGGGCAGTTCTGTTGCTCGGGCTGAGAGCAGTCGTTGCCCGTCCAGCCGGGGTCGCAGGAGCACTGGGTGCCCACGCAGGTGCCGTTGAAGGAGCAGTCGTTGGGGCAATTGGTGGGCTCGCCGCCGCCGGGACCACCGCCGCCGTTGGAGCAGTCAGGGCCCGACCAGTCACCGAAGCAGTAGCAGATACCCTCGACGCAGACGCCGTTGTCATTGCAGTCGTTGGGGCAACTGGTGGAGCCGCCACCGCCGTCGTCAGAGACGGAGCAATCAACGCCGCCGTAGCCCTCTTCGCAATCGCAGAAGCCATCGTTGCAGACGCCGCGATCATTGCAGTCGTTGAGGCAGGTCATCTGAGAGCAGCCGGGTCCTCGCCAGCCGGTTCTGCAGTCGCAGATGCCGTCGAGGCAGTCGCCGTTGCCGCTGCAATTGCCGGGGCATTGGGGCACGAAGCACTCAAAGGTCTCCTGGTCGCATTCCAGGCTCTCGCAATCGGTGCGGATCTCGCAGGTCTCGCCGATGTCGCAAGGGGGGCAGGAGCCGCCGCAGTCGACGTCGGTTTCGTCGCCGCTGAGCTCGCCATCAAAGCAGTGGTCGGGATAGCCGTCGTCTTGATTACCGGGGGATTGGTTGTTGGGGTTCTGATTACCGGGGGATTGGTTATTGGGGGTCTGATTGTTGGGGTTCTGGTTATTGGGGGTCTGATTGTCGGTGGGTTGGTTGGTATTATCGGTGTCCTCCGGGGGATCGTCATCGCCGCAGGCGGTGAGGCATAGGAGGGCGGGGAGGGCGATAAGAAGGACAAGGCAGCGAAGTCGCATAAGAACCACCGGGTATCAGAAGAAATCATTCACCTCTAAAGGTAGTGGCGGCGCGCGAAATATAAAGGGAAGAAATCGGAGAAGGGTGGAGGGAGTAAAAAAACGCCGGCCTCCATTGGGAGGGCCGGCGTTCATCGATCTTGGGGCGGGTTAGCCCAGGGGATCAGCCTTCGTTTTCGGGGTCGCGGCTGTCGTTGACCACCTCTTTGAGGCTCGGCGAGGGCTTGAAGCCCACGGAGTAGGAGGCGG
>CAYQBU010000219.1:0-3476 GCA_964415785.1 uncultured Bradymonadales bacterium
TGGCCTTCCTCGCGATCTCTTCGGCCTTCTTCTTGGCCTCAGCCTCCGCCTTCTTGCGCGCCTCTTCCTTGATCTTGGGCAATAACTCTTCCGCCTCCTTAAAGGGGATGCCCCGCTCCAGGGCCAGCTTCGCCACCTCGATCTTGGACTCCATCATCGAGAGCCGCTCCCGCGCCGCGTCGAGCTGGCGCTGGGTCACCTTATAGGCCTTGTCGTTATTATCGGCCCGGCGCCGCTGTTTGTCGGCCCGTCGACTCACCTTCTTGAGCTTCTTCTCCAGCTTTCCGACCTCTTGGCGGTGCTGCTTGCTCTCGGCGTCCTTGGTCTTGCGAAGCTTGGCGCGAGTGCGCTCCAGTTCATTTCGAAGCCGCTCCATCTCCTCGCTATCGACCTCCACCTCCTCCGCCGATTCTGCCTCTTTTTTGGGCTTCGGTTCGGGCTCCGGCTTCGGTTTTGGCGCCGCCTCTGCTTTGTCGCGGATATTGGCGAGCTCCGTTTTCAACTTCGCGATCTCCTCTCGCGACTCGATCAGGCTGCTCTGCCCCACCTTCGACGAGGCCTTTTCGCGATACTCCTCGAGCTTCTCTTCCTTTTGCTCCAGCTCATTTTGGAGCTCATAGACCTCGCTCTTCAGCTCTTTCATGGACGTCTTGAACTCCTCGCGATCCGATTTGAGCTCCTCGAATTCTTTCTTCGAGGGCCGGTCATCCTTGCCCTCCAGATTCTTTTCTTCGGCCTTTTTTTCCAGCGCCTCTCGACGCTTTTCGAGCTTCTTCTTCCCTTTTTCATAGAGCGCTTTCGTGGAGCGCCCCTGCCAAAAGAAGAACCCACCCACGATCGCGAGGATAATACCGCCCAGCAGAGCCAGAGTTTCCATGGTACAAAAGCCTTTTATGCCGTCGCCCGTCGCCGCGACGAAATCATTCGGTGTGGTCGGTCTCTCCATGCGCCTGCAAATCACCTCGACGGCAGGTGCTCTGCCTGGCGCGGTCCCGACCGGTGGAACGCCAATTATAAACTGCCCGTTTTTAAACTCGGTCCACAGCGCTGGCCATCGGCCACATCACGCCGTGAATTCCCAGAATGGTCGCGGTGTTACCACCGGGCCTTAAGCAGCGTCAAGGATTCGCGCCGCCGCCCCTATATCTCGCGCCCATTCCACCAACCACTCCGTCTGCTCGCCGAGGTCCAAAAAGCGCACCTCAGCCACCGTCGTGACTCGCGGCCACCACAGCATCACTTGCCCTCCACTGATCAGCAGATGGAAATAGCCCCGCCCCTCCGCATGCCTCCACATCTTGGCCGCCCGACTCAAGGCCTCCACCATTGGCTCCCCGATCAACCCCCGAGCTGCCGCCACATCATTGGTCCATACCTCGCATAGATCGTCGAACTCCACATGCGGCAGATGAAGCGGTCGCATCGCCTCCTCTGCCCGCTCCGGCGACCACGGCACCACCGCCAGCCCTCCCGCAGACCTCGCCTCCAGCACCTCTCCGTCCAGCGTCTTCACCTCCCGGCGCTCCTCGCCTCCGCCCCGCGGCATCACCGACACCACCACATCGTCTGCCCCCTTCACCGCCCACCGCCGGGCCATCACCCACCCCCGCAGTTGATAGCAGCTCTTCTCCTGGGGCCTCTTCTCTCCCCCCAGGCGCACCCGCATCGTCGCCTCCACCTCCTGGATCCCGACGGGCCGCGAATCCCTCTGCACCTCATAGAGCTCCCCACCTCCAAAGCGATCCACCGACCATTGGCATAACTCTTCTTTGAGCATCCTCTCCTGCTCCCGCCGCTCCTCGACGACCTTCACCTCCCCATATTGATACTCCAGCAGCGGCCTCAACACCCGCTCCGAGAACTCCTCCTCCCTGCCCCGCACCAACAGCCCGTAGAAACACAGATGCAGCACGCCCCCCGTCAGCCCCACAATCCCCAGCGCCACCGCCCAGTCCACCCAGCCCATGGGCGCTCCCTGCAGACTCATGAGATATCCCGCCAGACCCACGATCGCCGCCGTGGTCATCACCCCTGCCGCGATCACCACCCAACGCTGGCGCCGTCGTTGATCTCCCTCCAACTCCTCTAGCGCCGGCCTCAAATCCTCATTGATATAGCGCTTGATTTCTTCTGGAAGTAGCTCTGACACCACCGCTCCTTTTTTCGCATGTGGCTTGCGAGTATCCATCTCTTATGCCTTCTGCTTGAATTCGCCGACCCTGCGCCTTAATTGTAAGCGCTACAATTGACTGGATACTTCAACAGGAGTCCCTATGAAAATGCCAACCACGATCACCACCCTCGCCATCGCCGCTGCCTTTGCCCTCTCTGGATGCTCGGCGCAAGACACCGCCGACGATGAGGTGCCCACGGAGGAACCGGCTGAACATGATGAAGACCATGATCACAACGGCGAGGAGGGCGAAGAAGAGGAAGAGGAATTCATCGGCGAGCTGGGCATGATCGCCATCGCCGAAGTCCACACCGGCGACGGCGAGGTCATGGGCGAGGTGACCTTTACTCAGACCCGCAACGGTGTGGAGGTCGAGGGCTTCCTCCAGGGCCTCGACGAGGGTCCCCGGGGCTTCCATGTCCATGAATACGGCGAGTGCGATCCCCCGGACTTCGAGTCCGCCGGCGGCCACTTCAATCCCACCGACGCCCCTCATGGTGGCCCCGATAGTGACCACGACCACCGCCACGCCGGCGACTTCGGAAATATCGAATTCGACGAGGAAGGCATCGCCGAATTCTACTTCGTCGACGACAAGATCATCCTCGGCGAGGGCAAGACCAATATCATCGGTCAGGCCCTCATCGTTCACTACGAAGAGGACGACCTGGAGAGCCAACCCGTCGGTGACGCCGGCCCCCGCGCCGGTTGTGGCATCATCGAAGAAGCCCGCAGCGGCGTCCGATAACCCTCCGGGTTAAGCTACGCGTCCTCTTCCAGGGCGCGCAGATAGCCCAATAGCCGGCGCCAATCCTCCAGCCCCACGCTCTCGGAGGGCGGCGCCGGCGCCTCTGCCAACCCCGCCTCGTCGGCGATCTTCACCACCGCCTCAAAGATCCGCCTTCCCCCCTCCGACTCCCGTCGGCGATTGGCGCATTTGACGATCTTCAGGCTATCGAACCAGGTATGAAATTGGCGTTCAAAGCGCTCCTCATCGGGCGCATGGCGCCGTAATTTTTCGATCGTCGCCCAACCGCCCCAATCGTCGAGTCGCTCCGAAATCGCCACCGATGCTGCCTCTTGCAGCACCCTGGGAGCCCTAAAACCGGGCCGTACGGCCTCGAAAAAGCGCTTTAACTCCACGAATACCTCTGGCGGCTCCACCCAGATAAATCGCGTCTCCTCTTTTTCCATCGACGCCCGAATCGATGGCCCCGTGCCCCGGGGCACCCGCGTCGACGGACGCGCCGATGGCCGCACCATCGGCCCCTTGAGCTTGCGCACCGATCCATGCCCGCCCGCC
>CAYQBU010000219.1:3486-5593 GCA_964415785.1 uncultured Bradymonadales bacterium
GCAGCAGATAAAAGGCGCTCAGCGCCTCCCGCGGCGGCACCCCGCCCGCCAGAATAGCGCCGTTGCAGCTCAACACCATGCAGGAGCCGATCGACTGGTAGGCATAGGGCGTGCCCGTCAACTCCAGGGCGCACTCAAAATAGCGCATCCAGGCCTCATAGCTCATCATCGCCCGTCCATGCTCTCCCTCCTTCGGAATCGGGTGGCGGTGGCGACACACTCCGGCGAGCGCCGTCTCTTTACCGCCATGCATCTCCTCGTAGACCGCTTCCAGATATCCCGGATCCGGCGGCGAATCCCCATCGAGACAAGCCATCAACCCCGAGCCCGGACGCCCCACGCCCGTCAATCGCTCCACCGCCAGATCCATCAATAGTCGGCGGGCCTCGCCGACCCCCGCTGCCTCTTCGGGAAACGCCCGCCCCTCACTGGCTCGATCCACCACGTGCAGCGCGAAGGGATCGTCGCGGCGCTCCAGCGCCCGCATCGTCGCCCGATTCGCTTGCTTGACCCCCTCCCCTGCCGCCTCGCTGTGGTTGATGCACACCAGCACCTCCACCTGACCTGGCTGCAGGCTCCCCAACTCCAGCGCATCCAGCACCGACGGCAACGTCTCCTCTTCATCGTAGGCCGGGATCACCACCACCATCTCCAACCCCTCGTGGGGATCGGGGAGTCGCACCCAGGGTGGCGCATCGACCGCTTGTCGCCTCAGATATCGCCGTGCTCGCTCCTCTTGGGTCGCCATATCAATGCAGGGCCGCTCGAATCGGCAACTCCTCGACCACCGCCGCCTCAATATCGAGGTATTCCGCCAGCCGAGCCTCTACTTCTTCGCGATCGAAATAATTCAGCGCCAGCTCATAAAAATCGCCCCGATGCTTCGCCTCACTGGCCGCCAACTCCTTATAAAACGTTCCCAGCTGCGCCCGCTCTTCATCTCTCTCCAGAGCCTTGGCCAGCATCGCAAAGCGCTCGCATCCCCGAAACTCGATGATCGATCCCCACAACAGACGATCCAAAAAGCGCCCCTGACCGCTGGAACGGGCGTGCTTTAGCAGGGCGTTGACATAGGGGTCGGGCTCGTCGGGCCGCAGCGCAATTCCCCGCTCCTGCATCAAATGAAAGACCTGGTGGTAGTGCTCCAACTCCTCGCGGGCGACCTCGATCATGGCGTCCACCACGTCCGTCTTGTCCGAGTAGCGCACCACCATATGCATCGCATTGGCCGACGCCTTTCGCTCCGCCGCCGCGTGATCCGGCAAGAAATCATCCATATTCGCCGCCACATGCTCCGCCCATTCATTCGGCGTATCGGCCCTCAATTTATACATCGTCGTCGCTCCTCGCTATGCCATGATGATCGCTCGAAAGGTTTCGCCCCGCCCTACCATTGACCGTCGACGACCTCCAGCTTCGGCATCGGGCACCCCACCAATCCCTGATGCACCTCGATGGGCACACTTCCCCCGGGCCGAATCGACGAGATCGACTGGTCCGGTCCATCGAAACCATCGCCCTCGCCCACCGCGCAGGTCAGGCGCACCCGAAGCTGGCGCATCCGCCGCGGCGAGCGGTTGACCGCCACCGCCTCGCCCGGCTCATTGCCGGCCTCCACCCCCAGCCAGGGCTCCATATCCCGACTCTGCCCCCCCTCTCGCGGCGTCAACCTCACCACCCCCTCTTCATCGTCGATCTGCAGGCCAAATCGCCCCAACACATTCATCCCCAGAAGACCCACCACCTGCTGATCGCCCACCCTGCCCATCGCGCAGGCATCGCAGATCGTATAGCTGACTCCCTCCAACCGATGTCCATCCATCTCCAGGCGATCGATGATCCCAAATTGGGAGCTTCGCACCCCGCCGGCCGTCTGCATCTGCACCGTCGGCGCGTTCGACGGCGGCGTCGCCCGCACGGACCGGGCAAACTGGCGACTCATCGTCGTAAAACTCGCCCCCGTATCCACCATCCAATAGCCCTGGCGGCCGTTGACCGCCAGCTCCACCATCTTCGTCCCCTGACGCTCCACCATCTCTAGCTCGATCGCCCCATCGCCGGCCCCCGTCGACTCCGTCCCCCGCCTGTCGATCACCGGCCCCTCTGA
>CAYQBU010000220.1:0-5578 GCA_964415785.1 uncultured Bradymonadales bacterium
GCGCCACCGACGACGTCTTCCTCGACGGCTTCTTTGCCCTCGAGACCTGGAGCAACGACAACGTCAGCTTCCCGGGCCGCGCCTTTCTTCGCTACATCCAGGACCTCTACCGCGAAAACCGGCTGGTCCGCGGCCAATTCGCCGTCCAGGGCCGGCGCATCCACCTCTCCGACATCGCCTGCCCTACCCTCAACATCAGCTTTGAACACGACCATATCGTGCCCTCTCAAAGCGTGCAGGCCCTCAACGACCAGGTCGACGACGCCCTCATCGACCACGTCCACCTCTACGGCGGCCACGTCGGCGCCGTCTGCTCCTCGAAGGCTTCCGACAACCTCTGGCCCCTGGTCTCCAACTGGTTTATCGACCGCGCCCCGGACGCCGACTCCGATACCTCCGACGACACCGACTCCGACGACGAGATGGCCGAGTCCTCCGGGGCCCTCCCGGCATCGGCCTAAACAACCCATAAATTGGCATCATAACGACATCAGTCGATCTGCTGGTCCTCCGGCAGATCTTCGCAATACGACGTCAGCGGCGGGTCGAGTTCCGTGATCGCCGGGGCTTTGGCCATCTCTCCCCAGGCCTCCCTGCCCAGCCCCAATCGGATCTCCTCTGCACCCGTTTCGTTCAGGCCGAGTTCGGCACCTCCCACCTCCACCGCGTCGACATCCCCGCCGATCCAAAGCCCCTCCTCCGTGGCACAGGGCAACTCCCGCGGCTCCTCACAACCCGCCACGCCTTGCCCGTCGACCGAGGCCTCACGCCAGTCGACCTCCCCCATCAACCCCTGACCCTCCAGTTCTCCGTCGCCCACCGCCGTCGCCTCCACCCGTCCTTCTCCATCCGGGTACAGGGCCACCCGATATCGCCCCTCCACATCTCCCAGATCGCTGATCTCCGGATCGCTGCTCCCATACAGGCTATCCACCGGCTCCGCCAACAAGGTCAGGCCCCGCCCGCCCCGAAAAAACACGGGGATATCCGCATAGTCGGCCTCCCTCTCCACGCGTCTTTTCTCTCCCTCTACATCCAGCACAGCCTCGCCAAAGAGTGGCCACCAATCGCCTTTCGGAAGCACCACCTCACGACGGGTCTCGCCCTCCTCCAATATCGGGGCCACCAGCAGATCGTCGCCCAAAAAGAATTGGTAATCCTGCGCCTCCCACAACCGTCGATCCTCGGGGGCCACCAAATAGGGGTGACGTATCATCGGCCACCCATAGGCCTTGGCTTCCTCTCTCAACCCCTGAAAATAGGGTAATAGCACCGTGTGGATCTGCGCGTAGCGCCGGTAGGCCGCCAGCGTCTCCTCATCGCTATCGTACATCCAATTATCGCATTTCTCGCTCCCATGGTGGGTGCGCATGAGCGGATGGAAGGCCCCGATCGCCGCCCATCTCAAAAAGAGTTCCTTATTCGTATTGCTCCCACTCAGCGACGAGTAGCCGGCGATATCGGAGCCAAAGATCGCCACCCCCGACAGCCCCAGGTGGGCACCGATGGGCACGATCGATGGCATTCCCTCCACCCGACTAAAGGTCGTATCCTGATCGCCGCCCCACATCGTCGGCGTATGACCGGCCGCTCCACCCTCCGCCGAGGCCCAGCCACTTCGCGCAAAAAACGTCCATTCCTCTCCTGCGCTCGCCTCCAGCGACTCTCGGTTAACGGCCTGCCACCTCAACGGATAGCGGTTATGCTCTCGCCAACCCGATTCCCCACTGGCCAGCACTGCATCCGTGGGCAACCACTCCGCAAAGTCGACCATCCATCCATCGATATTCAACTCCTCGACTGCCGTCTCCATATAGCCCCGGGTCCACTCCAGTGCCTGCGACGACGTCAAATCCACCAACGAGGTGTCCCGAAACGCTGGATCGCGCATCATATAGGGCTCTCCCTCTTCGTCCTCGATCAAATACCCCTCTTCCACCGCCTCCTCAAACCGGGGCACCGAATCGGGGACAAAGGGATTGAAATAAGCCAAAAACGCAAACCCCTTCGACTGCAACGCCTCGATATCATCGGGCAAATCGGGATAGGTCTCCGGATCCCAGGACCACCTATAACTGAGGCGAAACCCCGTCGCCGTCAGCTCCCCACCGATCCAATCCTCCGCCCATATCGCCGACGAGGGCACGTCGTTGTCTCGCAGGTGGTCGGCGACCTGCCACAGCCGAAAGGGTCCCGACACCGCGTCGTTCCAGGGCCCAAAGACCCAGTCCGGCGCCACCTCCAGGCGCCCGATATAATCTCCCAGATGCTCTATTCGTTGCCGCACATCCTCGCCGGCCACCAAGACTAACTCCGGCGCATCGGGATAGGCCCTCAGCTCCATCCGACCCTCTTCGTCGTCGCAGAGATCCAATTCGTGAAACCCGTCGTGGCCCAGCAGCGCCGTATAATCTTCGCTGGAATGCCAGATCCCCATCGGGGCATAGGCCGCCTCTTCATAATTTTGCAGCGGCCAGAAGGGATCGTCGTTTTTTCCATTGCCCTGCTCCTGGGTCCACAGCGGATAGGTCCGCCCCCGAAGCTCCATTCCTACCGCCTGGCTGCCGAGCCCAAAAAAGGCCTCCTCCGGCCGACACCCCATTGCCAACCCTGCACCATTCAACTCCTCATCCACATCCTGGGCCACCACCTCCAGCGACAGATCCCGCCCCTCAACCAGTGAAAACACCAGCCCCAGCGCCCCTTGCTCTTCGACCTCCCACCATATCTCTACCGCCTCGTCATCCCCGACAATATCGGCCACCGCCCCACCGGCCTCTCGCCACTCCATCTGTCGATCAAAATCCACATCAAAGGCCCCAAACCGATTATTGATCCACGGCTCTCCCTCCCCCCAACTCACGGCCGGCCCGCTCTCTTCTGATAGATCGGCACAGCTTCCCGGCGACTCCACCACCCGCTCTCCGTCCTCGTCGCGAACCCACCAATGGCCCTCCTCTTCACTGATCCATACCGTCCACTCCCCCAGCTCGTGGCCCTCCGTACTGGCGTCGAAGTAACAGTCCTCATCCTCGGGCCCTGCCGGCTCCTCCGTATCGCCCGAACACCCCAGGACCATCGCTACGGCCATCGCCACCAACGCCATCCAACTACCGCGCACCATCGCCTTCTCCTCGATATCCATACCGCCATCGCGTTCACCTCAAATTACCAATCCAGAACCCTCCTCGAAAGACTCATTGACTTCTCTCTAGCGCTCCCTATGCTTCCCACCACTTAACTAACGATCGTTAACCTAACGGTCGTTAAACAACCTGCCCTCTCGCCCATCGCGCCGTATCCTATGAGCGATCTCGACCCCTCAGACGACCCCCTTGTCCGGCAATTTATCGCCGATGGCATCGACGAAAAGCCAGCGCGTATTCAGGTCGCCGCCCTTCGCCTCTTCGCCAACCAGGGCTACGCCGCCACCAGCGTCCGCGATATCGTCGAGACCGCCGACGTCACCAATCCCATGCTCTATTACTATTTCGACAGTAAGCATGGCCTCTTCACCTCCCTGATCGACCATCTCTTCGAATCCATCGCCGAGGACGTGGAGGCCATCGTCGACGAACCCACGCCCATCGAGGTGGTCCTGGAGACCATCGCCACCACCTATTTTGAGGCCTGCCGAGACTTTCCAGACGTCCTTCGATTCATCTATTCCGTGCTCTGTGGTCCCCGGGAGAGCCGCCCCGATTTCACCCTCCCCGAGGCCTACCAACACATGCTCGGCCAAATCCAAGAACGCCTCCGGAAAGCTATTGGTGACGGCGAATTGTCGCCCCCTCGGGGCTTCGATTCCACCTTTTTGACGGAGCGCTTTATGGGCCTTGTCGACAACCAGCTCATGGGCGCCTTCGCCCTCGCTTCCCACGGCGAGTCCTGGCACGACGCCCGGGCCTCCATCGATGACTTCGTCGGCCCTTCAGCGCGGACCCGCATTTTGCATTTTTTCTTTGCTGGAGCCGGCCACCCCGACTTCAAGGAGTTTTCATGAACCGCCGACTTCCCATCCTTCTGGCCCTGGCCGGCCTCCTCTTGCTGATCGCCGGCTGCGACAGTGAAGCCTCCGAGAGCCGTGACGATCGCCCCGAGGTCGACCCCAGCCCCGTCGAGACCCTGGTCCTCGAACCAACCACCTTCGTCGACCGCTTCCAGGTCAACGGCGTCATCGAACCCGACGAGGCTATCGACGTGGCCGCTGAAGTCTCTGGACGCATTCTGGAGGTCCACGTCGACGAGGGCGACGACGTCCAACGCGGCCAGGCCCTCTTTCGCATCGACGTCGAGGCCGACGAAGCCGGCGAGGAGGTCCTGCGCACCCAGATCGCCGCCGCCGAACGAGAGCTCAACCGCCTCGAGCGCCTCTACGACGAGGGCTTGGCCACCGAGCAACAGATCGACAACGCTCAGACCGAACTGGAGAGTGCCCAACGAAACCTGAGCCAATCCCAGGTCGCCACCGGTCGCAACGTCGTTCGAAGCCCCGTCGACGGTCGCGTCGCCACCCGTTATGCCGATGGAGGCGAATTCGCCTCCGCCGGAAATCCCCTGGCCGACATCATCGGCGACGACCAGGTCGTCATTGAGGCCAACGTCCCCGAATCGGAGCTTCGCCACCTCCAGTCAGGCGACACCACCGACATCGACATCCCCGCCATCGACGACACCGTCACCGGTGAAATCCAGCGCATCGCCCTCCGCGCCGCCCCTGCCACTCGAACCTTTGGCGTCGAACTCCTCGTCGACAACGGCGAGCGCCACCTTCGCTCCGGCATGCGCGCCCGCATCCACTTCGAGCGCCAGACCTACGACGACGCCATCGTCATTCCCCGCGACGCCATCCTCGAGGGCTTTGACCAGCGCGAGGCCATGGTCGCCGCCTTCGACGGCGAGATCGGCAACGCCGAAACCCGTCCCCTCATCACCGGCCCCGGCACGGCCAACCAGATCGTGGTCCTCGATGGCCTCCAGGCCGGCGATCGCCTCCTGCTCCGCGGCCACCGCGGCCTTATCGGCGACGCCAAAGTCGAGATCGTTGGCGAATCGCGCCAGGACCACGACGGCGCCATCCGCGTCGACCCTCAAGACGATAACGCTCCCCAGGACGATGACGACCAGGAGGTGCAGCCGTGAAGATGACCAAATTTGCCATCGACCACAGCGTCTCCGTCTACGTCCTCATCTTCGCCATCTTCGTCGGCGGCTTCTTCGCCTATAGCCAGATGCCCCGCGAGGCCGCCCCCGACATCGCCATCCCCGTCGTCATCGTCTCCACCCCCTACTTTGGCGTCTCCCCCGCCGACATTGAGACCCTCATCACCCAGCCCATGGAGCGCGAATTCCAGGGCCTTCGCAACCTCGACGAGATGACGTCCACCTCCGCCGAGAGCGTCTCCCTCATCACCCTCGAATTCGATCCCGACGTCGATATCGAGGACGCCCTCCAGCGCGTCCGAAGCGACGTCGACCGCGTCCAACCAGACCTTCCCTCCGACGCCGAAGATCCCGAGATCATCGAGATCAACGCCAGCGATTGGCCGATCCTGGTGGCCAATATCTCCGGCGACAT
>CAYQBU010000221.1:0-5544 GCA_964415785.1 uncultured Bradymonadales bacterium
CATCCAAATCGAGGCGCCACCGCCTCAACACCTCTACCTCCTCTGCTGCCAGCCCAAAGCAGCGGTGGATCACCTCCTCTTGGCCGGCCTCCGCCGGCGCCTCATCCCATAACCGAAGCCACTCCCGGGCCACCGGCAATAGTTGCATCACCCAGGCGAAGTGACGCCTCCATCCGCCGCGGGCCCGCTCCCCAAGCGCCCACGCCCAGGCCCTGACCGCCTCGCTATGAAAGAGGCCGACCAGCGCCCGGGCCTGAACCTCCTGGTCCACAGGGATATAATAGACCGTATTCAAGGGGATCGTCTCTCGGGCCATCGCCACCGCCTCCAGCCGCTGCGCCATATCCCGCCACACCACCTTCGCGCCCTCCACCTCCGGTCGATAGCGAAACACGCCCCAGATCGGCCCCCTCTTATAGTCACTTCGCCCCTCCAGCCGATCCCGATGCTCCTCAAAATATCGCTCCAGGCAGGCCGGGATGCTCTGCCGAGGCTCGCCCTCTTCATTCATCGTCCAGATGATCTGACGCGCCCTTTCGATCTTCCCGTCGCCCATATCTCGCCCCCGGATCACGGGCCTCAAATAGCGCTTGCGCACGGCCGCCGGAAAGCCCATCGCCTTTTCGCTATCCACCACAAACACGCGATTGGCGCCCGTCTTGATCCCCCCGCAGATCTGAAATCCATCGATCGCCCCCAGGGGTCGACTCCGCCTCCGCATCGCCTTAAAAATCGCTCGAATCCTTGTCGGAACCAGCACCCAGGGCTCACCGACAGCCCGCCCCCACAACCCCAATTCGCCCACCTGGCAGTGGCATCGCTCTCGCTCCCTTCCCCGCCACAAGGCGATCTCCGCCCCTGACTGCCTCGCCTCCACGCCCTTTCGCACCCGCAGCACCGCCGGATAAGTCGTGGCGTCGAATAACTCCTGATTGGACTCCGATCGATCCTCCAACAACTCCACCTGGTGTTCGGCGATCATCGCGCGCACCCCACTCCCATAAAGCGATCGAAGCAGCTTCGACGGCACCAGCGCGCATAGCCGTCCCCCCGGCTTGAGCAATTCCAGTGAGCGCTCGACAAAAATGCCGGCCAGATCCATTTGAACCCCAAACGGCGCCTTGACGCCCATCTCCCCTGCCCCTTCCCACAACCCCCGTTGCACACTCTCAAAGCGCGCTCGATACAGCCCGCGCTCCTCCCGCTCGATGCGCCCCTGACGCACCCAGGGGGGGTTGGTGATCACCATATCAAAGCCGCCGCCAGCCATGATCGGCGCAAAATGAGCCCCAAAGCACAACCCCACCCCTCGCCGCCGTCCCTCGCGCAAATCCTTGAGGCTCTCGTTCAGGGCTCTGCGCTGTTGTTCCAATCGCCTCTTTGAGCGCTGCTGCCCTTTGCTCAACCCCGACACGTCCCCGAACAGATCCGGCGATTGCTCCACCCTCTCCAATGCGTCGATGCCTTCTTTGATCTCCTCTAATTGCCCCTCCAGAAGCTCTTGCTCCGCCTCCTTTTGTCGCTCCTCGAGCAGCCTCTTCAGCTCCCGCTTTTCCTCGCCGTGCGCCCGCGTATAGGCTTCCTCCATGCGTCGTATTCGCTCCGCTCTCTCCGGGTTCCGCCCATCTAGGCGCCATCGCACCGCCACCTCGCCCGCCTGGCGATAGCGCGCCCAGTCGGCGGGCTCCACCAGCGCGTTACCCACCTTTAGGCGGTGGCCCAGATTCGGAAGCGGTGGCATCGCCCCCGCCGGAAGTTCTGGCAGCGCCGCCAGCATGGCCAGCCAGATCCGAAGCTCGCAGAGCCGCACGGCCGTCGGCTCGATGTCCACCCCCGACAGGTGGTCCTGAACGATCCGCCGCATCCGCTCGTAGCGCTCTCCCGGGGTGCGCTTGACCCCCTCGGCCTCGTCGAGGCCCACCAGGACCCGCCGAATCACCCGCAAGGCCTCCAATAAAAAGGCCCCCGTGCCCACCGCCGGATCGATGATCGCCATCGACCCCATCACCTCCCGCACTCGTCCGCGCCGATCGGCACCGATCGTCGCCGCATCACCGGCCACCACCGCCCTCACCTCCTCCTCGCTCAACTTGGCTCTCTCCCCCAACCAGCTCCCCAGAGTCCCCTCCACCATCTCTCGCACCACGTCGCGCGGCGTATAAAAACTCCCCGACTGCCTTCGCTTTCCCCCATACATTAGCCCCTCAAAGACCTTGCCCAACATCTCTGGATCCACGGCGCATCGAAGCTCTTCGTCCTCCTCCCATTCCACGGCGAATCGATGTCGCTCAAAGAGCCCCTCCAATAGGGTCGACCACATCGCGTCGGGCCAGTCCAGGTCCGGCCACCGCTCCTCGAGCGGCGAGGGCTCGAAGAGTCCTCCGTTCAAAAAGGGCAACTCCCCAAGTTCTCTCGACGCCCTATCGCGCCTGGCCCTGGGGCGGTTGAGGGCCCCAAAAAACAGGGGCCTGAGCACCCGTCGATAAAAGCCCCCATCGCCTCCTCGCCCTCGCCAATGGCGCATCATAAAGCGCCGATCTCCATCCAGGGCGCCCCGGGCCTGCAAAAAATACAAAAACACAACCCGAAGCAGGGTCACCAGCGCCAACTCGTGGCGCTCCCTTTCCTCTCCTGGTCCCTCGATCATCTTCTCTTTGAGCTCCTCCAGCCCCTTTGAAAACTCCTCAAAAAAGGCCCGGGTCACGCCCTCTTGATCCAGCACGCTCCGCAGATGTTCCGCCCAATCTCTCCCACATTCGTCGCCCACGACGCGCTGAGGTGAGAGTGACCACCATCCCAACAGCCCCACCTCGTCGGGCTTCTCCAGGAGCGTGCTCATCCGGCGTATCTTTCGCCGCCCGTCGAGCTCGTCGACGCAGGCCAGCGTCCACTCCCGACCATCGGACCACCACCACAAGACCGTCGCCTCTGGCGCCGCCGACCCCACCTTGCTCACCAACCGACGGACCTCCGACCACCGCCGCCCTGATCGAAGCCCCAGCACCTTGAGCTCCCCGTCGGCCGCCATGACCTCCAGGCGCTCTTCCTCCTCCAGGTCCGCCGGCTCCAACCCCCAGCTCCGAAGCGCTGCGCCCTCCACCTCAAGACCCAACACCTTAAATCCCAACGACCGCGCCGCTCCCTCCATATCATCGTCGCCCATCCACCTCTCCCACGCCCGCCTCTGGTCCCTTTCATTCACCGGCGCCTCCTCGGCCACATTTCCCTGGTTGCCCCATGTCGGCCCTGTTATCGCCGGCGTCGACCTCCCACTTTCGCCGCGCCCTTGTCCCCGCCCCGACGGCGTACACCTTTATTACTGCGCCTTGAGCACCCGCATCGATTAGTTCTCAGCCGTGGATCTCATCCTTTTGTAGGGGGAAGTATGAAACAGTGGTTACGCCGTATGCACCGTCGCCTCCAGCCCGAAACTCACGTCCGCAACGCCGCCCGCCAACTCGCCCGTCCCATGGGCAATCCCGTCCGCAGCGCCCAGTTGGAAACCGCCGCCACCGCCTCCATGCGCCTGATGCGCCACCAGCTCCAGCGCCTCCTCGGCGAGGAGACGCGCCTGACCACCCACCGGGTGGAAGAAAAATACGACCACCTCGCCGGATCCTATCTCCAGGACCAACTCCAGGATCCCGATCGCCGCGAGCTCGTCTGGCTCGACGGCCGCCTCCAGAGGGTCTCTCGAAACACCTACTACCACCACAATTATAACGAGCGCGCCCGCTGGATCGGCGCCTGGCACCCCTCGTCGATCCTGGAGGTCGGCGCCGGCGAATTGACCACCCTGTCGGCCATCCTCGATCGCCTCCACGGCCCCATCGAGGCCCACGCCATCGACCTCTCCTTTCCCCGCATTCGCCAGGGGGCCGACTACTTTCGCGAGCACGCCCCGACCCTCGACATCCAGGCCAGCCGCGCCCACGCCCAGCGTCTTCCCTACCGCGACAACGCCTTTGATGTCGTCTTTACCTCCCACTGCCTGGAGCATATGCCCCTGACCTTCACCGACGCCATCGACGAGGCCCTGCGCGTCGCTCGACGGGCAGCCATCTTCTTCGAGCCCAGCTTCGAGCGCGGCAGTCTCCTCCAAAATTGGCGCATGGCCTCCAACGGCTACGCCCGGGGCATCGAGGCCGCCCTCCAAAAGCGCTCCGACGCCACCCTCCAGAGCGCCCATCTCCTGGAGACGGCCCGCCCCTTTAATCGCACCGCCGTCTTCGTCGTCACCCCCAGCCCAAACCCCGCCTCTCGACTCCACGGCCCGCACCGCGTCTGCCCCACCTGCCAGGGACGGCTTCGCACAGGCCCCAACCTCTGGCGCTGCCCCCGCTGCCAGCTCGCTTTCCCCGTCGTCGACGCCATCCCCGACCTCGGCGTCGACAACGCCTACTCACTGGCCTCGCCGGCCGCTGCCTCGCACTCCGACTGATTATTATAGCTCTCCAACCCCTCCGGCACATGGCATGGCGTCGGATACTCGCAGCACTGCCCCTCTGGCGTGAGCGCCCAGGTGATCACCTGGGCGCACATCCCGCCCGAGGGCTCCGCCGCCGGACACCCCTCTTCTGGGCCCTCCTCCTCTAAACCATCATGATCATTGACCTTTTCATCCGATTGTCCGACAGTATCTTCTCCCGTCGCCTCGGGAGGCTCCATCGTCTCCTCGGCCTCGTCGGCCTCCGGGCTCGACTGGCAACCGACGGTCAGCAGCATCAGCACCCCGAGCAGGGGCCATCTGAATTTCTTGAGTCCCATTCGTCGCTCCTTTTCCTTTTGGTCACACCCAACGATCGCTTACAATTATTGACGCCGCCGCCCCTTCGGGCAAACGCAGCCATTGATCCCGGGCCGGGGCCAATGCCCCCGCCGGCGCTTGATCCCATCTCGTTGGATGGCCTTCGCGCTTATTTTGAGGCCAGGCATGACAAGACAATTTCGCCACACCCCATACAGCCCCATCGAGGATTACGCCGCCATCGGTAATCTTCGCACCGTCGCCCTCGTCGGACTCGACGGCGCCATCGACTGGTGCTGCCTGCCCTACCTCGACAGCCCTTCTGTTTTTGGCGCCCTTCTGGACACCAACCGCGGCGGCACCTTTCAGATCGCCCCCGACCAGGAGGGCTTTGAGTCCCATCAGCGCTACTTCAAGCACACCAACGTGCTCTGCACCACCATGAGCACCGACCGCGGGTCTTTTGAGCTCATCGACTGCATGCCCCTTCGCGGCGATCTCGATGGCTGCGGCTACTCCCAGGCCCGCCCCGAGATTTTTCGTTTCTTGAGGGGCACCGGCGGCGCCGTCGACATTCTCTTGAACTGGTCGCCCCGCTTTGACTATGGCCGTCAAGACACCGCCTTTCGACGCCTCAGCGGCGGCGTCCTCGCCCGCGCCAACGGCCAACTTCTGACCCTCGGCGGCGTCCCCGGCGAGCTCTCCGTCGAAGAGACCCCTCACGGCCCCACCCTCTGCGCTCGCTTCACCATCGAGGCCGGCGACGAATTCTGCAGCACCTCCCGCTTCCCGACCAC
>CAYQBU010000222.1:0-5508 GCA_964415785.1 uncultured Bradymonadales bacterium
TGGCGTCGTGGCGCTCGTGGAGCTGGCGCTCCTCGGGCCCCCACGTCTTATTGACCATCGAGCCCCGGTCCACGCCCGGCCGCTCCGCCAGTTGATTGGCCCATCGCAGCACGTGCTCGTAGCTCTCTACGTCCAGAAACTTGCCCGCTCCGTCATACACATTGTCGCGCGCCAACTCCCCATACCACGGCCAGATCGCCATGTCGGCGATCGTATAGCTCTCCCCGGCGATATAGGTGTGGTCTTCGAGTTGCTTGTCCAGCAGGTCGAGCTGGCGCTTGGTCTCCATGGTAAACCGGTCGATGGGATACTCCATCTTCTCCGGGGCATAGGAAAAGAAGTGCCCAAAACCCCCGCCCACGTAGGGCGCCGCCCCCATCTGCCAGAATAGCCAGGACAAACACTCCGCTCGCTCACCGATCTCTTCGGGCACAAAGCGCCCGAATTTATCGGCCAGATAGAGCAGAATCGATCCCGACTCAAAGACCCGCTGCGGGGGCGTCGTCGAGTGATCGCGCATCGCCGGGATCTTGGAGTTGGGATTGATGTCCACAAACCCCGACGAAAATTGATCGCCCTCCAGGATATTGATCAGGTGGGCGTCGTATTCCGCCTCCTCGACCCCGGCCTCCAATAACTCCTCGAGCATGATCGTTACTTTCTGGCCATTCGGTGTCCCCAGCGAATAGAGCTGGATGGGATGGTCGCCGACGGGCAACTCCTCATCATGGGTGGGACCTGCGATGGGGCGATTAATATTGGCGAATTCGCCGCCGCTGTCCTTTTCCCAGGTCCAGACCTCAGGTGGCTCGTAACTATTCTCGTCACTCATTGGATCTCCCAGTCAACTTCACAACATTAAAGTGGGCCATCGATTGCGTCGGCAGTTAACCTAATCCCCGTGTCAGCGATCGCCAGCATTGCTCAATGAGAGCCATCGGGGCAATCCGTCGCTTCTCCCGGGGTCATCTCAAATTCGACCACCCAGGGAAATTTCTCATCATCGAGTTGTCCCCCGGTTTCCACCAACTGCCGCTCCCGATCGCTGATCTCTGTCTCGTAGCCCTCATGGCGCACACAGAGCGTAAATTGCCGCTGCGGCACTCCGTGCATCATCAGGGGCATATGGGTCTCGCGCTCCGTCTCTTCCTCGAAGTAGGCCCACCCCTGGTCATCGCTTGTGGCCTCCCATGTGCCCAGCAGCTCCGAGGGCGGGGGGCCCATATGGATGCGCCGAAGCTCCACCACCGCGCCTTCCACGGGGGCTCCGCTCTCCCCGTCGATGATCGCCACCTCCGCCTCCGGGACCACCACCGCCGTTCGCCTCACGGGGATCGGCAAGCATCCCATCAGATAGGGCGCAACCCACGCCAGCAACACCCCGATCACAACCGCTTTTGGTATGGATTTCATCACTGCCTAATCCTCGCTCATCGTCGATGGCCACCGTCGCCGCATCTCAGGGCGGCCCCTTATCTCACGGGCTTACCGGGGTGAACCTCGAGATTACTCCCTACCCATCGGCCTCGCAATGACGCCCCCCAAACCTCTAGCTCTACTCATGCCCTCAGTGGATGACATGGAATTATCGCCTCCGCTATCGGCGACAGCTCCAGTGGCATGACCCTCGACACCCAATATCACCTCATTCGCCCTACCACCGATCGACCAGATATTTTCATTTATATCGCTGTCGATCGCGAGCGCGCAAACCTCGCCATGACCCGCATGACCCTGTCTGATGCGGAGTCCAAGCTCGATCTTTGATGGGGCCTAGCCCGCGCAGATGGAGTCCCGTAGTGGCCTATGCCCTGCGGGACTCTTCTGTTCGCCCCATCGCCATATTGCGATTATACCGATTCCGGTCCGCCACGTCCTCTCCCGCGTCCTCCTCGCCATGGGCCGCCGCGGCGACATGCCCCGCGCCACCGCCCGCCTCGACCAGAAAAAGAACAGCCCCACCGTCGCCGTCCTCGTCATGGGCGCCATCGTCGCCGCCCTCGTCCTCATCGGCGATATCCACATCGCCTGGTCCTTCAGTGCCTTCACCGTCCTGCTCTACTACGGCATCACCAACCTCGCCGCCCTCCAACTCTCCGACGACGAGCGCTACTACCCTCGCGCCATCTCCTGGGCCGGCCTCCTGGCCTGCTTCTTTCTCGCCTTCTGAGTCCAGGTCTGGATCTGGATGGTCGGCATCGCCCTCGTCGCCCTGGGACTGCTCTGGTTTCAATTGGCCTCGCATCTGCGCGACGATGAGTAACCCGTAAGGGTGGACAGTGGATCGCGACCCCGCGGATTCATCCCGCGGTGGAATCAGACTGATCAGCTAAAGTGCTGTACCCACCAATCGCTCCTCCCCAGGTCATGCCTTTGATGACCTGGGGGCGACCAAAACAACCCCTTCTCCTTCGCTGTGGGGAGAATCATTTGCCTTCGATGGGACGGGCTGGATTTGCGGCGAAGCGGGCCCGATACCCCGGCGGCTTCACATCGCCGGTGAATCAGACGGGGTAAACTAACATAGGCCATCCAACCCATTCGCCGAAATCACCCCATTGAGCATTCTCACCTCAGCGATATTCGAAATAGACATTAAAATCATGCTCACAGACCAATTCACCATCGCATTCAAAGGTCGCAAAGAAAGATGCATCTTCGATACCACTCGCCGTTGCTGTTGCGCTTGTCTGCTCGGTAAGAGTACAGGACATGTCACCCATCGAAAAAGCCTCCGAATAGGTATCGGAAAAACTTCCACACGCCCGGTCTTCTTCCTCATCCAAGTCCCAATCCCGAGTCCCCGCCACTTGATCCACGTACTCAGAATCACAATCCCCACCAGCATCTACCACTTCTACTGAGTACGTTCCCGCCGGGGCCTCGCAGTCACCATCGGCGTCATCATCATCGCCGCATCCTATCGCTCCCAGACCAAGAGCCAACCCAACAATCAAAACTCCTCGAATGACAACACTATTCATTGCTTCTCCTTTAATAAAAAACCAACTCATCCCAGGACACCCATTGTCCAGAGTTTACGCACAGTCGAGTCGAGGTTTCCCCTCCATCTCGTTTTTTTTGCGTGCCACCATTATGCCTCAAACAAGCCCAACCGCAACCAAAACATTTATCGTAATGACTACGAGTGCCAGGAAAGCCCTTTTTCAATAGAGTGCCGCAGCTATCCTCCGCTCGACCCCCAGTGGGCCTCATGATTGATCACAGCTCCACATCGAGTACCTCCATGGCCACGCGAAACCCTTACTCAAGCTGGCGGAGGCGTTCCCTAGTCCCGTCCCAGGGCGAGCCATCCTGGAGGCCCATTGGACCTGAGATGAGCGCCCAATTTGCTCACGCCGCGCATGACGTCGCCGGCGGTCGCCTCCACGCCGATGAGGTCGGGAAATTACCTGCGCAACACCGCCAATTGGACACGATTGGCGGCTGTAGATGCCGGGAAGCCGGGGGCGGGACGGTCGAGGAATCGAAGGGTCAAAACTTCCCAGGCAATCGGGGCATAAATGGCGAATGCATTTAGCAGTGTGTAGGCGCCGCGGTATTGGAGTTTTATGTACCCAAAGCTGGTCTTCAGCGCCTTGAAGAACTCCTTAATGAGCCAATGCGATCGATAGATGTCGACAACCTTCCAGATGTCGTCGGGCGTGGCGACGGCCGGGTCGGTGACGAGCAGCGAGGAGACAGCCGGTTGACCGTCGGGTGGGTCAAGTTCGCGCACTTCGACGATGTGGGTCCCGTCGAACCGGGCAACCCCTCGTCGGCGCCCACTGAACGGTAACGTTTGCATCGTCTACTCCTTCCAACTGACGTCTCAGCTAGGGCAACCCCCCACATTTTTAACCCAGTACGCTGCAAGGATACGTATGTTTCCGGTCCATCCTGTCCATCTCTCCAAATTCTTCGCCGTATTGCTCCTCTTGATATTGCCGTTGGCGGCCTGCTCCGACGATGAAAACGGTGATATGGAAGAAGAGCAATGCTCTGGCCCCTACACAGAGATGTGCGAGGGCGAATGCGTCTCCACTCAGACGAGCTTTGACCATTGCGGCTCCTGCGGCACGACCTGTGGCGACGAAGAGGCGTGCCAATCCGGCCAATGCGTCGAGACCTGCGGAGCCGGCCTTGAGATGTGCGACAATCAGTGCGTGAGCCTGGACTCCGACGCCGACCACTGTGGCCAATGCGGCAATGCCTGCGACGCCGGTGAGGGCTGCAGCCTCGGCGAGTGCGTGGACTCCATGGCCTTTGAGCGCGACGAAAACCACTGCCTGGGCGGAGGCCCGGCCATCGTGGTCGAAGACCCCACCCAGGGCGATCGCTGCAGCGGCCAACTCCGGCGCGAACTGTTTACTTCCGCCGCCTGTAGCTGTGACCGCGCCGTCTTCGAGGGAGAGCTCTTCACCGATGGCTTCGACAGCGCCACCGGCCCCTACGAAGCGGAATTGATGGACGGCCCGGTGGCGATGAACGACCACCTCGACATTGAGAATACGGCCTTCCTCGACGGCGATGTCACCACCGTTGGACGCCTGGATGTCGAAGACGACCTCACCATCACCCGCGATATGATGGTCGGCGAAAACCTCCGGGTCTCCGGCGACGCCTTGGTCGACGGCGACGCCTCCATCGCCGACGGCATCTCTGCCTCCACCCTCACTGTCGGTGGAAGCCTCACCGTGCCCGAGGGTACGGACGTCGACGACCATTCCTTCGATCAACTCGTGGAAGAAGAGGTCACCGTCGACCCACCCTGCCCCTGTGACTCCACCCCGGACGTCGCCGCCATTGTCGATGCTCGGCAAGAGAATAACCACAACGACGACGTCGGTCTCGACGCCGCCCTCCTGGTCGACCACTACGACTCCATTCAGCACCTGGCTCTTCCCTGCGGTCAATTCTACCTCAATGGAAGCGACATCGAACCCGATTTCACGGTCATCGCCGAGGGCCGAACCGCCATCTATATCGATGATAATTTCACCTCTGAGGGCGATCTTCGCATTCTCCCCGCCCCGGGCGCGGAGCTGGACCTCTTCATCGACGGCCAGATCACCGCCGAGGGAAGCCTGGTCCTGGGCTCCCCCAATTACCCGGCATCTACCCGCATCTACGTCGATGATCAGACGGCCCTAGAGGGCGACGTTCAGCTCAACGGGTTTCTCTTCGGCGCCGATCATATGACCTTCGAAGGCGATTTCGAGGTCTTCGGCGGCCTCTTCGCCGGCCAACTTCTCTCGGCAGAGGGCAATACCTCCATCCACTACGACCACCAAATTCGGGAGGCCACGGATCCGGAGTTGACGGCCGAGACCTGCCCCGATCCGGACGCCGACAACTGATCGCGTCGATCCACCAATTCCACAAACCCCCGGGCTCGTCCCGGGGGTTATTTAGTATCGACGGTGAATTCCACTGGGAGCCCGCCCAATCACTGGGCTTCCCCCAACGCCCCTTCCCGGGGAGGCGATCGGGCCAAAATTGAGTTCC
>CAYQBU010000223.1:0-5411 GCA_964415785.1 uncultured Bradymonadales bacterium
CCCATACCCCATCGCTGCTGGCCACAAATTTCGCCCCCACCAGCCCCCCGGCCCCATCGTCCGCCCCCATCAACCCCATCAATGTCACCACCAGGGCGACCACCACCCCCGCTCTCATCCCGTCCATCATCGCTGTCATCGCTCGCTTTCGCTCCGCTCTCGGGTCACCCATCCCTCGCTATTTTCTCCCCCAACCTACGCTCCCCGCTCCCCGATCGCAAAAACCCCGGCGTCCACGACGCCGGGGTTTCCCATCAAATCACTTCCCAGTAACCCTAATTACCTGCCCAACGTAAATTTATGGAGTAAGATCCCCACGATCAATGCGGGCAAAAAGAAGAGCGCTGGGGTCACGCCCGCCGACGCCGCCACAATCCCGGGGCCGGGACAAAATCCCGCCAACCCCCAACCGACGCCAAAGATCGCCGACCCGATGATCAGCGACGGCGTAATATCGGAACGCGTCGGGATCCGAAACTTGTTGCCAAACGCCGGCTTATCCCTTCGGCCCGCGATCTGAAGCGCGATGGCATAGACCACGATCGCTCCTCCCATCACGAAGGCCAGCGACGGATCCCAATGCCCGAAAACATCCAGGAAACCCAGGACCTTCTCCGGCCGTGTCATCTCCGAGATCCCCAGCCCCAGCGCGAAAATAAAGCCCGACATCAGCACTAGTAATTGACGTCTCACGACAGGCCTCCAAAGCTAAAGACATGGTTCGTCACATAGACCGTCGCTCCCGCCGCCGCCATAAACGTCAGCGTCGCCAGAATCGAGCGTATCGACAACCGTGGAATGCCACACACTCCATGACCGCTCGTGCACCCATTGCCCAGTCGGGTTCCAAACCCCACCAACAGGCCCGCTGTGATCGCTAGCCAGGGCGCAATCGACAAATCCGTCATCACCATATCGCGCTCCACCACCCCTTGAACGCCGAGGAGCACCACGCCACCCAGCATCATTCCCCCGATAAATACGGCCTGCCAGGCCGGCGGCGAGTCCTGATCGCTTCGCTTTCGAAAAATACCGCTTAAAATTCCACTGATCCCGGCGATACGGCCCTCAAAAATCAGCATCAGCGCCGCCGCCAGCCCGATTAAGCCCCCACCGATCGCTGCCGCCACCGGTGTAAACTCCGTATAGGGCGGGCCAGCCGCCCCGATGATTGTCGTTAACTCCAACATAGTTCTTCTCTCTTTTAGGGTCGGTTCCCCCGATCAGTGCACCGTGTTCAATGCTCTGACCGGGATCACCACTTTGTCTCACTTCTCCCTGGCCTCGATGGTGCGGCGCCCGCGGGCGCGCTCATCAGACCCGTTGAGGCTCACGCCTGCTCGAGCACCAGGTTTTCCTTCTCCATCGTATCCGGCCGAAACACGTTGACCGGGATCTTGAGGTAGGCCTTGTCATTATCTTCCTTCTCCGGAAGCTTTCCAGCGTCGATATTGACCTGCAGACTCTGCAACAGAAGCCTGGGCGCCGACAGCGTCGCATCCCGCTCTTCGCGAGCCTTCACGAACTCTTCCTTGCTCCGCGACGCCGGCAAAAACACATTCGACTCCTTTTGCTCCGCGATCGTCGCCTGATACTCCACATCTCGTCCGCCCGGCTGATAATCATGGCCCACGAAGGTCCGATAATCATCGGGCAAACCATAGATGCGATCCGTGACCGATTCGTACATATCCTCAGCGCTTCCTCCCGGAAAATCGCATCGCCCCGTGCCGAAATCGGGCATAAAGAGCGCATCTCCCGTAAAGGCCGCATCGTCGATCACATAGGTGGCACACGCCGGCGTATGCCCCGGCGTATACATCGTTTTGATCTCTAGACTTCCCGCCTTCAGCACCTCTTCGTCATCCAACAGCATGTCGAATTGACGCCCATCCGTGGGGAAATCTTCCGGCAGATTGAAAACCCCTTTAAACAACTCCTGGACGTCCGTGATCTTGGCCCCAATCGCCGTCGTGGCATCGGGAAACTTCTCCTGAATCCGCCGCGCTCCCGACAGGTGGTCGGCGTGGGCGTGGGTCTCCATGATATAATGGAGCTTCAAGTCATTCTCTTCCAAAAACTCGATGGCCTGATCGGCGGACTCCGTCCACACCGCCGAGGCTCCCGGCTCGTAATCAAGCACTGGATCCACCACCACGGCGTCTTTCGTCTCCGGATCGTAGACCACATAGGTCAGGGTATAGGTTCGCTCGTCGAAAAAAGGCTGAATCTTGGTAGCCATGATTGCTTCCTCTTATGTTGGGTTAGTGCGCTCTTCTGTGTTTCGAGCGCGGGATGCGATTCGCTCCATTCTTATTGCAAGCCCGGTGCCACCCCCGAATTTAGTTTTATTGATCGCATAAGGCAATAAACACTCCTGCACTTCCCCTTCTATCGCCCCTTCCATTTCACATCACGAAACATAGTTTCATACCCGGAAACACTCTCGACAACCCCTCGACTTTTGCCTTATGGTGGTCTCCTCATTCCTCGTTTGCAATCCTCTCTGATACCCCGGTATCCGCGATGCCTAAATCGGTCATTACTCATCCGGAGCGCCAGCCCCACGAGTTCTGTGGCATGGTCACTGCCGCTCCTCAGATGCTCGAATTTTTCGAGCTCGTCAAACGGATCGCCCGCTCCGACACCAGCGTCTTGATTCGCGGTGAGTCGGGCACCGGCAAGGAATTGGTCGCCCGCGCCATCCACCAACTCAGCGAGCGATCTCCCAATCCCTATCGCGCCGTCAATTGCGCCACCTTCACCTCTGATCTTCTGGCCTCCGAGCTCTTCGGCCACGTCCGCGGCGCCTTTACCGGCGCCATTAAAGACCGCAAGGGCATCTTCCAGTTGGCCGATACGGGCACCATCTTTCTCGATGAAATTGCCGAGATCCCCCTGGAGATTCAGGCCCGCCTGCTTCGCGTCCTCCAGGAGCAGCGCTTTGTCCCTGTCGGCGGCACAGACACCAAATCCGTCGACGTCCGCCTGATCTCGGCTACCAACAAGGCCCTGCGCCGCGAAGTCGCCGAGGGGCGATTTCGCGAAGACCTGATGTATCGCATCCGCGTCGTCCCCATCTTTTTGCCTCCCCTAGTTCAACGCGATGGAGACGTCGAATTATTGACCTGGCATTTTATCGATGAGTTCAATCAGCGCGATGGGCTTCCGCGCGCCATTCGCGGCATCTCCTCCAACGCCTTCGAGGCCATCTTGGCCTACGACTGGCCCGGCAATATCCGCGAGCTTCGCAATGTCATTGAATATGCCTTCGTCATCGGCCAGGGCGACATCCTCGAGCTCGACGAACTCACCCCCGAGCTTCGCGGTGAACCCCCGCCCAATCGCAAGCGTCAAAACAGTGGCGTCGACGACGAGCGCCGCCGCATCCTCGCCGCCCTCAAAGCCAGCGACGGCCACCGCGGCAAAGCCGCCGGGCGCCTCGACATCAGCCGCACCACGCTGTGGCGTCGCATGAAGGAGCTGGACATCGATGGTTAATTCCGATCCACCGGCTCGTCGGGCTCTTCTTCTTCCGGCTCATCGGGCTGTGGATCGGGCCGATCCCTATCCGCTGTCCCATCGTCGCGATCCGATGCAAAAGGGCTATGCGAGCCAGGCGGCGGATCTGCATACCGCGGCGAGTCCGTGCTGCAAGCCATGCTTCCCAGCGCCATCATGATTGTGATCAGGCCTATCCAATACTTCATCTTGGTTGACTCTTTATCTTCGGGGATGAGCATCTCACCATGCTCGATTTGCTAGTCCACGGTAATATGCTCGCTCATTGGCCTTCTTCAAGCCCCTATCTTCATTATGATCACTGTCCACCACCTGGAAGACTCCCGCTCCCACCGCATCCTCTGGCTCCTCGAAGAACTGGAGTGCGACTATGACATCACCCACTACGAACGGGATCCCAAAACCCAACTCGCCCCCGATTCCCTCAAGGCCATCCACCCCCTTGGTAAAGCCCCGGTGGTCACCGACGGCGACCATACCTGGGCCGAGTCCGGGGCCATCATCGAGGCCATCCTCGATCGCTATGACGACCACAAGCTTCGCCCCACACCGGACTCACCGGCCCTGGATCGCTACCGGTTCTGGCTCCACTATGCCGAAGGCTCGGCGATGAATCCCCTCTTTTTGACGGTCATCTTTCGCGAGATCCCCCGTCAGGCTCCCTGGATCGCCCGCCCCTTGCTGTCGGCGGTCTCCAAGGCCGTCCACCATTCCTATATCTACGGCGAGCTTAAATCCCACCTCCAATTCTGGGAGGACCACCTCCAGGAGCACGCCTTCTTTGCTGGCCAGGATTTCACGGCCGCTGACATTCAAATGGGGATCCCCCTGGAAGGCGCTGCCTCCACCTCCATCGGCTTCGACGACTATCCCCATGTCGCCGAACACCTCCAAACCCTTCGCCAGCGCCCGGCCTACCAGCGGGCGCTCCAAAAAGGAGGTGGCCTTAACTTTGGGTGATCCTCGTCCTCTTTCCCCACCCGGCGCTGACCTCGATGGGCGTTGAGCCCTGCCACCTGCGGATGGGCCTCCAACCACCTCACGGCCTCCCGGCAATCGATGGGCTTGCCCCGCCGATACAGTGCTTCGTAGAGACGGCGAAGTACCTGGTAGTCCTCTTCATAATCCAGCGTCAGTCGATACCCCGTGCGCAACTCCGCGCTCGCCGGCGGCGCGATCACTTCAAAGGCCGACCGATGCCGCTTGATAAATAGCGTCACATGCTCTCGCTCCTCCGCCTTTCGCGCCAATAGATGGGCATCGATCACCGCCCTCGCCGTATACACCCCCGCTCCAAACCCCCGGGTCATCCCCGTGGCCTCCGTGCTCAGATCCACTCCCTCCACCTGGCGATCGACGAGCATCTTCACCCCCCGTTGCACCCAGGGAATACACACCAGCGGCGAATCCCCGGTGATCCGCACCACCACCTCCGCTCCCACCCCCACCTCCATGACCGCCTGATAGTAGCGCTCCAGCACATCCTCCTCATCGCCCCGGACCACCATCACGCCCCGCCGCTCTTGGAGCCAGGCCGCCAGCCGATCATCGGCCCCCGCCTCACTGGTGGCCACCACCACTTCATCGACCAGCTCCATCGCCTCCACCCGATCCAGCACGTGAGCCAACACCGTCCTGCCCGCCAGAGGCCTCATCACCTTGCCCGGCAGCCGACTCGACCCCATCCGCGCCTGCACGATCGCCACCACTCGTCTGTCCCGATACGCCATTGCCCCTCCCTATCCCCCAGTGACTCAGTGAATCCTGGGCCTCCAATCGTCTTTTATTTCTCCTTGCTTCCACTGCTCTCGCTCCACGATCTGCGCCATCCGACTCAACGGCCGCCCGTGCCTTGCCAACGTCATCAACTCCTCGGGATTGACGCTCAT
>CAYQBU010000224.1:0-5368 GCA_964415785.1 uncultured Bradymonadales bacterium
CCGGTGCGACCTCGGAGCCTTAGCGAGCGACAGAAACAGCACCCGGTGCGGCCCTTGAGCAACCCCCCCTGGGCACGAAAAGGCTCATCCCGCCTTTTTTGTGGGGTCCCCCCCCTCCTTCGAAACCGCCCATGGGGCGGAATTTGACCCCCCTATACGGCTCGGATCCCGCTCAAGAGCGGCATGGCGTCGCTTATTAAGCGATCGAGAAGGCACACACTGCGGTTTCGGAGCCTCCCGCACCCATCGAACGTCGCCCTTGAGCGACGGGCGGGGGAAAACGCGGACCCTTCCCCCTCGGATAAATCCGGAGGCTTGGTCGCCCAACCCCCGACTTTCATCGAAGCCTCCCGGTCGACAATTGACTTGTGAGTGTGAGTTCGATCGATGTTCGACGAGTTCGAACCGCCCCGGGTTTGTCGGTAGTCGCTTCCTGGCGTTTAAGGTGGATGATTCACAACGCGCCCTTTGCGGCGGAATAGAGCCGCGACCCGCAAATACGGGTAGCCCGTGTGTCTAATTTCGCGACGGTGCTCTGCATTAGTTGTGGGGCATTCGAACGCTCGGAGCGGGCGCGATTTGGGTCTCTGTGCTCTGAGTTTGTCTCACCCCAAGAGTACTTCGTCGCTTCAGCCCAGGAGTACTCGGTCGCGATGTTTCCAGCGCGCTCAGGGCGCGTCACGGCGTCTCATAGATAGATCGGCTAATTTTCAGCGAAAGTCGGGGAGGTCAACGAGCGATAATAGATGGACAGTGTTGGAGGCGACGCAGGAGGAGAGCCAATAAGGGCGATTAGGAGCGATATGGCGGGTGGTCGATTACAGGGATGGCTCAGGCGGTACAGCGATATATTGTTGGCGGCGTTGGTGATCGGGATCATCGGGATGATGATCGTGCCGCTTCCGACGTGGGTGCTGGATCTGTTGTTGACGCTCAATATCACGCTGGCGGTGACGCTGTTGATGGTGAGTCTGTATATCCCGAATGCGCTAAAGATCGCGGCGTTTCCGGCGATGCTATTGATCACGACCCTCTTTCGGCTGGCCCTCAATATTTCGTCGACGCGTCTGATCTTGTCGCAGGCCGACGCCGGGGAGGTCATCGACTCCTTTGGGCAATTTGTGGTGCAGGGAAATTTCGTGGTGGGGGCGGTGATCTTTTTGATCTTGACGTTGATCCAGTTCTTGGTGATCGCCAAGGGCTCGGAGCGGGTCTCCGAGGTGGCGGCGCGGTTTACGCTGGACGCATTGCCGGGAAAACAGATGGCCATCGACGCCGACCTGCGGGCAGGGGCCTTCGATCTGGACGAGGCTCGCCGGCGGCGAGGGCTGGTCCAAAAGGAGAGCCAGCTCTACGGGGCGATGGATGGGGCCATGAAGTTTGTGAAGGGCGATGCGATTGCGGGGATCATCATCACGTCCATCAATATTGTGGCGGGGCTGATCATCGGGGTGACCCAGTTGGGGATGCCGGCGGCGGAGGCGGCGCAGACCTTTACGCTATTGACGATTGGCGATGGGTTGGTCAGCCAGATCCCGGCGTTATTGATCGCCACGACGTCGGGGATCATCGTCACCCGCGTGGCCTCGGAGGACGAGGAGGGCGAGGGGCACCTGGGGGGCGATATCTTTCGCCAGATCTTGGCTCAACCCAAGGCGCTGGGCATCGCAGCGGGGCTCTTGGTGATTCTGGCGATCATCCCCGGCCTCCCGATGGTTCCCTTTTTGGTGATGGCAGCGGTGGTGGGGACGGTGGCGATCACGTTGATACGGAGTAAGAGGAAGGGATTTGGAGATCTCGACGAGGCCGAGGAAGAGGCGGTGGAGGAGATCGAGCGGGAGGCCAAGGAGGGGGCCCGGCAGGCGCGGGCGCTGATCCCGGCGGTGACGCCGCTGTCGCTGGAGCTGGGCCAGGGGCTCAGCGGATCGCTTGCCGATGAGCGCATCAAGTGGCTGCGAGAGACCATCCCGTCGATGCGGGAGGGCATCTTCTTTGAGCGGGGCGTCAAAATCCCGGGGATTCGGGTGCGGACGAGCAGCACGGGATGTCGAAGCGACGAGATGGTGGTCAAGCTCGACGAGGTCCCGATCTGCAGGACCTCGGTGGCCATCGGACACCGACTGGTCAATGAGGCTCCAGAGGGCCTGGAGGTATTTGGGGTGGAGGCTACGGAGGCCCGTCACCCGGTCAATGGTGCAAAGATGGCCTGGGTCAAGGCAGAGGACGAATCGGTGGTGGACGAAGCGGGCTTTGCGGTGTGGGATGAGGCCGAATATATCGTGCTGGAGTTGACGGCGGCGCTCAAAGACGAAGCCCACGAGTTTGTGGGCCTTCAGAGCGTCAAGCAGATGCTCGATCAATTGGAGGGTCCCTATCCGGCGGCGGTGCAGGAAGTGGTTCCCAAGCTGCTGGGGCTTCAAGAACTCACGGAGATCCTGCGCCGACTCGCCGAGGATGGGTTGTCGCTTCGCTACTTGCCATCGATCTTGGACACCCTGGCCGATCAGGCGCGGATGGAGAAGAACCCGGTGGTGCTCACGGAGGCGGTGCGACGGGGCTTGTGCAAATATATCACCCACCGCTACGCGGGCTCCGATGGAAGCGTGCTGGTCTATCTGGTGGGCCAGGAGATCGAGGCGACGATCAAGGACGCCGTACAGATGACGGAGACCGGAAGTTACCTGGCGCTGGCGCCCGAAGAGAGCCGGGCGATCATGGGGGCGGTCAGAAAGGCGATCGCCAGGGATATCGACGGAGGCAAGTCGCCGATATTATTGACGGACCAGAAGGTGCGTCGCTACCTGCAGAAGTTGGTGGGCATGGAGTTCAAAGGGGTGACGGTGCTCGCCTATCAGGAGCTCGATCCAGCGCTGCAGATCCATCCCCTGGGACGGGTTAGGCTGGAATAAGGAGGGTTCGGAAGTCTGAGTCGTCGTCGAAGAGAAGTTCGATGGCGCGAGAGATGGCGCGATCGACATCGCCGTCGTCGATGCGATCGGCGTGGATTTCGGCAAAGCCGTGGTGGCGCCAGATGGGGACGCCCTGGCGGCCGTCGATGAGGGCAGCTCGCAGGTGGGCGGTGACGCAATGAGGTGGGTCGACGGAGAGGTTGTCGGCGCGAAAGAGGCGGGCGTAGGGGTGGGTGGCCGTGGGATCTCGGAGGCATCGACCGACGGAGTGGTAGGCGATCTCGACGGCCAGGTACGTGGCGTTGCTCAAGGGCGGATGGTTGGCCCATCCCTGGATGATGCGGCTCTCCAGGGGAGCCCGGCTCCGATTGGGTCGGGGTTGAAAGTGGTGAAATAGGGAGTGGCGGAGGTTGAGATCGGCCACCTTATACTCTGCCTCATTGCCGAGGACGTCGTCGATGTCATCCGATGGGGCGAGGGCGATGGAAGCCTGGTCGAGGTGGTTCAGAAGTTGAGATTCGTAGCGTTGATGGAGCTGCCGGCGGGCGTCGCCGCCAAGTCCCATGGAATTGGAGGTATAGATGGGGAGCAGGTAGATCTGGTCGATCGGGGAGTCGTCGTAGGTGGGAAGGATGCCCGTGGTGGGGCCGGAGGAGCAGGCGAAGAGCAAAAAGAGGCCACCCACCAATGAGGTGAGGCTCAGACGAAAGGCGGACGATCGACGCATGGACGGAATCCTACGATGGTAGACAACAACAGCCTGTATCAAGGTGCGACAAAAGCGGGGAAGTGCCAAGCGGAGGCGATGAAAACGGGAGCGGTGGGTGTATCGGACAAGCGACGTTGCGCCATGGCGGGCACAGTGATAATTAATGGTGTCCCCCCAGAACGGCGGCTTTTAACGAGTAGGGAGTGAAATGCCAATCACCTGTAATAATTGCGGACGCGACAATGAGGACGAGTTCAAATTCTGCCTGGGATGCGGCTCCAAGCTGAGCGCTCCCGAGCCAGAACCGGAGCCGGAGCCGGAACCGGAGCCTCAGAGCCTCAACTGTCCCAATTGTGGCACTGAGGTGCCCGGTGGATTTAAGTTCTGTGGCGCCTGCGGCCAATCGTTGGTCGACCTTCAGCCGCCGAAGCGAGAGAAGGCGGATACGGGGCGGATGAATCAGCGAAAGGAGAAGGCGCAAAGCGCTCAAGATGGCGCGGTGTCCACGGCTCCCGGAAAGCCAGCTTCGGCTCGGTCGGATAAGGGGCGGCCCCTCGGTGAGTTGACGGTGATCCGACCCAATGGAACGGAAGGGGCACGGATCCCGCTGACGGCCGATGGCATCACCCTGGGACGGGATAGCGACTACGAAGTGCTGGCCGACGACGCCTTCTTGGCCGAAGAGCACGCCCGAGTGGAGCGGCGCGACGATCGCTTCGTGATCCGCAATTTGGACGACGTCAATGGCGTCTTCTGGCGGCTGCGCGATGATGTGGAGATCGAGGATGGAGACCTGATCCGCGTGGGCCAGGAGCTGCTCCGCTTTCAGTCCTTTGACCAACTCGATCCCGTCGGCGCCTCGGGCGGCGGTGGAAATGCCACGCCACAGGGAAGTCCCAACCCCGGGCTCTGGGGACGGCTGGCGCTGGTGGCGGGCCCTGGTCTGGAGACGCGCGCCTTTGGCCTGTCGGGCAAAGAGGCGACCATCGGACGAGAGCTGGGGAGCATCATCTTTTCGGAAGACGGATTCGTGTCCGGCAAGCACGCCCGAATCTACCGCGAGGATGGGAAGGTCTATTTTCGGGACCTGGGCAGCAGCAATGGAAGCTATATCCAGATCAAGGGGGAGCGTGAGCTCAGCGACAACGACCTGGTGCTCATGGGCCAGCAACTGCTCAAGGTCAGCTTGATGGACTGAGGTTCGTCAGGAGTCAGCGCAGTTCGAATTCGTCGAAGAAGCGGGTCATGGCCCCGGTGACCAGGTCGGGTAGCTCCAGGGGAGCGACGTGGGTCCCCTCGGGGACGACGACGAGTTGGCTGTCGTCGATCATGTGGTGCATTTCTGTGGATCGAAAAAGTGGGGTGAAGGTGTCGCGCTCACCGGCGATGATGAGGGTGGGGACGGCGATGTCGGTGAGCCACTCCTGGGTGGAGTGGTTGGCCAGGGCGCTGAGAAGGCTAAGGAAGAAATGGAGGTCCATCTCCGCGGCGTGCTCCAGATAGGGCACGAAATCCTTTTGGCGAAGGAGGCGGCCGTTGACCTCGGCGGCATAGGCGGCGAATTGATACCAGAATTCGCGGGGAAGCAGGGTTTGCCACATCGTCTGGATGAGGTCGGGGGCCGCCTTGAGGCCCTGCTTCATCAGGGGAAGAGCCCGACGCATGAGATCGCTTCCGTGGAAGGTATCCAGGGGGCGTTTGTAGCTTCCGCAGATGGGGATGAGGGCGTCGACGCGGTGCGGGGCGTGGT
>CAYQBU010000225.1:0-5248 GCA_964415785.1 uncultured Bradymonadales bacterium
GCGCTTTCAGGAATGGGTGTGGGTTTGGTGATCTCCATTGGGGCGATCATCAACGCCACACTGCCGGCCTATACGGACTTATTGCCGGGCGATGAATTGAGCCCCTGGCTTGCGGAGTGGCTCCCGCCGACATCGACGGCCCTGGTGGGGGTACCCCTGGTATTTCTGGTGATCATTGTGGTCTCGAAGATGACCGATGATCCGCCGGAAGAGGTCAAGCGAATGGTCAGGCAATGCCACAGCCCGCTGGCGATGAAGGGCGATGAGTCGGCCGAGGATGCGGCCTCACAAGCAACTCAAGAGGAGGAATGATGTATCAATCGATATTGATGCCCACCGATGGAAGCGAAGCGGCGGAAGCGTCGTTGAAGCACGCTGTGGAATTGGCGAAGCGCTTCGATGCGTCGCTCCACGTTCTCTACGTGGTGGATACGGCGGCCACCGATTTGAGCCTGGGGGCAGACCAGGTTCAGCGCATCAAAGAGGGGCGCCTGGGAGAGATGAAGGAGCTCAAGCAGCGGATCGAAAGGGCCCTGGAGAGGGCCAGAGAGAAGGCCGAGGGGGCTGGTGTGGAGGTCATGACCCATACGGAGGTGGGCACTCCACACAAAGAGGTGGTGAGCTTTGCAAAGGCCAATGACGTGGACCTGGTGGTCATGAGCTCCCATGGGCGCTCGGGGGTGCAGCGGTTGCTATTGGGAAGCGTGACGGAGCGAGTCCTGCGCACCTTAAAGCGACCCGTATTGGTGATCGATGCTTCGTAGTCAGGTGGGAAGCGAGTCCTGAGTCTGGAGCCAGGCCTCGAGGCGGTGGTGAGGGCGCTCCTGGGCGCGGAATTTCTGGGCCTGGCGACCCAAGGCGTCGATACGGCGCTGCCGCGAGGCGTCGCGGCCGCCGCAGGCCTGCCAGAGGGCGTCGACCTCGGCCTTGGAGAGGCGTCGGGTCTTGCCCCGGGCGAGAGCGCCCAGGGGGTGAGGGCCGATGCGCCAGCGATGGAGGTGACGCAGGTGGAGGCCGGCGCGGCGAGCCATCTTGCGCACGACGTGGTTTCGCCCCTCGTCGATGACAAGCGACAGGCGGGTGGTGCCAAAGAAGTGCTCCATCACCCGGACGGAGAGGGCGCTGGCCGGTCGCCCGCTATCGTCAATCGCGATGCCCTCTCGCAGGTGCTCGAGCCGCGGGTCTCGAGGGCTGATTCGCCCCTCCAGGGTCAGGTGATACTCCTTGGGGACTTTAAACCAGGGTCGGAGGAGGCAAAAACAGAGGTCGCCGTCGTCGGTCAACAACAGAAGCCCCGTGGTATTTTTGTCGAGCCGACCGACGGGGAAGAGCGAAGGCGGCAAGTCGTCGAGCCATCGGGCCAGGCAGGGGCGGTCCTGGGGACTATCGGTGGTGGAGAGGATGCCCGGCGGCTTGTGGAGGGCCAGGTAGTGCCGGGGTGGCGTTAGCTCGACGGGTTGGTCGTCGAGGAGGACCTGGTCGTCGGCAAAGATGAGGCTGTAGAGGGCGTGGTCACCGCCGCCATGCGCCGGGCCCGGTCGGACGGCGATGCGTCCGGCCTCAAAGGCGTCCTTGATCTGGCTTCGGGACAGCGGGGTGGCGTCGGCCAGGAATTTATCGAGGCGTCGTGGGATCATGGTCACCGGGTCGGAGGGGGAAGACGCTGACCAATGAGAGGTGCCATGGCAGACGGAGCAGATCAAATGCCGGGGTTGGAAGAAGAGCGGTTTCCGGTCAGTGTTTACTAATATTCGGAGCAGATAGCGAACTTGAGAATAGTGAACAACGAAGCGTAGGTATCAGATGAAGCGAGGCGTCATGGAGTGGAGTGGTCGTGGGTTGGGTGTGGTGGTGATAATAGCCCTTGGGTTGGTGGCGATGGTTGTCGGCTGCGGCGAAGATGGGGAGACCAACACCGTCATCGATCCCTGTGAGGCGGTGGAATGTGTGGATCCGCCTTCGTCGGAGTGCGTCGACGACGACACGGTCAAGCTCTATGCGGAGGAGGGGCAATGCCAGGAGGGAGAGTGCTCCTATGACGGCGACGAGCAGAGTTGTGACTTCGGGTGTGAGCAGGGGGCGTGCATCGACGATCCCTGCGAAGGAGTGGACTGCGAAGAGCCGTCGCCGGAGTGCCTGGATGAAGAGACGCTTCTCGAATATTCGGCGGGCCGTTGTGAGGAGGGGGAGTGTGCCTTCGAGACGGTGGAGCAAGACTGTGAGTTTGGCTGCGAAGCCGGGGCCTGCAAGGGCGATCCCTGCGATGATGATATCACCTGTGAAAATCCCCCGTCGCCCCATGAATGCTATGAGAGCACGGGAAGCTGCGTCGACGGGGAGTGCGTCTATGCGCCATTGGACGGAGGAAGTTGCGACGACGGCGATCTGTGTACGGAAAATGCGATTTGCCAAAACGGTGAATGCGTCGATGGGCAGGCGATCGACTGCAGCGAAGAGGATGGCCAGTGCGCGCAAGGGGTGTGCGACGAGTCGACGGGAGAATGTGTGTCGACACCGGCCAATGAGGGGGATCCCTGCGACGATGGCGATCTGTGTACGGAAAATGAGATTTGTCAAAGCGGTGAATGCGTCGATGGGCAGGCGATCGACTGCAGCGAAGAGGATGGCCAGTGCGCGCAAGGGGTGTGCGACGAGTCGACGGGAGAATGTGTGTCGACACCGGCCAATGAGGGGGATCCCTGCGACGATGGGGACCTGTGTACCGACGGGGCTCAGTGCAGCGATGGGGGCTGCCAGGGCGCGCCGATCAGTTGTCAAGAGGCTCCGGACGACGAATGTGTGGCCAGCGATACGCTAAAGACCTACGACAATACGGGCATCTGCGAAGCGGCAAGCGGTGACTGCATCTACGATTCCACCGAGGTGGTCTGTCCCTCCGGCGCTTGCAGTGCCGGAGCGTGCTCTGTGGTCAGTGAAGGGTCCCTCTATTTTCAGGGCGATCTCGATCACGTGCGGATCCCCGTGGATACGCATCTCGAGGACTATGGGGCGTTTACTGTAGAAGCCTGGATCAAGACGGAGGATGCCCCGGAGACTCCATTCGACGAGACGATCGTCAGTCAATGGAGGGAGCAGGGAGCGCGGCATATATTCCGGCTGACTCGGGAGACCACCAATGAGCGCCTCGCCGGTCGCGTGGGCGGCCCCTCATCGACGTGCCTGACGCAGAACGCGGGCCTGAGTACAGGGTCCGATGCCTGGCATCACGTGGCGATCAGCTGGACGGAGAATTGGGCCTATCCGCGCATCTATATCGATGGCGAGATGGTCAGTCAGAGTTCCTGTAGCCAGTCCAACCTGGGGTCTCTATTCGGCGATATTTTGATCGGTGCCAGAGAGGATAATGGCGAGGTGGACTACGGATGGGAGGGATGGATCGCCGAGGTTCGGATATGGGATAATCGCCGCGGGGAAGACGCGATATTGGGGACGATGAATCAGACCCTGAGCGGTGAAGAGAGCGGATTGTTGGGTTATTGGCCTCTGGGAGAGGGCAGTGGGACCACGGCTTTTGATGAGTCCAATTGGGGTAACCACGGAAGTTTGGAGAGCGGCGATGGCGGGGCCATGCCGCAGTGGAGCGACGATAGCCCCTTTGACTGATGCATGACGATCGCTCTGGAAATTGACACCTTCATGGTGTTGGTGCCACGGTAGGGGGGCAAATCAACAACCGTGATGTAATATGTCACCCATGAAGTGGCATCGCGGGGTGGTCATTCATATAAGGCAGCGCACGGAGTGGTGTTGTGAGAGCTCTGGAAGTAGGGAAGAGATGGATCTCCGTGGTCGCCCTGGCGGCGGTGGTCATGGCGTGGATGGGCAGCACGGCGAGCGCCCAGATGGCCCACGATACGGGGACGTCGACGACGACGCAGTACGTGGTGGTCGTCGATGATTCGGGGTCGATGCGGGTGCGCACCCAGGATGGACCGGCGGCGGATCCGGATCGGCTGGCGATCTTTGCTACCCGGGCGCTGCTCCAATTCTTAGACGACCGCGACGAAGTGACGGTCGTGCGGCTTAACGGGCCGGCCGACGGGGAGTCGATCACGCCGGTGGCACCGCTGGGAGATAATCGAACACGCCTCGAAGAGATGCTGTCGCTGGAGGGGTTGATGGCGGAATACCCCGGTCAGTGGACCCCCTGCAAAGGGGCCCTGGAGGCCGTGGAGGAGGAGCTCAATAAAGCCTATCGCCCCGGGGTTCGCCAGGTGATGCTGTTTTTGACCGACGGGGAGTGCAACGACGGCGCATTGAATCCCGGGCAATACCTGCAGGGGCTGGACGCTCATCGTGATGAGCTCTTTCAATTTCATCTGCTGCGGTGGCGAGGGCGGGTCTACTCCGACTATCTGGTGGATCTGGCCGATGAGAGCGGTGGCGGGGTCTCGCTGGTCAGCGCCGACGATCCGACGGAGCTATTGACGCCCTTTGCCACGGTATTATCGGAGTCCCAGGGGCATCAAGCCTATGAATTGGAGCCCGGCGACCAGGTGCTGCCCGCCCATGAGGGGGCGCGAAGGATGCGCCTGTTGGCGGTGAGTCCCGATCAGGGAAGGGATCTGGATATCGCGTTGAGCGCCGAGGACGACGGGGCGGGGCCGGAGCAGATGGGTTCCGTGGTCGCCGGGCGTCATCAATACGAAGAGGGCGGAAGCTATCGCTACGCCTTTGTGGAGTATGAGCCGGGACCAAGCCCGGTTCGCGTCGACGTCGAGGGGGCGGGCGGCGACTGGAAGGTGGTGGCGGTGCCGGAGTATCGGCTGCGGGTGGAGACGACGATGTACCCCGGTCGCTGCGGAGAGGAGCAGGAAGAGACGACGCACTCCGAGGTGGGGGGCGACGTCTGCGTGGAGATGAAGTTGGTCAATGATCGGGGCGAGCTGGTCACCAGCGATGTGGCTCAGGAGGCGATGGAGGGCAAGGTCAATTACCTGGAGCCCGGCGCCGATGAGCCCCGGGAGTTGGCGGCAAGCCAGGTGGAGTCAGAGCCCCTATTTCGCTTCGAGCGGGTCAATCTGGAGGAGGGAGACCACGCCTTTTATCCAAGGGTAGTGCTCTACGGCGAGGGGGGACAGGGCGTCGATATTCGAAGTTCGATGCGCTCATTGCAGGTGTCGTCGAGGCGGGTGTCGGCGAATCCGGATCGCCTCGAATTCGGCGATCTGCTGCCGGGCACGGAGCACTATCACGAGGTGACCATCGACGGGAATTTCCCCACCAC
>CAYQBU010000226.1:0-5226 GCA_964415785.1 uncultured Bradymonadales bacterium
AAAAAGATCTGGCTCTCCGTCTGCTCGGTGATCGACCCATCGGGGCTCTCATAATCCACTGAGGGCGCCAGCATCGTGCCCCCCACGTAGATATTCCAGCTATCCTGAAAGGCCATCCCGGCCGGATTAAAGAAATTGACGTTCGGCTCATCGAGATTCGCCGTCCCCACCGTACCCATGCCCACTGCCGTTGCACTATGTGACGTATTGGCAAAACCCGCCGCCAACGCCGTCTGGGGGACAACCAGCGCCCCCGCCGCCAGTGCGAAGACTATCCACTGTTTTTTATTCATTGACCTGCTCCATCATCATTCAAATTGGTTAACTGATCGCCTCTACGTCCGGCATTATTCGTCCAGGCAATCAGCAGCGCTGATCCCGTCGAGTGTCGCCTCCTCTTCCATCAATCCGCTCTGTAACCAGGTCGCCACCTGCAGACGTGCACACTGGGCCTCTTCATAATCATCGGCCGACGGATCGACCTGGGTGATGAACGCGTGTGGCACACCGCCATAAGTCGTGTCCTCCAGGCTGATGCCCAGCGCGTTGGCCAGCGCCTCCGTGGCTCGATTGACCACCACTCGGTCACCCTCCGACATCTGCATCATCACCTGCGTTTCCACCGCCGTCGCCTGGTTGGCGAAGGCAAATGGGTCGATATAGTCGGCGAGCCACTGCACAAAGACCATGGACTCAAAGAAGGCCTCGTCCCCGGGCTCAATCCCCGGGTCATCGGCCAGCGCGGCCAGCAAATCCTCTCCGATCACCGAGGGCCCTTGCTCATCGCCCTCCAGAATCCAGGTCAATCGTCCACCGGATCCGTGAAGTGCCACCGTATCCACTCGCGGTTCGATGGACACAAAGGGAAGCCCCACGATTCCACCGAGGCTGACCCCGACCATGGCCACGTTGTCGCTAAACAGCTCATCGCCGTCGTCGTTCCAGTCATCGAATAATACCTCCAGGGGGCTATCGCTATCCTCGGGTCCCACGATCATGGACGTGAGCACGCCCAGATCGACGATGCTCTGCAGGAAGTTGACCTGCGAGCCCGCCAGATCGGCGCTGATGAACCCCTCTCCTGAATTGGGCGGTGTATTCTCTGGGTGCAGGCTCTCCGAACCCATCACTCGCCCGCCGTGAAGCGGCAGATCCATGGCCACCGTCGCCATGCAGAAGGGATAGGCCGCCAGGTCATTGGCCATCGAGAAGGCACCAATATTGCGGTCTGCCCCCAGGCCGTGCTGCGAAATGGCCACATCAAACGGAGCTTCGCATAGGTCCCCATCTTGATCGGTCTCTGGAACGGCCACCGATACTCCCACCGAGTCGCCGTCTCCAACCACTTCCACGCTCTCCACATCGAGGTCCACCGTGTCGAATTCTCCGGCCACATGAAGCGCGGCCACATTCGACATATCCACCTCCAGCGACGGATCATTGGGGTGTGCAAGCGTATCGCCAACCTCGATCAGATCGTCGTCCGAGCCGGTCACCCAGGGCTCGGCGCGGTCGTCCACAAAATCCTGCGCCATCTGGCGAAGCCCTCCGGCCACGGCCGTCGGATTTTCCGTATTATAGGCCCAGGCCACCGGGATTTGAGACCGCGTCAGTCCCACCGCTGCTGGTGCAATCGTAAACAGCAACTCCAACTGCTGTCGCCCGGCCTCCAGCGTCGCCGCCGTTCCCGGCGCCTCCGCTTCAATATTTGCCAGGGCGTCCACCGTCGGATTGCCCTCGTCATCGACCAGGGGCTCTGGGTTTCTCAGAAACACAAATAGCGGTGGCGCCTGAACTGGACGTCCATTCTCGCCGAGGATGTCCTCGCTCATGATCATCACCATATTTTCACCGGCTCCAAACGGGACCGTGGGCTCAAAGAGGATCCGGTCCCACCCCGCCTCGTAGTCCACCGAATAATTGTCCTGATCCATCGGCTGTGGAGCACTCTGCATGGACACGAAGAAATTATCCTCGTTGACCGTCTCCTCCTGGACGCCTCCATCCATGGGCACCCAACCGGGCGCCGTCGTCGAAAATCCGGGCCGCTGGTTGAGCGCCGTCAAGATGCTCTCCGTGAGCATGTCGGCGTCCGCTGGAATGGGCACATCCACCGTCCCCGACTCATCGTCGAATACGAGCGTATTGGGAAAGGGGATCATCCCCGAATCGGGGTCCATGACCACAAAGGTGTCATCCCAGGTCTGCCAACTCCACAGCATCGCCAGGTCACTGGCGCTTAGATCCGTCTCGCTCTCCACCGCCTCTATCGCCGGCGTGAGCAACTGACGCACCTGTTGCAATTGCTGGGCGTCTTCGTCACTGAGCAAATCACTGACTGCTTCTCCATCTTCGGTGACCAGGTCGGCATCGGATAGCGCCAGATGGATCGCTTCCGGGGCGATCAACTGGTCGGCCGAGCCATCTTCGGGCTGAATATCGTTGGTGGCGAACGCAAAATAAGGCGTGCGCGTCGACATCGGCTCTGGCGGGATGATCTCGATGATATGGGCCTCCCGCACCTCTCCGGTGCAGGCATCCACATCCTCGTCGCTCACCTCAATGCTGATGTCGCTGACTCGTTGCCAGCCTTCGGCACCCATCTGCCACAATTGAATATCATCCTCTCCAATGGAGGACTCATCGGGGGCTGCCGACAACTCCATGGTGATCGGCGTCGCGTCCGGCCACCCCGACAATCCCGTCAGATAATCGTCGAAGTGTCCCTGGGCGGTATCCTCACCGGCCTCGCAAACACCGGCATCGGGAAAGGTTCCATCCTCATCGAGGGCCAGAGTGTTGGGAAGTGGCACCAACCCCAGATCCGGATTGAAGACCGCTTCAAAATAGCCCGGCTGCTCTCGCTCCGGGATATCGGGATCACAGGCTCCCGTCAGCGTCACAGCAGCGATACATAGCCCTGCCCCGAACGCTCGGAGTGCTCGATTCTTTAGATATTCTGGCCTTGCCATCACACATCCTCCTAAATCTTCCCAAACCAATGTAGCTTGTTCTTCTTGGCCTCACTTTCCCCCATTTCCCGACCAAAAGCAACCTTTAGTCATCACTTACCTGGTCCTTTGAATTTTCCGTGGGTCGCGCTGGTCACCTATCCACTCAGAATGCACCACTCCGTTCTTGATGCTCCCGCCCCTTCGGTGTTAGAACCGCCCCAACTGACGGCGGCCTGATCGCATCTTCGTTGACGCCTCGCCGCCCCTCGCTTAGTCGCGCATTCGCAGTCACTGGATAGTTTTTCACGACCATAGAGGACCTCATGGCCCCTTCGTCTTGCACCATCGGCCCTGGCATCTCCATCAACGGACGCGTCTCCGGCGATGATGAATTGATCGTCCACGGCGCCATCGAGGGCAATATCGCCCTGGAAAACACCCTCACCGTCGAGGAAAGCGGCAAAGTTGTCGCCGACATTGACGTCCAATCCGCCGTCTTCCGAGGGGAAGTCAACGGCGAAGTCGTCGCCCGCGAGGCCATTGAGTTGGTCGAGGGATGCCTGGTCACCGGCAACCTCCGGGCCCCGCGCATCATCATTCAGGAAGGCGCGCGCTTTCAGGGCAATATCGATATGGACGTCGAGCTCGCCGAGGACTGACCCCACGCTGTTGCCACCCCTTCAACACTTTATTTGATCACGGAGTTGCACCATGACTGACACCATCATTGGCCCCAATATCACCATCGACGGTGAACTCTCCGGCGAAGACCCCGTCGTCGTCGAAGGCACCGTCAAAGGCAAGATCAACACCTCCGCCACCGTCGAAGTCGCCGAACAGGGCGTCGTCGAGGCCGACGTCAACACCCCCGACGTCGCCGTCAGTGGACAGGTCACCGGCAATATCGTCGCCGGCGAACGCGTTGAAATCCGCACCGAAGGCCGCATGGTCGGTGACATCAAGGCCCCTCGCATCCTCATCGCCGATGGCGCCAGTTTCAAAGGCCACATCGACATGGATGTCGAGTAACCCTCACGCGTTTTAAGCCACGGGAAGTATTATTATGGACGATGCAACCATCATCGCTGCCCAGACCACCTTTGAAGGCACCATCAGCGGCGAGGGCAGCCTGGCGGTCCACGGCCGGCTCCAGGGCAACCTCGACCTCTCCAAGCGGATCACCGTCGGCCCCACTGGACGGGTCAGCGGCGAAGTCACCGCCTCGGAAGTCATTATCGAGGGGCAACTCCAGGGCGACGTTCAAGCCTCTCAGCGGGTGATCCTTCGCGACGGCGCCCGCGCCGTCGCCAATATCACCGCCCCCCTCGTCGAAATGGACGACGGCGCCCAACTCCAGGGCGAATTGAACGTCGGCGTCGATGCCGAAGAACGCGACGCCACCTCCTCGTCCAGCAGCCGTCGCAGCTCGACGTCGCGGCGAAGCTCGCGCTCCACGTCCCCCCGCCAGCGCACCACCACCCCCTCCACCTCTTCGTCTCCCACCTCCTCTCGTTCGACGTCGACCGCCTCCGCCTCATCCTCCCAGACCGCGACCACCACAACCACCACCGTCGAAGAGGACGACGAGGCCTCAAGCGACAGCGACGACGAATCCGGCCCTGCTCAGGCCTCCGCCAAATCCAGCGGCGAGCAGAGCTCTCCCGACCAGGACGCCAGCGCCGAAGACAACACCGATGATTCCGTTGACGACGAGGTCATCGACGAGTACCGCGAGGACTACACGGTCAAAGAGCTCCGCGCCAAATTGCGCGATCGCGACCTCCGCGTCAGCGGCACCAAAGACGAGCTCATCGAACGCCTGCTCACCGGCGACGACTCCTAACCCTCCCCCTTTCTCGACCGGCTTCTCCGTGGATACCACCCAATTTTTGAGGGCCGCCGACGGCACCCGCCTGTGGACGGGCACCGTCGGCGATGGGCCTTACCTCATCCTCTGCGACGGCCTCGCCTGCGACGGCTTTATCTGGCCCTATATCATCGACCACTTTGTCGATGACGTTACCATCTTGCGCTGGCACTACCGTGGCCACGGCCAGAGCGACACCCCCGACCGCTCTCAACCGGTGTCCATGGAACTCTTCTGCGAAGACCTGGAATTGGTCCTCGACGCCTACGATATCGATTCCGCCATCCTCGCCGGTCACTCCATGGGCGTTCAGGTCATCCTCGCCTTCATGAACCACGCCCCGCACCGCGTCGACGCCCTCATCCCCATCTGTGGAAGCTACAAACGCCCCCTGGATACCTTCCA
>CAYQBU010000227.1:0-5125 GCA_964415785.1 uncultured Bradymonadales bacterium
GTTGAGCGTCTACCCGTGGGAAGAGCTGGCCGCCGACGCCGTGGTAGCCCCCGAATCCTCGGGGTTTCGCGGGGTCACTATCGCTCATAATGTGCGAAATCCCGACGGGGCCGACGAGGTCATTGCCCAGGCCATCGATGCTGGCGCCACCCTTCAGAAACCAGCCCAGAAAACCTCCTGGGGCGGCTATTCGGGCTACTTCAGGGATCCCGACGGCCACCTCTGGGAGGTGGCCTACAACCCCTTTGATTCGATCGTCGCCGAGACTCCACCACCGCGCGGTGATGGATAAAAATCACGATTGACCTCGCGGTATGGGGCTAAAATAGGCGAACCCGGCGCAACCAGAAGTCGCGCCGGGCCCAAATCGTTGGTCCAATAGATCTCAGTCGGTTTCCGTCCACTGTAATAGTTCAGCGAACTCCGTCTGGTCCTCGCAGGACATGGCATTGCCATCGTTCATGCGGCACATCTTCATCTTCGGTGTGCTATTGGAGCGGATCTTGGGCTCTCCCTCGGGATACTCCAGATAGGAGATATACAGGGTTTCCGAGTCAAACCAGAACATATTGGTGATCCGGCGCACGCCATCCATCCTGGGCTGGTAACTCCGGGTCGGGGTTTTCAGCACAAAGTCCAGCACTCGGGTCTCGTTGCAGTTTTGCTGCGCGCCGTCGACGACGTCGCACACCTGAATGCCGAGGTGATGTGGAATCTCTTCGTCGTCCTCTTCATCGGTGCTGGTCATGTCCAGCCCCATGGACTTCATCAATTCCGCCAAAAACCCCTCGTCGACTTGCACTTCGTCGGTCCAGTGGAGGACGTAATCCACGGTTCGCTCGCCCACGAACTCCGAGGTGAGCTGCGTGGTCATCGGCACCCGTTCCGGCGGTGCTGTGGAACACCCAACGGATAGGGTTCCGAAGACTAAGAGGGCCAACAGACTAGCTACTATTGATCCGTATCTCATTATTCGTCCTCCACGTTGTCGGTGCTCACTGCCGATTCATCGGATTCATCCTGAGTGCTTGGACCATCTTCGTCGGACTCCGGGGCCACATCGGCCTCCACGGCGCGAGATCTAAACATCCCCCCCTGGGCGCTTACGGAGCGACCGGAACTGATGATATTTCTGCGCTCTGGGCACTCGTGCTCCACGCCACAGGTTCGCTGACACCTCAAGTCGTCGCCGTCACGCACGCATTGATAGATCGCTCGCTGCACCGGACCTACCCGTGATCCCGTGCCGGACTCGCTGACCTGCCGGACGGACTCGTCGACCTCGACGAGCATCACATCTTCCGTGGGGTGCTGCTGGGCACTGACCACATCATAGATGGTCTTCTCTTCGGTCTGAGGCGTGCTGCAACCGGACCACACAAAGAGTCCAAGTAAAAGAGTAACCGTGAGCAAAATATTTGAAGGTTCTATGATTGTATTTCTCATCACTGACCCTCCTCAAATACGAAATTCAGCTCACGGCAATCGGACAGCGAGCCATCAGAGTCGACGTAGCACTCCAGAAGGCCGTGATCATATCGCGCGTAACTGTAATTATCTTCACTATAAAAGAACATCACCCGGTCCTCGCTGACCTGGATGCCTTCGTCCACCACCCTGGTGGTCGTCGTCTGCGTCGGAGGCACTGAACAGGCCTGCAAAACCAGGGCCATCACTAACAACAGGCCTATCGCGCCCGTGGCGTGGAGACTGCGTCTATTCACGATCACTCCTTTTTTTCGAATTTATCCCACTTATTTTAGCTTCATAACATCTGCGCACAGGTCGCGCACGAACCTCGGGAGCAACCCTAACCCCAACTCCACCCGGAAAAATCGATCGACCAATTGCTGTTGGCCGCGATCAACACGGATTGGAGAATAGGGAATACAGCATATTTCAATGCGCAAAACCCAATTAGGGTCATATCGCCAACAAAGTCAAGGAGCCACGCCTTTACGCTCACCCACTTCTCCACGACCGCACATCTACTCGACCAAAAATACTCATATCGGCCCCTGATAATCCGGGATAACTCGGATAGAACTCTCGCTGGCGAAGCGTGAGTATAGAATGGCGACCTCTGTTCGCAATGGCAGTCCCCGAACGCCCAGCCCCGAGTACTCTGGTCAATCCGCAATGACCGTCGCCAGGGTATTGCGAGCCAATTTGCGATAGGGCCGATACATTGGCGGCGCAGAGAACGGTTCAATCTCCACGGATGTGCCCAAAAAGCCAAGGCCTATGGCAGTGCGCTGTTCGTTGAGTACCCCACAGGTCCAGCCCTGTTCCGACTCACATACCGCATAGGCATTGTCGGCCGGCTCCAGCTCCACCGACCATGGGCTGTTAACATCCCAATGCAGTTCCAGGCTCTCTTCAAAGCCAGCGACCAACCGGGAAAAGGTGGTGAAGGTGGCCTCGTCATAATTGGACATCGTCCCCGCCCCAAAGCCCAATTCGGCAGACGAATTGGGCGCAAGGTTACCCAGGGTCATCACGACCAATTTATTTCCCAGGTCTAGCCAATCGCTCAACATCTCCACATCTCCCGGTGCGGATAGCACATTACCGTCGTCTTCATAGACGAGTACATCGTAGGACCATTCGCCTGAGATTGCGCTGAGCAGATCATTGTAGTCCGACAATTCGTTCAACACGATCAGGCCCTCATCTTCGAGCTCCCGGAGGCCCTTGAGGTAGGCATTATCGTCCTCATTGCTCTGAAGTCCCGAGTCATAATAGAGAACCTTAGCCCCCAGAATGACGGCCTCTGGACTGGCTGCCCCGTCGCAGATCGTCTGCTCGTCGAGCACTTCATCGATCTCTCCATCACCGGTCGTATCGTACCCAAAGGTATACACCACGCCCTCGGCGACGCAGGCATCCAGCGGTGCTAGCTCGCTCTCCACCAGGATGTCCTGCCCGTCTTCTCCATCGGCTCCATCGGCTCCATCAGCTCCGTCTTGGCCATCGGCTCCGTCTTGGCCATCGACTCCGTCTTGACCATCGGCTCCGTCTTGGCCATCGGCTCCGTCTTGGCCATCGGCTCCGTCTTGGCCATCGACTCCGTCTTGACCATCGACTCCGTCTTGACCATCGGCTCCGTCTTGGCCATCGACTCCGTCTTGACCATCGGCTCCGTCTTCCCCGTCTTCTCCATCCCGCCCATTGCAAATGGTCTCCATGCTGACCACATCATCGATCTCCCCATCTCCAGTGGTGTCGTAGCCGAGTATATAGTCTACACCACCGGCCTCGCAGTCCTCTGGGCTGGCCTCCCAACTCTCGACCTCCAGGGGCAATTCCTCCCCACCATTGGAGCTCCCCGAGCCGTCCTCTCCATCGCGCCCATCCTGGCCATCGCAGATGTGGCGCTGCGAATGGACCTCGTCGACCTCTCCATCCCCATTGGTATCGTGGCCAACCCGCAAGGTGGTACCGCCCTCGGGACAATCCTCACCGTCGGCCTCCACCATTCCGATCACCATCGGGTCATCGACCTCAGCGCTATCACTGCACGCCACAGCCACCGACGCCACAACGACCACGAATACAACCTTCAACACCCTGCCCCATCGCTTCATTTGAAACACTCCCGTCAAAACTTGATAAAAACACCCCCATCTTCTACCGCTCAACGCCTGGGCTGTCACTTCCCGAGTGCCAAACACGACGACTCAATCCTCCGTCGCCAAACTCTCACCGGCCAGTCCCCCCAACAATTCTGCATCGCCATCGCTTATCTCACCTGGCGCCCAGGGTGGCCCCGAAAGCGCGGCTTCGTCGATGGTCCCGTAGATGACGAGCGCCGCCAGATAAGTCCCCTCCACCGTGGGGTGATTGCCATCGGACTGATATAGCTCAATGGGCATCGCCTGGCGCCGGCTCCGCTCCCACACACCGCCTACGGGGGCCACGCGGGCCGTCGTCCCCCGGACCGCCTCCACACTGGCCTCCCGAATACGCCGCGCCGTCTCCTCTTGCGTCCCCGGCATCCAGGGCTGTTGATAGACCTCGCTGCCCTCCTGGCGGGGCCACAACTCATAGAGCAGCGGCAACGCCCCACCTTCTTCGCTCCAGTCGGCCATGACTCCAAACCGCTCCACATATCCCTCGGGGTCCGTCACGGGCTCAAGACTATTGGCCTGGATCACCACCACATCGTATTCCCCGCCACGGACCACGGCCTCCAACTCCCGATTCGGCAGGTGATCGCCGAGGCTCGCGCCCCCTTTGGTCACCTCATCGACGGCCAGCGCAGGGGTCTCGTCATTTTCCCAGGCCATGCGCTTCACCATCCCCGGAAGATCGTTGTAGAAGGTATGGCTATTGCCGATAAATAAAACACGCTCTGCACCCTCGGGCGGCGCCTCATCGACCCCATAGGGATCGCTCAACCCCGCCAGGAAATGCTTCGACAAAACCAGGGCGATAGCAATAGACGCCGCAATGGCGACAATAGCCAGCAGGCGTTTGGGAGCAATCATAGGGTGGGTCCTTAGCCCGAATTATTCATGAGACGTGGTGATATGGTAGTGGTAATTTACCATCATCCACCACTGCGCCGCTATTAAACCGCCTTTTCCGTCTCTATGAGACTGCTAGGAGCATCGTCGCGGAGCGTGCCCTGAGCCCGCTGGGAGCATCGCGACCGAGTACTCCTGGGGTGCAGCGAAGAAATGCCCTTGGGGTGAGATACAGGCATCTGGGCTCTGATGAGCCGCAGTAGGCGAGTCGTGAATAATCCGGGATAAAGACGCACGCCACTCTCTGTCTAGTTATTCTAACCCTTATGGCTGCGCCAACCTTATGGATACTATTCGCCCCGGCCACCGCCCTGGCCTGTGGGGCAATGCTTGCCAAACAATGGATATCATCACGGCCATCACCCACGAGAGCTTCATCGAGGTCGACGAGGAGGGCACTGAGGCCGCCCCGCCAATAACGCTTCGACTCCGGTCAGCCCATTCGAACTGCGCTTCGACCGATCCTTCCACTACGTCATCTCCGATCACCCCACGAACTCCATCTAAACCTCTATAAAATTTTGAAGAGTCCTCTCATTTTTTCGTCACTCCCCCGTTCACCGGCTGCACAGCCGTGACCCCTTCCCCACACCTTA
>CAYQBU010000228.1:0-5103 GCA_964415785.1 uncultured Bradymonadales bacterium
GAATTCGTTTTCCGATTCCAGCGACAGGGTTTGCTCCTCGGAGGACTCGTGTCCCGGTGAGGAGGCGAAGCCGCGATAGGGAGCGGCGTCGAGGTCGATCTGGTCCCAGGCGAAGTGGCCGTCGGCGCCGGTACGCAGGCGGCGTTGATGTTCGCCATCGGCACTCTCGACGACGACGTGGGCCTGATTGACCGGGGTACCGTCGGGCTCAACGACATAGCCCACGATGCGGTCGGCGCGCTGGAGTTCAAAGTGGCGCGATTGGCGCTCGTCGACGGCGATGGTGACGGACTCGTCGGTGATGCTTCGATAGCCGTCGGCGCGAATTTCAAGATCGTAGCGGTCGGCAGCAAGCCGGGGCATGGAGAACTGTCCCGAGCGGTCGGTGGTTTCTCGTCGAGGGCTGTTCTCGGCGCTCTGCGGCGTGGCGAGGATGGTGGCCTCCAGGGGCTCGCCGGCGGCGTCGGTGACCGTGCCCTCGAAGACGCCTGAGGGAGCGAGATCGACGACGACGTCATCGCGATGGCGTCCGGGGCGAAAATAGAGCTCTTCACTCTCGGTGAAGGGATGGTCCGAGGCCTCGACGAAGAGCTGGAGGCGTCCCGGTGAGAAGGCATCGATTTCAAAATGCCCGTCTTCGTCGGAGGTGGTGATTTCGGAGACGATAAAGGGGTCGAGCATTTGCCCCTCCAGTCCCTCGGCGTGAAGGTAGGAGAGGCTGACGGTGGCGCCAGAGACGGGAGCGTTGCCGGCGACGATACGGCCGCTCATGGAGGCCGCTCTGGGGACCATTAATTGCAGGTCGTCGATGGGAAGGTCGGCGGGGTCGATGAGGGGGCGGCCGAGTTGGTCGATGCCGCCGCGGGCGTAGCCGTCGACGGTGACGTCGACGGGGGTGGGCTCGTCGGGGAGTTCAAAAAAAGCAAAGGTCCCGTCTTCATCGCTCGTTGTATGAGCGGGTCCGGCGAAGATATTGGCGCCAGCGATGGGGCGACCGGAGTGATCGACGATCTGGCCGGCCAGGAGAGCTTCGTCCTCGCTGCTGATGACCTCCGCCGGGGGCTCGTCCTCGTCGGCGGAGAGCCACCACCACAGAGCGGCGCCCGCGAGGAGAGTAAGGATGATAAGGACAGCGATTTGATAGGGCTTTGACATCGGAGCCGTAGTACCTTCGAGGAGGGACCGACGAACGACAAAACCCTAGCAATAAGGTCGGTGAGAGGGAAGGGCAAGAAACGCCGCGCCCCTCGATGCTGCGAGGCAGCACGAGGGGCGATGGGCGCTCTAAAATTCGACGTCTCGTCGGTTATTCCATCTCAGCCAGAAGGTTGAGAAAGCCACCGGCGGGATAGACATCGACATCGATGTAGAGGCTGCTGTCGACGGCCTCCAGGGAGAGGCGCGATTCGTCGAGATAGCGCTCGACGATCTCGGCGTCAGGCATCTGGCCGACGGTCTGCCAGAGACCGCTTCCCAGGTAGAGGCCATTGAAGTTGTCGTCGAGCAGGGCCGATCCCAGCTTGCTATCGGCGATGGCGGGGCCGGCGTCGACGTCATCGACGAGGGAGGCGAATTGGGCTTCGCTCAGTCCCTGAGGAGCCACGATGAGAAGGTCATCGCTGAGGCCAATCCAGGCCGGGACATCGGCGCCGGTGATGACCTGAATGTCGTCGTGGTCACCGTCGTCGGTGCTGAGGGCGCGGAATTCGGCGCCGAAGTCGGCAAGGGCGGGCTCGAATTCTTCGATCCAGCCATGGACCATGTCGGCGTCGCCGAGTTGGATGGCCAACAGCGCTTCAGCGTGAAGGAGGCCGTCCGGGGCCTCCATGGCCTGGGCGGGATTGTCCAGATCGTAGAAGAAGATGGCGGCGTTGCCACTGAGCAAAGAGTGCATCTCTTCGCTAAACAGAGCATCCTCATCGCCATCGACGTCACCGCGGACGTCCTCCGGCAGGGTTTCCATGAAGCCAGCGGCCATGTCGGCCATGAAGTTCTCCAGGGCACCTTCGATCAGCTCCATGAGAGTGGGGCCGTGAAGAGAGAGGCGAAGAGCAGCGCCGAGGTCGTCGCTGGCAAAGGGGGCCCAATTGATGTCGGCGTCGCCATTGAGCAGCGTCTCCATCATCTGGGCTTCTTCTCCCTCGGCATTGGTCCAGGAGCGCACGGAGAGAGCGCCATCGTCGATAGCGACGCGGACACCCTGAGAGTTGACCATGGAATCGACCATGCCCGTCAGCTGGGGCTGGGCGGCGCCCAAAAATTCGCTAAACAGGATCTCTTCGTCGGCATAAAAGGCGATGAGGCCTTCGATGGCGTCGCTGTCGAGATAGTCATTAAAGGCGTCGTTATCGGTCATGCGAGGGGTGTCGCCGGGGGCCAAAAAGGCCTCCATTTGTTCAAGGATTTCGACGCCCTCGGTGCCGGTATGGGGCGTGAGGACGCAGGAGTCCTCGTCGCGGTGGACCCAGGCGACGGCGTCGGCGACGTGTTGAACGGAGTGACCGGCGATCTCATCGCTATCTCGGGCGTCGCTGTCCTGGTCGTAGATGGCGACGGCGATATTATTGACCACGAATTCGTCGAAGACGTCCTCATCATCGGCGATGGTGCAGAAAACGGTGCTGTCGCTGACATCACCCATAAAATAGTGGGCGTTGCCGTCGATGCCCGTGGCGTCCAGGGATGAACGCTCAAGGAGGTTGAGACCGATGGCTTCTTCGATCTCTGGGCCCATGGCGGTGACGAAGGCGTCAGCTTCGATCTCATCGAGGGCGTCGTAGAGGTGTTCAAAGGAGGCGAGGCTGAGCATTGCTTCCGTATCGGCGCTAAACTCCGAGCCGTAGCTCTCCATCAGAGAGCTGTGATCGAAGTGGCGATCCCCGATCTCAGCGGTTTCTTGTTCCGTGGTTTCCGTGTCGTCATCATCAGAGTCACAAGCGACGAGACCGAGGGCGAGACTGAGGGCACAAAGGGCCGCCAGCGAACGTTGGGTGTGCGAGTACAGCAAAGGCATGAAAATCTCCTACACAGTGGTAGAACCGACCAGTGTTTCTTAACGATGGGCCGAAGCTGAGAGTTGAACGGCAAAATGTCAAGACCACCACCGGGTGAGGGGTTGTTGCAATTAGCGCGGCGACAATGCTAGCAAATCGGCGCTTTAAACCAGGGTCCATCCCGCTTTAGCCATCAGGAGTCGTATGGCTGCCAAGATCGAAGACGTCCCGCTTCATAAGACCGCCCAAGAGCGCTACCTCAATTACGCGATGAGCGTGATCACGAGCCGGGCCTTGCCCGATGTTAGAGACGGTCTCAAGCCGGTACAGCGGCGCATTCTCTATGCCATGTATACCAATTTGCGTTTGAAGCACGACGCCAAGCATCGAAAGAGCGCCGCCATCGTCGGTGAGGTGATGGGTAAATATCACCCCCATGGCGACCAATCGATCTACGATGCCATGGTGCGCATGGCTCAGGATTTTTCGCTGCGCTATCCGCTGGTCGATGGCCATGGCAACTTCGGATCCGTCGACGGCGATAGCGCGGCAGCGATGCGCTACACAGAGGCGCGGCTGACGCCGTTGGCCTCGGAGCTGCTCGACGAGATCAAGCAAGATACGGTGGAGTTTCGGGCCAATTACGATGGCACGGTCTTCGAGCCCGTGGTGCTTCCGGCCCAGGTGCCGAACCTGCTGATCAATGGGGCCACGGGAATCGCCGTGGGGATGGCCACCAATATCCCGCCTCATCATCTGGGGGAGGTGGTGGAGGCGTTGATCCGATTGATCGACGACGATCGAGAGACGACGATCGATGAATTGGTCGGCGATATCATCGAAGGGCCCGATTTTCCGACGGGTGGAAAATTACTCAATGGCGTCGATGAGCTGCGAGAACTCTATAAGAAGGGCAAGGGCACGCTGATCACGCGCTCTCAATGGGAGTTGGAAAAAGAGGGACGCAAGCGTCACATCATCATCACCTCCGTGCCCTATTATCAGCAAAAGGCGTCGCTGGTCGAGAAGATCGCCGGTCACATCATCGACGAAAAGGTGCCCCAGCTTCGGGACGTGCGCGACGAGTCCACCGACGAGGTGCGCATCGTGCTGGAGCTCAAGCGAGGGGCTGACCCGGAGGCGGCGATGGCCTATCTCTTCAAGCACACCCCGCTTGAAGATCGGTTTCACGTCAACCTGACCTGTCTGGTGCCCACAGATAACCCGCAGGTACCAGAGCCGGCGAAGGTCGATCTCAAGGAGATGCTCTGTCATTTCCTCGATTTTCGCATGGAAGTGGTGGAGCGCCGCCTGCGCTATCAGCTCCGAAAGCTCGAGGAGCGGATTCATATCCTGGAGGGCTTTGAGATAATTTTCGACGCCCTGGATCGGGCGATCAAATTGATCCGAGCCTCGGAGAGCAAAAAAGAAGCAGCTCAAAAACTGAAGGACGAATTCGACCTGGATGACATCCAGGCGGATGCGGTGCTGGAGACGAAGCTCTACCGGTTGGCAAAGCTCGAGATCGAGGCGATTCGAAAAGAACTGGAGGAGAAGCGGGCAGAGGCCAAGCGGCTTCGAACCCTGCTGGCCAATGAGGGCGAGCGCTGGGAATTGGTGCGCGACGAGCTCAAGGCGATCCTCAGCGCCTACCGCGATCCGCGCCGCACGGAGGTCGATGGGAAAGTACGCGATCTGGAGTACTCGGAAGAGGATTATATCGTCTCCGAAAAGGTCTGGGTCATGGTCAGCCGCGACGGTTGGATCAAGACGCAGAAATCCTATAGCGACATCTCCAAGATCAGGATTCGAGACAACGATGAGGTGGGATGGGTATTGCCCTCCAATACACGAGATGCGGTGATCTTTTTTACCAATAAAGGAAGGGCCTATACGGCCCGGGTCGACGACATCCCGTCGACGACGGGCTATGGCGATCCGGTGCAGGCCTATTTCGATTTTGGGGATGGAGAGCGGGTCGTGGGGGTGGTGGTGACCAACGAATATTGTCTGCGGCCCTTGGAGCCGGAGCAGCCACCGTTGGTCGATGCCGAAGAGGTCAGCGATGAGCCGGAGGACCACCAGTTGGTGGCGCCCTCCGAACAGGGAC
>CAYQBU010000229.1:0-5099 GCA_964415785.1 uncultured Bradymonadales bacterium
AATATTGGCCCCGCCCTGGGAGAAATCCATTCGCCACAGGCGAAGGCCGGGGACAAATCCCCGCTCAAAGCTTCGAGAGCCCTCGACAAAGGCCGTCCAGTCCGGGGAAAAGTTGGGACTAAAATGAACCCCGGCGCCGGCGCCGACCTGAAAATCAGAGGGAAGCGCTCGCCCCACTTGAGCGGTCACACCGTGATCTCGAAGGGAGTCCACGTCGTCGAAGCCCCGGGTGACCTGGTGGTATCCCACCTCCAGGGAGGTCTCTCCCAGGAAGCCGGCGCTGACTCGGAGGTGGTGGCCGTCGGAGCCATCGAAGACGACCGTATAGCCGGGCTCAAAGCGCATAAAATACCGGGTTAGCGGCCCCTGGTCGAGCCCTTCGTAGGCCTGACAGCCCGGCGTCTCTCCCAATTCGCAGCTCTGCTCATAGGCCCCGCGAGCCCGGGAGGTGGAGTGTCCGGCCTGAACGTAGGCGTGACCCAGGTTGGTCCAGGCCGACCCATCGTCGGGATACTCCTCCAGATAGCTCTGGTAGGCCGACACCGCCGCTCCATGATCGCCGCTCCACATAAGCAGATCGGCTCGCAGTCGCTGGGCCTCCTGCCCATCGCGCACCGACGGGGGCAACTCGTCCAGGCGCTCCAGGGCCGGCGCGTAATCGCCGCCGTGGCCCTGCAACCGGGCCTTAAACAACTGGGCCTCGTGGTTGTCCGGCGCCTCATCGATGACGCCCCGGGCCCACTGTCGGGCCTCGTCGAGATCTCCCTGGGCGTAGATCACCCGGGCGAGCTCCAATTGCGCATCTCGATCCTCGGGACGCTCCTCCAGGCAGGCCCGCCCCGCCTCCTCGGCCGCCCCTAGCTGGCCGTCGACCCGCAACGCGTTGATCGACTCACAGGGCCCACCGTCCTCTTGGGCCCAGACCACACTGGCCCATCCGCTTACCATCAGAACACAGACCATCATTATCAATTTTTTCATGACTGATTCTCCGTCACCGCTTTCGCGGACTGCTTGCCATGACCGCGGCGTTTGATCTCACCCCAGCCCCGGCGGCCCGTGGCCAATTCAAAGAGGCCTCGAAGGCGAAATAGAAGGGTCATCTGCCGGTATCCAAAATTCTCTACCAACGCCACCAGGAGCACCGTCTTGCCCGCCGTGTCGCGCTCGCCCGGGCGATAGGTCCACCGATCGGCGGTCACGCTCGCCAGAGTGATGATCACGCCCCACAGAAAAGCGACGATAAAGAAAATCACCGCAAACCGTGGGTCCGCAAAGCCCAGCACCAGCGCCAGGGCAAACCAGGCATACCCCAGGGTTTCAAAGACGGGGCCCAAGAGCTCAAAGAGAATAAATAAGGGGACCACGATCAGCCCGGCCCACCCATAGCGGCGTCGCCCCATCATTGAGCGGTGAGCCCAAAGCGTCTCGGCGAGGCCACGGTGCCAGCGCGCCCGCTGGCTGGCCAGGCTCTTCCAATCCTCGGGCACCTCCGTATAGGCGATGGGCTCCGACAGTTGCACCACGCGCCCGCCATGCTTTTCGCGAAAGCGATGGAGCTTGACCACCAGATCCATATCCTCGGCCACCGTGGACACCGAGTAGCCACCGACGTCGCAGACGGCCTGGCGCGAGAAGAGGCCAAAGGCCCCGCTGATGATCAGGTTTCCCCCCAGCCGGTTGAGACCGAGCCGTCCGAAGATGAAGGCCCGTACGTATTCGATCTGCTGAAAGCGAGCCAGCCAGGAGTCCGGGGCGCCCACCTTCTTGACGATTCCGTCTTCGATCTCGCAACCATTGGCCACCCGGATCGTCCCGCCCACGGCCACCACGTGCTTGGGGTCATGGATAAAGGGCTCCACCATCCGAAGCAGAGCATCCCGGGTGACCACCGTGTCGGCGTCGATGCTGCAAAAGATCGGCGTGCGACAGACGTTGATCCCGGCATTGAGGGCGTCGGCCTTGCCGCCATTGGCCTTGTCCAACACCCACACATCTTCATCGGTGGTCGATCGATAGAACCCTTTGATCTCCGCCGTCTCAATCGTCTCTTGAACGGGGCGATGCTCGCGCTCCAATTGGAAGGCCTCCTTGAGGCGTTCCAGGGTGGCGTCATCGCTCCCGTCGTTGATCACCACCACCTCCACGCCCGGGTACTCCAACCCCAGCAGCCCGCGCACCGTATCCACCACGTGGGCCTCCTCGTTATGAGCGGGCACCAGAATCGTGATCGGTGGGGTGCTATCCTCGCTCAAGACCGTCAGATCGAGTTCCGGAAGCCGCTTGGCCTGGTGACGGGCGATCTCGATGACCGCCAGCACAATCAGGACCGTATAGAAGGTCTGTAAGCCCATAAAATAGGTCAATACACCGGCATCAATATAAGGGGCGTATTGGGTAATTGCATTCATCCTGGGTCTCCTGAGGGGCGCCCATGGGTGGGCCCCCGTTCAATCCAATAAACCGTCAGTGGGCGGGTTGCGCCGCCATCGTATCCTGCGTCTCTTCCACGGGTTCCAGGTGGTAATCCAACTCGGCGCCCAGGGCTTCCAGGGCCCACTGGGCGTTCTCGCGAACCCAGAATTCGTCGTCGCTGGCGGCCTTTTTCAACCCCTCCAGATGACCGTCGTCGCCGATCTCTCCCAGGCCCCGGGCGGCCCGGGCCCGCACCGGCCAGGCCTCATCCTCCAGAAGCCTGGCCAACGTCTGTTGTCCCTCCACTCCCCCCAGCGACGTGGCCACCCGGACGGCACCGATGCGCCGCTCCATATCTTCGTCCGCCACCAGGGCCTTCATCTCGTCGTGGGCCGCCTCCATCCCTCGCCTGGCCGCCACCTCTAGCATCACCTCCCGGGCCCGCAGGTCCAGTCCGCTCCAGTCCTGGTTCAACAACTCTCGGAGCGCCTCGTCGGAGAGGGCCCCGAAGATGCTGTAGAAGGGCTGCTCCATGATCCGCCGCTCCAGACTGACGCCGCGCAGGGCGCGAGCCACATCGGCGCCGCGGTCAAACCGAGCCAATACATGGGCCGCCAGCACCCGAAATCGGTGCTTCTGGTCAACCTCCAGAGCCTCGGCAATCGCCTGGCAATCCTCGTCGGTGGCAAAGAGATAGAATTGGCGGATCGCCGCCATTCGCTTGCTCGACCGCCCGCTCTTGAGCGCCTCTCGGGCCGATGTGGCAAAGCCGAGCATATCCCACACCTCCTGGGCGACCTGGCGATGACCGCTATGGGCCAATTGCACCAACACCTGGCTCAAGGCCTCGGAATGTCTGGCCTCAGCGCCCAGCTTGTCGTGCACCGCCTTCTCGTCGCCCTCTTCCAGACTCTCCTGAATGGCGTCCAATAGCTTCTGACGACGGGCTTCACGGCGCTCTCGTCGAGCGGTCTGCCAGGACAACACCCCCAACATCCCACCGATCATCATCACCTCCAGGGAGATCAAGATGAGCAGGACTCGGTAGCCCAGATTTGCCCACAACTCACTGAAGAAAATCACCAATTCATTCATCGCTCACTCACTTGGATCAGCATCGGGTCATTCATCCATCCATCGATGGAAGCACCTGACAACACCGGGGGATTGGATTTACTTCCCGATCTTCCCAATTTTTCCAAATATTTATCAGAACTGATCACCGGTACGGAAACACTGGACTTCTCCAACAAGGGCTGCTTTATTCAACGCCCTTTCCCGGACTATTCATGAGGCGTCGTGATGAGCCGCAGTAGACGAGTCGTGAATAATCAGGGCTTACCCTCGATGGAGTGTTGAACGCCGATGTTCCGATCCAGCCCCACCACCGCTTTGCGCCCCCTCTTGATGAGTGCCTTTTTACTGCTGGCCACCGGGCTTTTCCTGAGCGCCTGCGGTGACGACGATACCATGGAGGACCAGGCCTCACCGCCCCTTCCCTTCCAAGCCGGCCATGACTTTTTGGAGGTCCAGGTCGACGATGAGGAGTACCGGCCGATCTTCATCCGCGGCGTCAACCTCGGCGTCGGCGTCCCCGGGACGATGGCCGGTGAATTGGCCGCCAGCTACGACGATTATCGCCGCTGGTTTGAGCAGATGCGCCAGATGGGCCTCAATACACTTCGCATCTATACCCTTCACTTTCCGCGCTTCTACGAGGCCCTGGACGACCACAACCGGGCCAACCCCGACGACCCCCTCTACGTCCTCCACGGCATCTGGCTCGACGAGTAGAATCCCGGTGACGATCTGCTCGATCTGGAAGCGATCTTCGATCAGGGCATCGACGAGGTCGTGGACTGCGTCCACGGCGATTGCGTCATCGATCACCGCTTTGGACGAGCCTACGGCACCTTCGACGTCGACATCTCCCAGTGGGTCATGGGCTGGATCATCGGCCGCGAGGTCCACCCCGACGAGGTGATGGAGGCCAACGCCAACCATCCCGAGATGACCGCCTTTGAGGGTCAACACTTCGCCATCGACGACGCCAGCGCCGTCGAGGTCTGGTTTACAGAGCGCCTGGAGCGCCTGGTCAGCCGCGGTCTCGAGCGCTACGGCACCTCCCGGCCGGTCAGCGTCTCCAGTTGGCCGACCCTGGACCCCATCGACCACCCCACGGAACGAGAGGAATTCAGCACCGAGGATGTGGCCTCCTTTGATCCCACCCAGATCGAGGTGCGCGACGCCCCGGGCGGCCTCTTCGCCACCTACCACGCCTATCCCTATTATCCGGACTATATCGTCGAAGACCCCGATTATCGTGAATTCGAGGACGACCAGGGCCCCAACTCCTACCTCGGCTACCTGACCCGCCTGCGCGCCCACTACGAGGGCATGCCCCTCTTCATCGGGGAATTCGGCGTCCCCTCCAGTTGGGGCAACGCCCACTGGGGCTACCTGGACATGAACCACGGCGGCCATGACGAGGTGAAGCAGGGCGAGGTCAACGCCCGCCTGCTGCGCACCATCCACGACACCTCGACCGCCGGCGGCGCCGTCTTCGCCTGGATCGACGAGTGGTGGAAACCCACCTGGATCACCGACCCCTTCGACTTCCCACGCCAGAGCCGACCCCTGTGGCATAATATCGTCGCCCCCGAACAAAATTTTGGCCTCGTCGC
>CAYQBU010000230.1:0-5099 GCA_964415785.1 uncultured Bradymonadales bacterium
ATCCAGGATATGGACGCCGACCCGCCCTGTGGAGGTCACGGGCAACTCCATGGTGACCACTGCCATTGCGAACCGGGGTATCGGGTCAATCCCCAAGATCCTTTGGATTGCATCGCTGAGTAACCAAATCACCTGAAACTGTACCGAGGAGCCTTGAATCCTGAGGCCAAGGGCGGTTATTTTCCAGGCGCGACCCTATCGCTCGAAATAGAGTCGAGGGTGCTCAAGTTAAAGCTACCAGCCATCGCCCTTGCCGAATTGAAGCATAAATTTAGACGGAGCAGATGATCATGAATCAACATCGAAATCACGACCGCCCCCCTCAGGGAAATGACTGGCAGCAACCCAATCAAGCCCAGCACCAGCAACGAGCCCAGCGTCGGCCCAAAAATTACGCCGGTGCCGGAGCAGTTGCGCACAGTGATGAGGCGACGCGATCGGCATTTATCAAACGCACCTACGCCCATCTGGCCGGTGCGATCTTTATGTGCATGGCCTTGATGACGATCTTCATCAACTCCCCATTTGCCGAACCTATTTTAGGACTCATGTTCGTCCACGAGTACGCATGGCTGGTGGTCCTGGGTATCTTTATGGGCTTTTCCTGGCTCGGTGATTCCATGGCTCATAACGTGGAATCGAAGGGGATGCAGTATATCGGACTCACCGTCGGCGTGGGCGCTTACGCCATCATCTTGACCCCACTGGTGCTCACGGCGGCCTACCAGTCCGGTCCCGGACTATTACTCAATGCCCTTTTGCTGACCTTGTTGGTCTTCGGTGTGTTGACGGCCGTCGTCTTCAAGACGGGTTATGACTTCTCGATTCTGCGTACCGGCCTCATCATCGGTACGGTTTTGGCCTTTGGTGCCATCGGGGCGGGCATCCTCTTCGGCTTTACCCTGGGCCTCGGGTTTGCAGTCGCCATGGTCGGTCTCTCATCGGCCATGATCGTCTATCAGACCTCGAACGTCCTCCACCAATACCACCCCGAGCAGCATGTGGGCGCCGCGCTGGGGCTCTTTAGCTCCCTGGGCATGCTCTTCTGGTATATCGTTTCCATCTTCCTGTCCCTCGATGGCTAAACGATAATTCTGTGACTCCACGGAAACCGGGCGCTCTCTTCATTGAAAGAGGGCGCCCGGTTTTTTTTGCGAGTTCGTCGATCTAATCGAGTTCGTCGAGGAGGCTCTGGATATGCTGGAGATTTGTCTTGGTCTGATCGTCGACGTCGTCCGCGTCATCGCCCAGTCCCAGCTCGGCCTGGTCCTTAGATGAGACTCCAGAATCCCCATCGGAGATGGCCTTCTGGAGGGCCTGGAAGCCGGAGGGCAACTCGCGATCGGGCTCCTCAGACGTCGATCCAGGGGAGGGGGATGCAGACTTGGAGGGAGGAGACGACGTCGAGGGGGCCTCGGGCTCGCCATCGTCTTTGAAAATGGTGGATTTCAGGGCCGACAGGTATTTCGAATTCTGGCTCTCCCGTTGCTCGCGCAGGGAGTCACTTCCGCTGGCATCGCGAACTTGAAGGATGTCCGGGGGGATCTCCTCCAGGAATCGACTGGGGGTGCATTCGTAGGTCTGGCCATAGCGGGTGCGCTCCGCCGCCGACGTCATGCACAGGACTTGCTTGGCCCGGGTGATCCCCACATAGGCCAGGCGGCGCTCTTCGGAGAGCCCCTCCTCGGTGTCTGCGCTGCGCTCGTGAGGCATAAACCCCTCCTCCATGCCGACGAAGAAGACCACTGGAAACTCCAGTCCCTTGGAGGAGTGGAGCGTCAATAGCCGGACGCCCTGAGCCTGTTCGTCGTCGTTGTTTTCGTAGGAGCGATCCAGGGAGATCCGCTCCAGGTAGCCCCGCAATGTGCCTCCCTCGGTCTCCTCGAAGCGCTGAAGGCTTCCCAGCACGTCCAGGAGGTTCTCCACCCGGCGTCGTGCCCGTCTGGGGTTCTTCTCGATATTTTTGAGATGTTCTTCCAGTCGAATTTCTTTGAGAAAAGCGCGACCCACCTCGGCGAGTGGTTCGCCTTGCTCGTCGGCCTCTTTGAAGCGCCCTCGAAATTTGTCGAGGAGATGCACGAGGTGTCCGATCTTAGACGCCGCGGTTGGACCCAAACGTTCGATCCGCCCGTGATCGCGGGAGATGACCCTCAAGGCCTCCAGAAATCTCAGATCCGCCGAATGGGCAAAGTCGCTGATGCGCTCCAGTAGCGTGGGCCCGATGCCGCGGGGAGGCACGTTGACGATGCGCCGAAGATTGACCTCGTCGTTGGGATTGAGGCAGGCCTTGAGGTAGGCCACGAAATCCTTGACCTCCTTGCGATCGAAAAACTCGGTGCCGCCGACGATGGTATAGGGGATAGAGAAGGTCCGGAGAGCCTCCTCGAAGGTCCGCGCCTGGGGATTGACCCGATAGAGGATGGCAAAATCGCGGTACTGCAATCCTCGGTTGAGCTTAATGCGCTCGATCTCAGCGGCCACAAATTCGGCTTCCTCTCGGTCATCAACGCATTGAACCCATCGAAGCGGTGGGCCGCTTCCCTGGGCGCTCCAAAGCTCCTTATCCTTGCGAATGGCGTTATGGGCGATGAGGTTGTTGGCTGCTTTGAGGATATTGCTGGTGGAGCGGTAGTTTTGCTCCAGCTTGATGACGCGCGTATCCTCGAAGCGATGCTCAAACTCCAAGATATTTTCGGCGACAGCGCCTCGAAACCCGTAGATCGACTGGTCATCGTCGCCGACGACGCAGATGTTTTGATGGTCTTTGACCAGCTCGTCGAGAAAGAGCAACTGGGTCTGATTCGTGTCCTGGTACTCGTCGACCATCACAAAGTGGAAGCGCTCTGCCCATTTTTGACGGACCTCTTCGTTATTTTGAAAGAGGACGACGGGCAGGCAGATGAGGTCGTCGAAGTCGACGGCGTTTAGCCCACGGAGGGCGCTCTGGTAGCGCTGATAGATGCGATGGGCGAAAGGCATCATCGGGTTGTGCTTGAGTTCGTCGAGTTCAGCGGGCTCGCAAAAGCCCATCTTGGCACGGCTGATCAGGCTCAGGACCGATCGCGGATCGACCTGTTCGGGGTCCAGGTCCATCTCATCGATAGCTTCTTTGACCACCGAGACCTGGTCGCCCTGATCGAGGATGGTGTAGGGGCGCTTAAAGCCCAGGTGGTCGATATCCTGACGAAGAATGTCGGCCCCCAGGCTGTGGAAGGTGGAGAGATAGACTTTTTTGGCGCGCTCCTTGCCCGTGAGGTTGGAGACGCGCTCGCGCATCTCATTGGCGGCCTTATTGGTGAAGCTGACCGCCAGAATATCGCCGGGGGCAATGCCACGGCGGATCAGATACCCGATGCGATGGGTGATGACCCGCGTCTTTCCACTGCCGGCTCCAGCGAGCAACAGCAGGGGCCCGCCGAGGTGCTCGACGGCCTGGCGCTGTTGGGGGTTGAGTAGGTCGAGTTGAAGATCCATAGCAGCGATCGCCGGGGGAGCTGTCAAAGAGCAAAGGAAAAGGTCTGGCGACACTCGTCAAAACCCAACGTAGGCAACAAATAGTGAGCTTGTCCATGGTGGCCAAGCGGTGGTGAAGCCAAGGCCACTGGAAATCCGCGGCGGCGTCGTTACACTGCGCAGCCACATCTGGGGTCCAACACCCCTGAGCCGACACCGAAACGAGACTCGACCATGATGGAATCCCCAAAATCCTACGACGCGATTGTCATCGGCGGCGGCCACGCCGGCTGTGAAGCCGCCAGCTCCCTGGCGCGAATGGGTCACCAGACCCTCTTGGTGACCATGAATATCGACACCATCGGCCATATGAGCTGCAACCCCGCCATCGGTGGCGTCGCCAAGGGCCACCTGGCCCGAGAGGTCGACGCCCTGGGCGGCGTGATGGGCCTGGTGGCCGACGCCTCCGCGATTCACTACAAGCGCCTCAACCAGAGCAAGGGGCCAGCGGTGCGTTCGCGGCGAGCGCAGTGCGACATGCGCGCCTATCGCAAGAATATGCAGTGGGAGTTGATGAACACCGACGGCCTCGACATCAAGCAGGGAAGCGTCGAGGACCTGAAGATGCGCCGCGTCGACGATGGGTGGAAGGTCGAGGGCGTGATCACCAAGCTCGGCGTGCTCTATGAAGCCGACGCCGTGGTGGTGACCACGGGGACCTTCCTTCGAGGGCTCTGCCACGTGGGGCTCGATAATTTCGAGGCCGGTCGAGCGGGGGCGAAAGCCTCCTATGGCCTAAGCGAGACGCTCACCGACCTCAACCTGGAGATGGGGCGTCTGAAGACGGGCACCTGCCCCAGGCTCGATGCGCGCACCATCGATTGGGATGGGATGGAGCGCCAACCCGTCGACGACCCTCCCAAGCGTTTCAGCGTCTACCATGATCCGCCGATGATGAAGCAGGTCGACTGCTTCATCACGCACACCAATGAAGAGACCCACGAGATCATCCGCCAGGCCACGGACCGCTCGCCGATGTTCTCGGGAGTTATCGAGGGCATTGGGCCCCGCTACTGCCCGAGTCTGGAGGATAAGGTGGTGCGCTTTGCCGACAAGGATAGCCATCAGGTCTTTTTGGAGCCCCAGGGACTGGACACCGTCGAGGTCTATCCCAATGGACTCTCCACCAGTCTTCCCCTGGACGTCCAGGTGGCCTTCCTCAAGACGATTCCGGGACTGGAAAACGCCGAAATCATGCGCGCCGGCTATGCCGTGGAATACGACTGCGTCAATCCCATCCAGCTCGACCATAGCCTCAATTTGAGGGGCGTCGATGGCCTCTATCTGGCGGGTCAGATCAATGGCACGTCGGGCTACGAAGAGGCCGCCGCCCAGGGGTTGCTGGCCGGAATCAACGCCTCGCGGGCCATTCGTCGACAACAGCCCTTCGTCCTGGGGCGCGATGAGGCCTATATCGGGGTGCTCATCGACGACCTGATCACCTCTGGTGTCGACGAGCCCTATCGCATGTTCACCAGCCGCGCCGAGTATCGACTGCTATTGCGGGAGGACAACGCGGACTGGCGATTGAGCGAATACGGCCATGAATTGGGGCTGGTCAGCGACGCCCATTATCGCCGCTTCAC
>CAYQBU010000231.1:0-1687 GCA_964415785.1 uncultured Bradymonadales bacterium
CCCCTCCGCGGTGGATGATCTCCGCGATGGCTCCATCGTTCGTGCCGTGGCAACCGGGAGCCTTCGATGACCCCCGGCCGGTGGCTCGATCTCTTAGCTACGCCCCTCGCGTTTTTTCGTCTTCTGGATCAGATCCCAGAAATTCTTGGCCACCCGCACGATCTTTCCGTCCAGCAGCTTCTCAAAGGTATCCAAAATCTTGGGATACTTCGACGCGTAGGGAAACCAGAAGGGCTCCACATCCAATAGATCTGGCGTCGCCATGATCGCCTTCTGATTCATAAAGCTATACAGCCCCTCATGGCCGTGGTAACGGCCAAATCCGCTCTTTTTGACCCCTCCAAAGGGCAGCGCCGGATTGCCCACCGACTGCACCAGATCGTTGATCGAGACCTGGCCGGCCTCGATGCGGCTCGCCATCTCCATGCCCCGCTTCTTATCGCCCGTCCACACGCTGGCCGTGAGCCCATACTTATGGTCGTTGGTCTTCTGGAGCGCCTCCTCTCCATCGCGCACCCGGATCACCGGAAGCACGGGGCCGAAGGTCTCCTCCTTGTAGATCTCCATCTCCGTATTCACATCCAAAATCAGCGTGGGCTCAAAGAACTGGCCTGGCCCCTCCTTTTCCTTTCCTCCCACGGCGATCGTCGCCCCCTTGGCCAACGCATCTTCCAGATGAGCTTTGACCACATCGATCTGGCCCTTAAAGGTCAGCGGCCCCAGATCCGAGCCGTCTCCCGGCGCCCCCACCCGCAGATTCTCGACCTCCCTTTTGACCTTCTTCACAAACTCGTCGTAGACCTCATCGACCACAAATAAGCGCTCCACGGAGATGCACATCTGCCCACAGTTGATAAACCCGCCCCACACCGCTCCCCTCGCCGCCCGCTCCAGATTCGCATCTTCCAACACGATCATCGCGTCCTTTCCGCCAAGCTCCAGCTCCACGGGGATCGGCTTCTTGGACGCCGCTTCCATGACCTTTCTTCCCGTCTGCACCGACCCCGTAAAAAAGATCATATCGATGTCCGACGCCGTCAGCGCCGCCCCCGTGCTCCCATCGCCCTGCACCACTTCCAATACCCCTTTGGGAAACCCCGCCTCCTGAAATAGCTCCCGGATCAACTCCCCGGTCAGCGGGGTGACCTCCGAGGGCTTGAGCACCACCGTATTGCCGCCAATCAGCGCCGAAATCACGGGGATCACCGACAATTGAAAGGGAAAATTCCAGGGCGAGATGATCCCGATCACTCCCTTGGGCGCATACTCCACATAACTCGCCTTGCCCGGAAATAGCACCTGCGGCCGAAGCCGGCGCCGCTTCAGCGCCTTGGGGGCCTCTTTTCGATAATAATCGATAAACAGCGGGATGCTCATCAGCTCCGTCAACAGCGAGTCCACCAATGGCTTGCCCGTATCCTCGCTGATCACCTGTGCGTAGCGCTCCCCGTGGCGACGGATCGTAGAATGAACCTCGTCGAGGTAGCTCAGGCGCTTCTCCAACCCCATATCGCGCCACTCCGGGAAGGCCTTACGCGCTCGAGAGACCGCCTCCTCCACCTCCTCTTTCGTCGAGATCGGATACTCCCCCTGAGAACTCCCATCCACAGGGCTAAACTTTTCAAACAACTGATCCTTTGGCCTCTCGCTTACTCTCGACTGTACACTCATAGACTCTTTCCCTTCA
>CAYQBU010000231.1:1787-5088 GCA_964415785.1 uncultured Bradymonadales bacterium
CAATGATTCGACCAATACACGACTACCAACGCAACACGATGATGATCACCAAAACCACGGCCGCCACGATCGCCAGTATCCCCCACACCGACCGCCGCGAGCGCACCGGCGGCTCCGCTATGTCGATCTGCTCCATATTTTGCCGAAACCGTTTTTCACCGTAGTCCAGCTCCGGAAAGCGATAACTCAACTCCCCCACATCTTCGTCGTACTCCACCTCGATATAACCAGCGGCATCGAAATCATTGAGCAACCCTTGAATCCGGGCCCTCGGCACCTGAGCCCGGCCCTCCAGATAACTCAAATCCACTATCCGTTGCCCACTCTCCGCCACCAGATGCAATAATTCGTGCTGGCCCCGGACCGTCTTTAACCAACGCTCGTTTCGCTTGAGCGCCCCCACCGACCTCGCCAACTCCGGAATCTCATCTAACTTCACCCCGTCCAACAGCGCCTCTCCCAACTCTCGTCGGAATCGCTCCCCATTTGCCACCTTCACGCTCTCCAGGCCCTCGACCTTTACCACCTCCACTTCGTCCAGCGTCTCCACCCCTTCCATCACCCGCGCCACGCTCTCTACATCCATCGGCAAATAGGTCGACACCTCCAGAATCGTCGTCACCCCACCGGCTCGCTCTGCCAGCCTCGCTGCCAACTCCACCACCAACAGCATCCCCGCCGATGTCGTTTGCAAGCGATGCGTATCCACCATCCACGGGCTCCTGATCATTTACTTCGTTTCCATTCCCTCCCAAACCTAATGCAATCGCTTCTGATCGACAATCGTCTCCCCTTGCTCACCGGCGGAATAGAGCTCCCCTCGACGCTGGTTATCCCCTTGCATGATCCCTCCTTTTCTGCCGGGGCGCCTCGTCGCAACAACGGGGCGCCCTCGCAGTTTCTTGCACTCCCCCCTTGACGCACCATCGCGTCGGTACCACAAGTGGCCTGACACTCTTCACCGACCAAGGTCCAGGACTATGCCCACCTTCATCGCCTCTCTCATCGACGACGACCGCCAACTCCGCGATGGCGCTCCTCAGATCATTCGTCAGGCCATCGCCGACGGCGAGCATATCGCCCCGCTGGCCACCCTCGTCCATGGACTGGACGCCGTCGCCGACATCGCCGTCGAGGCCCTCCTCGACACCGATCTCGACGACACTTCCGGCGCCCCCCCGGTCTCCCTCTGGATCGCCTGCGCCACCGCCTCCCCCCAACCGACGTTCGACGACCAGATCGACGCCTGGCTCGACGATCCCAGCCGCCGCACCCGCACCATCCACGCCCTCGCCGCCGCCGGCCTCGACTGGGACCATCCCGGCATCGACACCGCTTTAGGGGAGGGGCCCGACCGCTTCGCCGCCGCCTCCCTGCTTGCTCGCAACGCCCCGGAGCGCTTCCACGACCACATCGCCGACTTCGACTCCCCGGAAGCCATCGTCGACGCCCTTCGCGCCGCCTCGTTATCCGGCGTCCCCTCCCTTGGCCCCACCCTCCTTGAATGGCGCCAGGAATTGGCCGACGATCTCGACGAGCGCCACCTCCATCACCTCGACGCCGCCCTCGCCTGCGCCGACCCCGGCCTCTACGCCCGTCACCTCCTCAACGGCGACGTCACCTCCAACTGGCTCGCCGACGACCGCGGCGTCGCCGACTTCCTCTCCCTCCACGGCCTCAACGACTGGCTCGCCCCCCTCTCCTGGTGCCGCCACGTCCGCGACCGCCAGGCCTTTTTCCTCAGCGCTATCTTCGCCATCACCGCCGCCTTCACCCAACCCTTCGACGACTGCGACGACGCCGAACTCGATCCCGGCCTCGCCCCCCAATGGATCAGCGACCACCCCGAGCGCGTCGCCCTCTGCCTCGCCCTCTCCGACGGCGACGACCTCGCCGTCCTCCTCGTGGAAAACGCCCTCCACCACGCCCTTTTGGACCGCGACCTCATCCCCCCCGCCATCACCGGCCTCCCCCTCTCCGGTCCCCTGCCCGACCCCTCCGAACTCGACGACCTCTTTCACCTCTTCGACGATCAATCCTCCGACATCCCCCAGCATCGCGTCGCCCTCCTGCGCACCCTCTCCGATCTCCTCGCCGCCACCTGGAACGACCACCTCGACCCCGAACTCGCTCCTCCCTGGCTCCAACGCTTCACCGACCACTGCGACGCCACCGATGCCATGGCCCGCATCGCCCTCAACCCCGACCGCCGCATCCCCGGACGCCCCAACGACTGGGGCTGCCGCGGCCTCTACCGCACCCAGTGGACCCTCGCCCAACCCCTGGCCGACGCCCTCGACGCCCTCGCCCACCGCTGGTGGCACGGCCCCATCTCCCGCGCCGCCCTCCACCGCCAGGCCGCCCTCTCCCTTCTGGAGTAATCCTTTACCAACTCGTCAAACCCTACTCCAATGACCGGCCCCAGGGCCGGTCCACCCGCCTCCCCTCAAAACGCCGAATCTCCCCACATTCCAACCCCATGTCGCACCCTCGGGGCCATCTCCACTTTTTTCCTGCGATTCACACCCCCTTTACGATATGATATTTTACATCGTACTACTGATGAACGATTCCTTCTTAATTCCGCGACGTCCGTCCTCACCGACAGGATAGGTCTCACGTGAGCACGTCCACTTCCATATCTCGTTGTACGATTTCGACGGGCTTTTTTCTTCTTGTTTTACTCTGGCCTCTCGCCCTCTTCGCCAACCCCACCGAAGAAACCGACGACGGCGACGAGCCCGCCGAGGTGGCGCTCACCGATACTCAAAATGATCTCTATATCCAGGCCCTGGATCGCCTCAACCACCCCGAGGAGCACGACCCCACCGAGGCCATTCAACTCCTCGAGACCGCACTTTTCGTCGGCGCCCCTTCCTCTCTTCTCACCCTTACCCTCGCCCACGCCCATCTCCTCAATGACGACTGCGCCGCCGCCGAAGAACTCCTCCAATCCGCACAGACCCTCCCACCCACCTCCGGCGTCGACCCCACCGTCACAGAAGAACTGCATGCCTCGGTTGACGACGGCCTCCAGAACTCCTGTCGCACCACCCTCGCCGTCACCTGCGACCACGACGACGTCCACCTCCTTGTCGAGGAACTCGACGACGACCCCGGCCTCGATTGCGGCGACACCCGCCCCGTTCGCCCCGGTCCTCTTTCGATCATCGCCCAGGTCGACGACGTGCAATTTACCTATCACGTCGACCTCCAACCGGGCCGCCACACCGACCTTCACATTGGCCTCCGCCCCCGAAGCGACGACGACGCCGCCCTCTTCTTCGATGGCGACGTCGTC
>CAYQBU010000232.1:0-5081 GCA_964415785.1 uncultured Bradymonadales bacterium
CCCAGCTCGCTTCGCAGGTACTCCATCGTCGTAAACACCTGCGCAAAGGCCACCGCCGTATCCTCCTGGGTCGGCAACAGGGCCATCGACGGATTCATGTCTTCGAACTCGATCAGGTTGTCTTCGTTGAGCCGCCGCTCCAGCAGGCGCTCCGCCGTTGACTCCAGCCGGTGGGCATCTTCGCCTCGCCATCGCCGCTCCAAAAACTTGGCCAACCCCTCATGCATCCAGATCGGCACCGCTTCGGTGGTTCGCTGGTTGATCACCAGGTGGATATACTCATGCACCAGCGTGTCCACCCAGGTATAGCCCCGGAGCAATGCCCGGGGACTGGTGATCATCAATCGGTTGTACTGGCACAACGCGATCGTCCCCGAGTTGCGGATATTCTCCTCCGTCAACAGCGACACCTGGGCGAGGACGGTTTCCCGAGGGTAGACCTCGACCCTCACAGGCTCGTCGGGATAGTAGCCCAACTCCTCGCCGATGGTCTCATAGGCCAGCTCCAGGGCGTCGAAGGCGTAGGGCACCAACACCTCGTCGGGCCCCGGCTCCACGTACATGATAAACCGCCCAGACGGGCTTTCATGGCGCTTATAGTCCTCCGTCACCTCCACGGTCTGATCGACGATCTCTCGGAGTTGTGTCCATCGCTCGTTATTTTGCCCCTCCACGGCCCGCCCCAAAAGCTCAGATGCTTGCTCATAATCGCCCGCATAGAAGGCGTATCGACCCTTGAGAAAGTTCAGGTAGGGACCTTCGTAGCCCGAGGCCTCCACCTTTTCGATCGATGCCCTGGCATCGGCGATCTGCCAGGTCGCCAGGTAGCGCTCCGCCTGCTCTGCATCGGCCTCCGAGGCCATCGCCCCGCTCGACGCCAGCAGCACTGCCAGCCCCACCCACATCCCCACCCACCGGCTCATCGCCTTTGCTTCTCTATTGGCATTGACCATCGTCACTCCATCAGGCTTCGAAAATACCGCTCAATCTCTGTCTCATAGGCCTCCGGGCGCCCATCACGCATCCCCTCCATCAGCTCGCGGCGGATCGCCTCCCGTTGCTCGGCGCCGTCCTCTCCCGGAATCTCGACCTCCTCATCCTCTCCCCTGGACTCTTGCTGAGACTCCCGATCCTGCTCGCGCTGCTGCTGCAAAGCCTGTCCCATGGAGTCATCGAGCTGCCCCAGGTGTTCGATGGCCTCTCGCTCCCCTTCCAGCGCTTGCTGCACCCGACGCTCCCGCAGCGATGACTCCGCTTGCTCCATCGCTTCATAGGCTCCATCAAAGGCCGGCCCCAGCGTCTCCATCAACTGCGGATAGCGCCCGCTCTCCTCTTGGATTCGCTCTCTTAGCTCTTCAGCCCGACCTCGGATCTCCTCCTGCTGCTCCGCCAAATCGTCGAACCTTGCCTCCTCGCTGGCGTCCAGATTCTCCTGAGCTTGCTCCATGAACTCCTCGATCCGCTCCCTGACCCACTGGCCGTCCTCCACCAGCCCTTCGGCCTCTCTCAACGACTGTTCCAGATCGCGTTCCCGCTCCGACTGCGACTCCACATAGCGGCTCGACAACCGCATCGTGCTGCGCATCGACTGCAACGCCTCGATGGCGTCCCTCGAGCGCCTCAACGCTTGCTCCATATCCTGCTCCTGAACCATCTCCTCCAGGCTCTGCACCGACCGCCGCGCCTGATCGGATCGCGCCCGGTCCTGCTCTGCCAGATCGCGATCGCCCATCGCCTCCAGCGCCTGGCGCTGACCCTGGATGACCTCCAGCAACTCGTCGACCACCGGCTGGAGCATCTCCTCGATCTGCTCCTGGCGCGACTCCCGAAGATCCTCTTGAAGTTGGCGCGTCTCCGACTCCAACGCCTCCTCCTGCTCCCGTAACAGCCCCACCTCATCCATCATCTCCGAGACCGCCTCATCGAGCTGCGAGACTCCGCTCGGCTGCATCTGCGAAAAGCTCTGATCCATCTCCCCGCCCAGATCATCGAGCTGGGCGTCCATCTGATCCAACATCTCCAGCGCCCCGTCGATATCGCCGTCGGCGAACATCTCCTCGATGGCCTTCATCTGCTCTTCAAACCCATCGGTCTGCGACGCCATTTCCTCGCCTCCCATCGCCTCCAGGTTGACGTGTTCCTGAGGCATCTGACGAAGCTGCATCTGCATGCGGGTCATCAACTCATTGATCCGCTGGCGCAGCCGCTGCATCTCCCGCTCAATGGCTGCCCGCAGCTCCTCGTCGTCCGTGTCCCGATACTCCTCCATCAGATCTCGGAGGCGTTCTTGAAGCTCTCGGATCTCGTCGGCCGTCCTCTCCACGAGCTCCATTTTCTGGCTGATCAGAAGCTCCTCCAACTCCAGCACCAGGTCTTCGAGCACGTCCTCGCTCTCCGAGGCATGATCGGCCACCTCCTGGATCTGCGCCGACGTCAACACCAACTCCTCGCCGTCGTCGCCGTGCTGCTCGTAGAGCGCCTCGCCCTCGTCTTGTAATCTCTCCAAGCGCACGACCATCCCCTCAAAAAGGGTCAGATTCCGTGGCGCCATCAGATCATCGTCCTCCAACTCTTGGGCCAGCGACGCCATCCCGTCGATCAACCGCTGGCGCTCGCGGTGCAACTCGCGGCTTCCCCGAAAGGCCTGCTGCTTATCGTCGTCCGCCATTCGCGGCTCTACGAGCTGGCGATAATACCCATCGCTCTGCCGCTCCCGCTCTCCCACCGGGGCCTCCAACACATCGCCCAGGTGCATCAATAGCTGCTCCACCGCCTCCTGCTGGCGGGCCAGATTCTCCATATGTTTGTCGTCCGGGCTCTCCACATAGAGCACCACCGGCTCACTCTCGCCGATCCCCGGTCCCGTGGCCCGATTGATATCGCGTGCTTCAAAGTGCACGGCCACCGAATCCTTGGGCTGCAAATTCAACGGTCCCAGATCCAATTCGTAGACCGTCTCCACTCGTCGCGGCTCCGCTTCCAGCCCCGACACCTCCAGCCGCTCTTCCTCTCGATCCTCTGGCGATCCCTGAAAATAATAGACCCGCTTCAGGGCATCGATGCCAAAATCATCGCTCGCCTCCACCTCGAAGCGAACGACCTCGTCGGGCTGTACCGCGACCCGCCCTCGATGGTTCTCCACCGAAACCGTCGGCGGGCTATCTTGATTGACCGTGATCCGGCGCCGCTCCGATTCCTCCACGGGGCGCCCATCGGCCTTCTTGGCTCGAAACCAGTAGTGCCCATCTTCCTCCAGCACGAGCTGTGCCCGCGCCATCGAGCCATCGGAAGCCTCCATCTCGATGATCTCCGGATCTCGATCGCCGAGCTCGACGACCATCTCCACGTCGCTCCAGTCGCCGGGCATCAGGGTTGCCCGAAGATGCACCTCCGTCCCCGCCAATGACTCCAGATACCCCGTGCCCAATTGCCTAAATTGACGATCCCGATTGGTATACGACGGATAGACGAAGACGCCCTCCAGAGACCCCACGACCGTCTCTTCGACCACCCGCTCACCCACCACCGGCGCTCCCAGTCGCTCACCACTGAGCACGCCCAGCGTCCACCCGGGATTAAAGAGCAGTGGCACCATCACCAGCACCGCCGCTCCCGACAGCGCCACCAGTGGTGGCCCCAACTCCCGCCCCGGCACCAGGTGGTCCAGAGAGTCGTCCTCGCTTTCCTCGTAGACCGCTCTCACCGTCCGATGCAGGTGAGCTGCCGCCAGCACAGGGCTCGTGCCCCGCTCCTCCAGGGCCTCACTGCCTTCCTCGCGCAGCGCCTGACCAAATTCCAGCGCCGCCACCAGATCACTTCGAAAGCTGCTGCTGTGGCGCTGAATGCGCCGCGCCACCATTTGCGGCTCGGGGCGCCTCAACCCGTAGAGCCCCAGCGCCACCAGGCCAGCCACCGTCGCCGACCCCGCCCCCACGCTTAGAATCATTCGCCCTAACCCATAGCCCCCATCGCCTAGAAATGCCGCTGCCACCAACGCCGCCAACACGACGGTCAGCAGCGTCACCAGATACCACAGCACTCCCTCCCACATCACAGGCCGCCTCAGTCGACGCCCCGTCTTCTCTAAAATTCGCTCCAATACCCACAGATCTTCACCGGCTCGCTCTTCGCGACTCTTCTCCACTCCAGATGCCTCTTGTTGCTCTTCGCGGCGCGAATTTGCCATAGATGCTCAACCTGCCACATGAGTCTTTGACGTGTCACTCTTTGGAGCTAAGGACCTTAAGGGATGCACTCTCCATCGTCACGGCTCCAGCATGGGTCGAACGTCGACTCGCCCCCCTTTTAATCCCAATGCCTTGCCACAGCTCTCTACCAACCCCATCATCGGCCACCTCATTGGATTCGATCAGCGTTTTCTACGGAGTAAGTTTATGACCCTCGACGCCCGCGGCAACTTCATCGATGGAAATTGGTCCCTCCCCGCCAGTCCCCAGGGTCGCATCCAGCGCTTCAACCCCGCCGATCCCACCCACAAGGTCGCCGAGATCCCCTGGGACAGCGCCGACGTCGACCGCGCCATCGCTGCCGCCACCCGCGCCCAGCGGCCCTGGGCCCGCCGTCCCCAACAAGAGCGCATCCATGCCCTCCATCGCTTTCGCGACGCCCTGGCGAAGTGCCAGGAGGCCATGGCCCGTCAGATGACCCTCGAGATGGGCAAACCCATCTGGGAGTCCCGCGGCGAAGCCGGCGCCCTCCTCAAAAAGATCGACATCATGTGCGACGAGGGCCTCCGCGTCACCGCCGACCACCATCCCGACGGCCTCCACGGCGGTTGGACCCACCGACCCCTGGGCGTCCTCGCCGTCCTCGGCCCCTATAATTTTCCCCTCCACCTCGCCAATGGCCACATCATCCCCGCCCTGGTCACGGGCAACGCCGTCGTCGTTAAACCCTCCGAGGTCACTCCCCTCTCCATGCAACTCTACGTCGAATGCGCAAAAGAAGCCGGCCTTCCCGACGGTCTCATCAACCTCGTCCAGGGGCCGGGGCCCGTCGGCGCCGCCCTCTCTTCTCATCGCCATGTCGACGGCGTCCTCTTCACCGGCTCCTACGACACC
>CAYQBU010000233.1:0-5057 GCA_964415785.1 uncultured Bradymonadales bacterium
GAAGGTCCTTCGAGGATGGGCTTTGATGGCCGTTCTAGCCTTTGTGATCGGGCTGGCAGCGGCCTGTGGAGACGACGACGATGATAATGGCGGCGGCTCGTCGTCGAATGGTGGTTCGTCGAGCGGTCAGGCCGACACGGTGGAGCAAGCAAAGGCGATGGAGGGCGATTTTATGGGCATGTGCGGCGACTTCCACGCCAAGTGCGTCGGTGGGGAGGGCGTGGAGCCCGAGCACTATGAGGAGGGCTGCAATTGGGATTTTGAAGATCATCTCGATGTGGCGGCCGACCCGCTGGCTTGTGTGGAGGCGCGAATAGCGCAGTGGGAGTGCCTCTATGAGCCCTGTCCCACCTCGGAGGATGAGCCCGACCGATGCCAGGACGAGAATATAGCGCGGGGCGCCGCATGTAACCCGCCCCACGACGGTCCCGGAAATACCAACCAGCCAAGCGTAGATAAAGAAGATTATGTCAATACATGTGCTGACTATGTCGATACATGTGGAGAGGATGGCGAGCTGGGCAGTGAGAGCGATTGCGAGGCCAACTGGTATTCATTCGAGGCGAACGCCAGGGACTTCGGCGGGTGCATCGAAGCCCAGATCAAAGGGTGGGAATGCATGCTCGCTGAGGGGTGCGATATCGAAGATCCCGGCATGGGCTGCATGGAGAGTTTCCAGGAGGTAGGCGACCTCTGCTATATCTTCCCGGAATGAGATAGATAGCGCCGAAACTTAGCGCTCTAGGTCACGGGCCCACTGGTGGACGATCGTCTGCTCCAGTGGGCCTTCTAGATCTTGTTCGTCGATCTCGAGGATCGGTTGGAGGCGTTCTTCGAAGAGGGATTCGTCGCCGTCAAATGCGTAGAAGGTGACGGCCATCAAGAGATAGGTCCACAGGTAGTCGGGGGCGGCGTCGAGGCTCTGTTCAAAGGCCTCCATGCTTTCGTCGGGGTTTCGGTGAAAGGGGCGGTCGATATGGCGCACACCGAAGTAGCGGTGCGGGGCGCCGTGGTGGAGGGAGGGATCGGTGTCGGCGAGGTGTTGCATAAGGGCGTCGGTGATCGGTGAGGATTGGACGCGGGCGGTGGTGGTGGAGTGCTGGGCCCGGAGATGGCGGAGTTTGGAGTAAAAGAGCAATGCATGGTGGGAGGCGTCGTCGAGGTCGTCGAGGAGGTCGGTGAGGGCGTCGATGTCGTCGCGCTGGAGCGCCTCAGCGAGGGGCGAGGAGAGGAGTTCCAGGGCCTCAAGGGCCAGCTCCTCGCCTTGAGCAGCTCGCTGAGCGACGGCGTCATCGATGTTGGTCGGGTCCTGGAGGATGTGGAATTGGGCGGCCAGGTAGTGGGCGTGGGCGAGGCCTTCCAGGGCCTGAAGTTGGGCGGTGTGATCGTCGTCGTCGGCGACGGCGAGGACTTCTTCCCAGAGAGCGACGGCGTCGTCGATATCGCCGAGGGATTGGCGCTCGTCGAAGGTCTTCTGAGCATTGAGGAGGAGGGGCTCCGTGGGGTCGGGCTGTTGCTCTTCGGGTTCTTCCTGGAGATCTGTGGCCCTGGCGTCGGGCTCTTCGTTGTCCGGTGTGGAGCAACCGAAGGTAAGGGCGAGTCCGAGACCGAGTGCAAGGAGGAGACGGCTCATAAGATGGCTCGTGCAGAGAAGGAAGATGAAAAAATTGCGAGATCACTGTACGGCTGCATTGTGAAGGTCATAGAGGCGGGATTCAATATCGAAATACGAAGTCGAGGAAGTAAGCATGCCGGGATTTAATGAAGTATCGGAGTTGGCCCAGGCGTGGTTGGCCACCGAGGGGCTGGGATTGTTGCGCAACCTGGTGGTCTTTGCGCTGATCCTGCTGGCGGGGTTTATCATCGCGAAGTTGGCGCGACGAGCGGTGGTGACGGCGCTGGAGAGATCGCATCTCAAGCCATCGCCGCTATTTCAGCAGTTTGTGGCCAATGTGACGAGCAAAGTGATCGGGCTGGTGTCGCTGATCGTGGGATTGGGCAACCTGGGGGTGGATACGGCGGCGTTGGTCGCGGGTCTCGGGGTGTCGGGGTTGATTCTGGGTTTTGCGCTGCAAGACACGCTGTCGAACTTCGCCTCGGGAATGATGATTCTACTGTATCAGCCCTTTGACGTGGGTGATTTTGTGGAGGTGGGAGGGATGATGGGCAAGGTCCAAGATTTGACGTTGGTATCTACGATTTTGCACACGCCGGATAACAAGGTGGTGACCTTTCCGAATTCGAAGGTCTGGGGCAACGCGATCACGAATTTTACGGTGTCGGGAACCCGGCGCGTGGATCTGGAGGTGGGGGTGGCCTATGACAGCGATGTGGACGAGGTGATGGAGATCTTTTTCGATATTCTCGACGATTGCGACCTGGTGAAAGATGACCCGGAGCCCGTGGTGTGGATGATGAACCTGGGCGATAGCTCGCTGGACTTCAGCGTTCGGGGATGGGTCAACGTGGCCGATTTTTGGCCCACCCGTTCGGAGTTGTTGAGGCGGGTAAAATACGAGCTCGATGGAGCGGAAGTTACGATTCCCTTTCCTCAACGCGAGCTGTGGCTCAATGAGAATCAGGTCATTCAATCGGAAGAGCTATCGGAAGAACGACCGGAAGAGGAGTCCGTGGTCTGATGGGGAGGGTTGGAGGCGTCGGTGGTGGCCACAAAAAGGGCGATGGCGGCCACCAGCAGGGCAGAGGCGCCGATGAGTTCCAGGGACTCCTCGTAGACGCGATCCATGAAGTAAAACCCCATGGGCTCGCCGTGGAGTTCATGGAGGAGCGACTGCATGTGGAGGTATTGCTCCTCGGTCTGGGCGCCGTCGAGAAAGAGGAAGTCGCAGATGACCTGGCCGACGGTGGTATAGATATCTTCGGAGTCGGTGCGAACGGAGCGAAAGGCGCTGCCGACCCAGGAAGAGCCCACGGCGAGGGCGTAGAAGACATATCCTGTGAGGAGAAAACGGCGAACCCGGGGAAAGGACCAGTAGGCCTTTCGATGGACCAGAAGGGCCAGGAGCATGACGGCGCCGATGAAGCCAAAGTAGCCCAACTCCACAAAGGTGCCGACGTAGCCATAGCCGCCCTCGCCAAAGATATTGCCCAGGTCGGTGCGCAGGGAGTGGCGGGGGTCGGCGACGTCCTCGATGAGCATGAGGGTCATGCCCGCGGAGATGAGGATACTGAATTCCAAAGTGGGGGTGTCGTCGCGTTGGTAGGCGGCGCCGGCGGTCATCATGAAGGCGGCGATGGTGAGGCCGAGAAAGATCCATTGAAGGGGGTTTTCAATGGGTTTTTCAAACCAGTGAAACCAGAAGAAAAGCTGGAGTTCATCGGGGGTATAGCCACCGGAGGCCACCCATTGGGAGCGCAGGGATCCCGGGTCGGCGACGTCGATGAACAACACGACGACGATAGAGAGGAGCACGAAGCTCAGGACGGCGTAGAAGATGACCTGAGGGGAGGATTTAAGGAGATTGCGAAGGCGATCGACCATGGTGGTGATCCGTTGCCAGGGGGATCCAGAGGCGGCAGGCCTGGGTGTCGCGTTCGGTGATGGCCAGTTGGAGCATGGACTGTATCACGAAGGTCCGGCATTTGTCCGGCGAAGCGGGGTCGCGATCGGTGCGGGCTCGTTCGGCGATCGGTTTGGCGAGGTGGGGCAAGTTCTGGGAAAAGAGGTGAGCGGCCAGAGGCCACCATCCAAAGGAAGGAGGTGGGGCAAGGCGAGCGTAGTGCTGAGCGATGCGTCCCAGGTGAGAGTGCGCGTCGTCGTCGAGGTGGGGGTCGACGTCGAGGAGACGGGTAAAGAGCAGGGCCACGGGCCGGGCGGCGGCGCCGTCGCCAGAGGGGTCGAGATCGGCAAGCGCGGTGGAGAGCTGTTTGAGGGCCGATGGTGATGGAGATTGGGCATCCTGGAGCTGAGCGAGGAGCTGGGAGGTCGCGTCGGCGATAGGGAAGCGGCGGCTGCGGCGCTGACGAAGCGGCAGGGAATCATCGCCGGGGTAGCGGTGGTGCCAGCCGGCGTGGAGAAGCTCCAGGCGTTGAAAGAGGGGCACCCAGGCGGGATCATCGGCCAGGGGGCGCAGGGCGTCCAGTGAGGAGTTCAAGTCGCCAAAGGTGAGAGAGGACTGGCGGTTGAGCGTCTGTCGGGCCTCCAAAAAGCGGCGCCATTGGCGTTGATCATCGCTCACAAAGAGTTGGTCGATAAGCTCGTCGATGCGGTGGGCCTCGGCGTTGGGGAGGTCGAGGCTGGCCAATTTGAAGATGGAGGAGGCGGCGTGGTGGATCTGGTCGTCTCGAAGATCGCCGTAGCCGGGATGGGCGGCCCGTCGGGCGCGGTGGATGTCGAGGAGGATATCCATGGCGCGAAGGCGATCCGTCCAGTGGGGACAGCAGGCGAGGGCGACGGCCATCCACAACTGGTCTTCAGGTGCGAGGCTAGACCAGTCGAGAGAGGTCAGGAGGCCGCGACCCTGGAGGCGGTCATGACCGGAGGTGACGAGGAAAGCGCCGAGTCGCAGTTGCAGGTGATGGGTCCAGTGCGGGAGTTCGCGGCGTCGGGCGCGGTCCAGGGCCTGTTTGAATGGATGGGCCGTGGCCTGGGCGTCGGGAGCATCGTCGCTATGGCGGGAGAGGCGCTCCTGGAAGTGGGCGGTGATATAGGGGCCAAGTGGGGCGTCGGGGAGGGCGTCGGCAAGCCAGAGCCCCAGGGAAATCATGGAATCGGGGGGGATGTCATCGGCGAGCTCTGCGAGGGCGTCGAGCCAGCGGGGATCGACGATGTCATCGCCAAAGAAGGGGATGGCAAAGTGGTCGAGAAAGGCGCGGTATTCGACGGGATCGTCGAGGTGGGGAAGCAGTGAGGTGGCGTCGACGATGAGATCCATCCACAAATTAGGGTCGTCGACGCGATCCTGAGCCCATTGGGCGGCGTCGATGACCTCCAGAAGGGCGCGGCTCCACTGTTTGGCATCGACGAAGTTAGCGATGCGCTTTCGAAAGCGACGAAATTGGCGTCGCTGCCAGCGTTCGGCGAGGGTCATGAGGAC
>CAYQBU010000234.1:0-4988 GCA_964415785.1 uncultured Bradymonadales bacterium
ATCTCGCGCATCAGGGCCTCGCCGGTGTCGCCGGCGCCGGCGATGAGCACGGGGACGTCCTCGCCGCCGGTTCGGCGGTTGGCGAAGGTCTCGCGCAGCAGACGAATGCCGCCGCGGGCGCTGCCGATCATGAGCAGGCACAGCAGAAAGTCGAGGACGTAGATGGAGCGGGGAAAGGGCGAGGGCGTCAAGACGAAGACGTTGAGGGCCATCCAGGCCCCGGAGGCCGCCAGCAGGGCCCGCGTCAGGGCGACCACGTCGTAGAGGCTGACGTATTTCCACCACCCCTGAAACATGCGCAGGCCGGCAAAGATCGCCAATTTGACGACCAAAATCGCCCACAGGCCCTCCCACATCACGCTCTGAAATTCGCCAGGAATCTGGAAATCGAAGCGAAGGAGAAAGGCGCCGATGTAGGCGGCGCTGAATAAGACGGCGTGGATCATCACCAAAAGGGCGATGCGAACCCATCGCGGAGTCGATGGAAGGCGTTGTAGCCATGAGGGTTGCTGCGCTTTCATACTGCTTTGGCCCCGTGCTGATTGCGTGCCGCCTCAGGGGGTGGCACATGGCATGCGAACCCGGTTGGTTTCGCAAGCGATCCCGCCGATTGATCTCTCGTAGGTATCCGTTACTACACCCTTTTCTTAGCAGGTTCTCAAAGGGATTCCAATATCTCGTCCATCGGGGGCATGATTCATAACATCTTGTAAAATAGGGGGTAGCCACCGATGGGAGCGGGCAGCTCAGACGGGGAGAATGGATTGGAGGCGGCGACCGATGCGATGAGGGCCGAGGAAGAAGCGACGAAGAACGCCCTCGATCTTGGCGGGAGCACCGTCGAGGACGAGCATCGTCAAGGCTTCGACGGTGACGTTGGAGGCGGGTCCAATCTGGGGCATCATGGTCATCATGGAATCCTCCAGGGGCGTGTGGGCCTCGCGATCGAGGCAATGCCTCAAGGCGATGGACGAGACACGTGCCCAGGTTTTGACCAGGGGATCGGCGTCGGCTCGCCACAGCGGTGGGCGCCGGTCGCAGAGGTGGGCCAGGGTGTGAAGGGGCCATTGGACGAGGCCGTAGAGCCCGAGGCGTCGGCAGCGATCAAGGAGCGCTTCGTGATCCACCGTCGAGGCCTGTCGGTCGCACCAGCCGGCGACGTCGACGAGCCCCTTGGCAAAGCCATGGTGATGGTGAAAGTGAAGCGCCAGGTGAATCAGCAGGGTCTCTGGATCGAGGATGGAGACCTGCAGCGAGTCGCTGAGCGAAAAGGGTTGGCAGCGGCCAAAGACCTCTATGGGCGGCGGTGCCGGAATGGAGGGCAGGGTCAGGGACCAGTGAATCTCGACCACCGTTTGATGGGTGGGGTGAATCCAGGGTTCCTGGTTGAGGGCCCACCATCGGGGTTCTTCTTCGCGCTTTCGCCGATAGCCCTGGGCGTCGAGGATCGCCTGGGTGGCCTCCACGTCGCCGGGAAGAACCAGCAGATCGATATCGCCGGTGGAGCGCACCTGACCATCGGCGAAGAGAAGCTCTTGAAGCGGTTGGCCCTTGAGGAGCAGGTAGGGGATCTGGCGCTCCTTTAGGTCGACGTCCAGTCGAGCCAGGGCCGCTCGGAGAAGCGCCTGGGTCAACTTGAGCTGATGGGCGTATTGGCGTGCTCGCTCGTCGGCGCCAAAGGAGGCCAGGGAAGCGGCCACAAGTCGCGACCAATCGGCGTTGGCAAGCCCCATGGCGTTGAGGGTGTTATCGACCCAGTAGGAGCTGGACTCAGTGGGGGAGGTGGTGCTCGACGTGGGTTCGCTGTCGATCATAGTGCTCACGTTCGGCCTCGGTGGTCGGTTGGTTTCGGCGCCAGAATAGCCAGGGGCTGATGCCGGCGGCGTCAAAGGCGGCGTAGGTCGCAGATCGGGCTGTGGCCTTGAGCCATGATTTGCTCATCGCCAGGGGAGCGACCGCCCAGTCGCGTCGGGCGGTGCGACGCTGGCAATCAAAGGCCACAAATGCCTCATCGATGGCCTCTGGCGACCAGGCCTCGCAATAAGCGTAGTGAATCTCGTCGGTGGCGCCATAGAGACGGCCCGCCAGGACGCGGCGAAGATAGTCGGGATCTTCGGCGCGGCGAAGGCGGTGGTCGAAGCGGTGCTGACGGGCCAGGTGGCCTCGGAGCAGGCTGGGGGCAAAGCCGATCTGGGGCGGCGCCTCCAGGGTTGCCCGGCGGATGGTCAAGGGCGACGAAGAAAAATCGCGCCGCCCCACCACCCGATCTCGGTGGTCGAAGACGATCATCGAGGAGGTGATGGCGGCCAGCCTGGGATGGGCATCGAGAAGCTCGACCTGGCGCTCCAATTTATGGTGATAGTACCAGTCGTCGGCGTCGAGCATGGCCACGAATTGGCCCGTCGAGGCATCGAGGGCCGCCTGACGGGCGCTGCCCCGGCCGCGATTGGTCCCATGGGTCACGAGTCGAAATCGGGGGTCGTCAAAGGACTTCACCACAGGGGCGATGGGCCTGCGGGAGCCGTCGTCGACAATGATGCACTCCCAGTCGCTCAGGCTCTGGGCTCGCAATGAAGCCAGGGCCATGGGCAGGGTGTCCGTCGCCCCATAACAGGGGGTCAATATAGAGATCAGTGGAGCCATAACAGGCCCACCATAGGAGACGGATCGCCCATGGCATAGCCCTCGTCAGTGATTGTCTCGTCCCGGCGAGGATGGTCGACGCGACGATGAGGGCTTGTCGCCGCGGGCCCGGGCGATCAGGGCGTCGCCGTGGTCATCGAGATAGTCGAAGAGGGCGTCTCGCCAATGGGAGAAGTCATCGAGGCCCAGCTCCTGGAGACGGCGGTTGCGCAATACGGAGTAAGAGGGTCGGCGCGCCGGGCTCGGCCGATCTTCTGTAGCGATGGGCTCCACCTCCACCTCCAGATCGAGATGATCGACGATGGCGCAGGCAACCTCATACCAACTGCACGAGCCCTGACAGGTGGCGTGGTAGACGCCGGCGTCGAAGAGCGGTGAGGTCGCCAGCCGGATGGCCAGGTCCGCCAGCTCCGTGGCCGGCGTGGGGCTGACGATCTGGTCGTCGACGACCTCTAAGCGATGGCGAGTCAGGGCGGCGCCGATGATGGAGGCGATGAAATTTTGACCGCTTTGATGGTAGAGGCCGCTGGTGCGTAAAATCGCCGTGTGGCGATGGGCAATTCGAGCTCGCTGCTCGCCCTCCCATTTGGTGGCGCCATAAATCGACAGCGGGCGCGGAGCGTCGGCTTCGTCGATCGGTTTTTGGTGGCCGTTGCCAAAGACAAAATCCGTCGAAAAATGCAGCAGCCGAGCTCTGGCAGAGGCCGCGGCCCGGGCCACGGCCTCTGCTCCGGCGGCATTGACCGCCCGGGCCTGCTCCGGATCGGACTCCGCGGCGTCCACCGCCGTATAGGCGGCGGCGTTAAAGACAACTGACAGGGGACGGTGCTCGTCGACAAAGCGCTTGACGGCCCCGGGCTCAGTGATGTCGCAGGTCTCGATATCGGCAAGCACCACCCGTCGAAGGGCCGATTCGTCGTCATCGGCGATCGGCCGATCGTCGAGGGCCTCCATGAGGGCGGCGCCCAATTGGCCATGGGCGCCAAAGATCATCCAGGCCTTGTGATCGGTGGTGGAGTTCATGAACGACCTCGGTCGACCAGGTCGATGAGATATTGGCCATAGCCGGTCTTGATCAGGGGATCGGCCAGGCGCACCAGTTGGTCATCGTCGATCCAGCCCTTTCGCCAGGCGATCTCCTCGGGAGAGGCGATCTTGAGGCCCTGGCGCTCCTCGATGGTGGCCACGTAATTGGAGGCCGCCATCAGCGATCGATGGGTGCCCGTGTCCAGCCAGGCCATGCCGCGCCCCATGGGCTCGACGCGCAAGTTCTGCTGGCGAAGATAGGCCTGATTGACGTCTGTGATCTCCAACTCGCCGCGCGCCGATGGGGTGATGGTGCGGGCGATGTCCAGGACCTGGTTGTCATAAAAATAGAGGCCCGTGATCGCATAATTGGAGGCCGGATCGTCGGGCTTTTCCTCCAGGTTGATCACCTGGCCGCGATCGTTGAATTCCACCACCCCATAGCGGCTGGGATCGTCGACGGGGTAGCCAAAAATGGTCGCCCCCTGCTCCAGAGAGGCGGCGTGTTCAAGGCGCGGGCCGAGCTGATGGCCATAGAAGATATTGTCGCCCAAAATCAGGCAGACCGAGTCGTCGCCCACGAAATCGTCACCGATCAAAAATGCCTGAGCCAGGCCGTCGGGGCTCGGTTGCTCGCGGTAGCAAAGCTCCAGGCCCCATTGGTCGCCCTCGCCGAGCAGCGATTGAAAGAGGGGCAGATCGCGAGGCGTGGAGATCACCAGGATCTCGCGGAGACCGGCGAGCATGAGCACCGATAACGGGTAGTAAATCATCGGTTTGTCGTAAATGGGCAGCAGTTGCTTGCTCACCGAATGCGTCAGCGGATAGAGACGGGTGCCCGATCCCCCTGCGAGGATAATGCCCTTCATAGATGCCCCCTGTGGCGTGGCGGTGCGTCGTTTGGATGTGGACCAAAAAAACTAAGTGGCCGGGCCAAGAAGGCAAGCGACCCGCCGAATTCCATCGGCGGGTCGCTCCTCGAACACAAGGGGCTCAAATCAGAAGAGGACAGAGGCCAGGTCGGTGTCGAGATCGAAGAGGTCGTGGACCTTCATGCCCACGTCGCTCATGGAGTAAATATACTCCTCGCCGGCGTCCTGATCGCCGCTCATCATGATGCTTCGCCGCATCTGAGCCCACCAGTGGGCGCCGTAGTCGTTGGGATCGCAGTCGGCGTCGTCGCCACAATAAAATTGGGCCACCAGGTCGCCATGTTCGATGCGCCCGACCTCCTCGATGCCATCGACGGTGGCGTCAAAGACCATGAGGCCCGACAATTGGTCGTCGCTATCGTAGATGACCAGCGGGCTCGCCAGCTG
>CAYQBU010000235.1:0-4984 GCA_964415785.1 uncultured Bradymonadales bacterium
CGCTGGACCTCGAGGATGTGGAGGCGGCCGAGGCGCGCTTTTTCGTTGGGATCGTCGACGTTGATATCGCCGCCATCATATTGGTAGCCGTCGGCACCGCGGACGGTCTGGTCGCCACCAGCCGAGAAAGCCCAACCTCCATCTTTGGGCGATGGGCCGTTGCCGGTGATGAGGACGCAGCCCACGTCGGCCTGGACGCGAGCGTGATTGAGAGCGGTGTAGAGCTCATCGACGGTCTGGGGTCGGAAGGCGTTTCGGATCTCCGGGCGATCGAAGGCGACGCGCACCGTCCCCTGGTCGACGGCCCGATGGTAGGTGACGTCCTGAAAATCAAAACCGGGGACTTCTTCCCAGGCGCCGTCGTCGAAGAGTTCAGAAACCATTTGGATACTCCAATCTGAAATAGTGGGACCGGCTGTGGTTCAAGTGCCCTTGAACATGAACCTTAACCGGGATGAAAAAAAGGGAGAAGAAAAGGTGCGGTCGTCGCGCCTGGCTCAGTTTGTGGGGACATAGCCCACGAAGAGGTTGACCACGCCAAAGGTCAGGGGCCGCACTTCGACGTTTTGAAGGCCAACGCTCTCCATCATCTCCTGGAAGCGATCGGCCGGTGGAAAGGCGGCGATGGATTCTTGGAGGTATTTATATTCCTTGCTTCCCGACAGGAGGCTGCCGATGCGGGGCACGCACTTGCGGACGTAAAAGCGTGCCATGCCGCCCATAAGGCCGCCCTGGGGTTCGCTCAATTCCAGGATGACGACGGCGCCGCCCGGTCGGGTCACGCGGGCCATCTCTCGGAGACCGGCGAGGCGGTCTGGGAAATTCCGGATGCCAAAGGCCACGGCGGCGCCGTCGAAGGTGTCGGCTTCAAAGGGCAAGTCCTGCCCATCACCCAGGGAGAGTTGGACGCGATCGTCGAGGGATTTGTCGACGACCTTTTCGTCGCCAATGGCGATCATCTCTTTGCTGGGATCGACGCCGGTGACGCGAAGCTCGGGGTGGCGTCGGGCCGCCTCAATGGCGAGGTCCGCCGTGCCGGTAGCAAGGTCGAGGAGGTGTCCACCATCGTCGGGGACGGCGGCGGCGACGGCCTTTTTGCGCCAAATGGGGTCCAGTCCCATGGAGAGGACGCGATTGAGCAAGTCGTAGCGGTGGGCGATATTGTCGAAAAACGCGCCGTCTCCGCCGTCGATATCTTTTTTGGCGCCGTCGATCTGTGTGTCTTCCATGGTCGATCCTGATCTGGCTGGGGGCGCGGGTTGGGGACGCCCAATAAACTGAGGAGGCAATAAACACGCCGATCGGCATGGGTCAAGTCAGAGAGACGGTGGAACTCCAGGTGAGCTCGAAGCCCTGACGGCGAAGTTGGCGCCATAGGTCGGGGTAAGATTTTTGGACGCACCGCGCTTGCGCGATGGTCACCGGGTAGTGCTGCGAGGCGGCCACCAGGGCGGCCATCGCCAGGCGATGGTCGCCCGCGGTGGGAAAAGGGATGTCCCCTGTGGGGGGCTGGGGCTGGGGAGGAACGCGCAGGCCGTCGGGGCGAGGCTCAATGGTTATGCCCAGGGAGCCAAAGGAGTCGCAGAGGGTGTCGATGCGATTGGACTCCTTGTGACGGAGGTGGGCGGCATCCTCGATGATCAATCCCTGGGGGATCTGGGTGGCCAGGGCGCAGAGGACGGGGGCGAGGTCGGGGGCATCGGCCAGAGACACCGTGAGCTCCTGGCCGGGCTCGATGTAGTGAAAGCGATCGAGGATGTCCTCGATGATGGCGTCGGAGTGGTCAGGGCTGGGAATGGGAGGGGGCTGAATCTGGGGAGTGCGAACGGCGAGGATATGCCACAGGGCGGCGGAGCTGGTGTCGCCGGGGAGGACGGGCTCCCAGGGGGCCTCCAGTTGCGGTGTGGGCTCAAAGGTGATGGTGCGCATGGAATCCTGGACGTCGACGTCGACGCCGGTGTCGCGAAGGACGTCGAGGGTCATCGCGAAATAGCCAGCGCTTTTGAGGGGGGCGCTGAGACGGAGCTCGAAGGAGAGACTGCCGGCCGCGAGCAGGGCGAGGGCGGAACCAAATTGAGAAGATAGGGAGGGATCGACGGTGATGACCTCGGGAGGCGATGACCAGCCCTCGATGGCGTAGCCACTGTCTGTGGCCTCGATGGTGGCGCCGGCTTCGCAGAGGGCGTCGATCAATGGTTGATGGGGTCGGCTGCGGAGCTGATCGTCGAAATGGAGGAGGGTTTTTTGGTGGCGAAGACAGCTCAGAGCGAGAAGGAAGCGGCCCGTGGTGCCGGCCTTGGCAGCCGAGATTTGAAGAGGTTGAGTGGGGTCGCCGGAGTCTTCGTCCAGGCGTTGCAGGGCTCGCCGCAGGGCGATCACGTCGTCGGGCGCCGGTGAAGGGGGCCACTGAATGGTCGTGGAGCCCGGGCGGAGGTGAGCTGCGATGAGGGTGCGGTTGGCCCTCGACTTGTCGACGGGAAGTGATGGCATATCGGGCTGATGTCGCACCCTCGGTGCGACATGGAGGTGGTCTTTGGCCACCATTTGGCGGACCTCCAGGAGGGCCTCCCACCACATGTCGGGGGTAATGGAGTCGACCTGGGTGGGGGCGCCCGGGGCGTCGAGGAGGATGGAGATGAGGCGGCCGTCCTGCCACTTTTTGTCGCGGTCGAGCTTGTGCAAAAAGTCTCGGTGGTCGCGGGCGTCCAGGGTAGGCGGAAGGGGGCGAAGAAAGGGGCGGAGGTGATCGAGGAGGCGGTGGGCCTCCTTGTCAGAGAGATCGGCGTGGCGATGGGAGAGGAGGGCGCAGGCGGCGAGTCCCCAGGCGATGGAGTGGCCGTGGGAGAGGTCGGTGATCGCCTCGACGCCGTGACCGGCGGTGTGGCCGAGGTTGAGGATTCGGCGATGGCCGCTGGTCTCCTGGGGATCGAGGGCGACGACCTCGTATTTGGCTGCAATGGACTCGGAGAGGAGGGTCGACCACAGGCGGCTGTGGTCATCGATGGGGTCGTCCAGGAGTTGGACCAAGTGCTCGTCGATGATGGAGAGGTGTTCCGGACGTTTGAGCCACAGGGCTTTGAGGAGTTCCACGAATCCCTGCTCTCGAAGCTCGAGGGGAAGGGTGTCGAGGAATTGATGGGAGATCACGACCTTGTCGGCGGGGTAAAAGGTGCCCAGTTGGTTTTTGCCGCCGGCGAGGTTGACCGCTGTCTTGCCGCCGTGGGCGGAGTCGACCATGGCGAGAAGGGTCGAGGGGGCATGCCACAGGTTGACGCCGCGCCACAGGACGCTGGCGAGAAAGCCGACGGCGTCGCCCACGGCGCCACCGCCGACGGCGACGAGGTGGAGGGGACGGGTGGAGCGGATCTCCAGGATGCGCTGCGCCAATTCGGCGATCCGGGACCACTGCTTGATCGATTCACCGCCGTCGACCTCGATTCGCGTTGAGGGGAGTGCGGTGCGAAGCGATGCCGGTAAGCCCTGGTCGACGAGAAAGACGGCTTCCTCCGGCCAGGTGACCTCGTCGAGCGTCGCACATTGAATGATCGCCGGGGACGAAGGGTCAGACGAAGAAGCCGGTTTGGAGGGCTGAACCATGGTAGGAGGTGACCAGTGTTGAAGATGGAGAAGTGAGTGCAGAGCGATGAGGCGACGCCGGTCATGCTAAGAGCACGAATAGCGTTGACAAGGACATGGAAGCGGCAGATGGTCAGTTGACACTCAATAGTTAAGCAGGGACGGAGGTATATATGAGTCGGGACAAAGGCAATGGACGATGGCAGCGATGGACCGCGGGCGCACTCGCGTGCGGCGGTCTGGTGAGCCTGTTGATGGTGAGCGGTTGCGATATGCAAAATTGCCAGGAGGTTCAGCGCGACTACGACCAGGCGGTCGGCCAACAGTCGGGGTTGGTGGACCTCGAGGACTCGGGCCCGCCTCATCTGGCGATGGCTCTTCGGATGGACTTTGTCAATGACATCAGTACCCGTTTGATCGACGGGGCGATCGGGGACTCGCTTGGGGGAAGTACATCGCTGAGTCTGGGCGGTGGCCAGTCCGCGGGAGTAACTCTCGGTGCGTCTGGAGCAAGCCTCCAGATGGAGGCCTCCGACGCCTGCAATGGTTGTTTGAGGGTCTTTGGCGATCTGGACGGCGATGTCGGCGTGGAGCTGCCGGTGGTCGGCAACCAGTCGACGTCGATGTCGGGATCGATGGATTGGGTGGTCCCGCTCGATGTGCGTCCCCACGGAGATGAAGTGGGACTCTTTTTGGACACCGAGGAAGCGGCGCGGATGGGAGCACCGGCGGTGACCACTCGTCTTCCAGGCCTCTCCAGTAGTTGGGCGGAGCCGGTAGCCACGGCATTGGCCGACGAGTTGGCCGATCGGATCGCGTCGCGCGTCGACCCGATTCGATTGTTGAGTTACGGCTTGCCCAGTTTTGGCATCGATGGGCTGGAGGTGACGCCGTCGCTCTTTTCGCTGAGCGAGGCGGACAACGCCCTGGTGCTGGGTCTTCGGACCAACGCCGATGTGGCCACGGGCTCGCATGGACCGGAGGCCTTTGTGGAAGCCCTATCGCTCGAAGGGGGGCAAAATGTGGCTCTGGGCGTCCAGCCGGGATTGGTCACGGAAGTGGTTCGCCACGGCCTTCGCGGTGGACGTATCGCCGATCGTTACAGCCTTTCTGGCCAGGCCCGGCGCGATGGCTCCAATCGGGTGGTCGTCGATGGATTTAACGCTGGCCCCCATGAAAGCGATGCCGACGCTGTCGGCCTGGACCTCGATTTTCGGCTCTTTAATTACGACAGCACCCTGAGTTGCTACTCCGCCGGGGCACTGGGGCAGACCCGGCTGGCGATCAGCGACGGGAATCTGGAGTTGGACGTGGAGAATGTGGAGTTCAGTGGGGCAAGCGCGATCTCAGACGTCGCCAACTGGGCGAGTGCCGACTTTTTTGAGGAGTCGCGCTCCGTGCTTTCGCG
>CAYQBU010000236.1:0-4976 GCA_964415785.1 uncultured Bradymonadales bacterium
CTTCAAAGCGCCAAAAAATGAGAGGGGGGTTAAAATTTGGAGCTTCAAAGCGCCAAAAAATGAGAGGGGGGTTAAAATTTGGAGCTTCAAAGCGCCAAAAAATGAGAGGGGGGTTAAAATTTGGAGCTTCAAAGCGCCATTGAAGAGAGTTGAGCATCCAAAAGGGCGCATTGAAGCGCCTTAAGGACTTGGTTGACCGACCCCCGATGTCACGCAACCAGAGGCTATCGACGGGCTGGGGTTACAGAACCAGCGCCTATTTCGGGGTATGAACCACAATTTGAGGGGAGGTGAAATCTCCGGAGATCACCGACCGCCGAGGGGGACAGGACCCCGGCGAGCTTGCCTCGCCGGTGAGCGAGCCTTGTGAGCTAAAGGGTGGAATAACCCGGTGGATCGATGACCCTGTCTCGCCAACGTTGGCGTTCGGTGGAGTTGTGGGGTTTTCGGCGGGCGATGAGTGCCGTATAAAAGGATGAGGCAACGGCATGGCCAAAAGACAGGTGAACGTCGATGGAGGACATACTGGAGAGGCTCCGGGAGGAGATGGACGCGCTCTTTAGCTGGGGCGCCCGTTATCAGACTGAGAAAATCGGTGTGATCGTGGCGGTGGTGATTCTATCGTTGGCGACGCTGGGGTGGGCGTTTAGCACTTCGGAAGAGACCAATGAATTGGGAGCGGAGGTGGTGGTGGACCGGTCGATGTCGGGATTTGATGTGGGGATCGTCAATCAGTCGGGGAGTGACTGGCGCGATATCCGTGTGGTCATCGATCGGCAGTATCTATTTACCACCGAGAGGCTGGACGCCGGGGGAAGCCTGAATCTGGAGGCCGACGATTTTTTGTATAGCTACCACATTCCCCGGCCCTGGGGTCGCGACGAGTGGGAAGGGTTGTCACCGCGCGAAAAACCAGGGGTGACGGCGCCGGAGAGCCTCAATCCCTCGTTGATCCAGATTCGATCCCGGGATGGGCGCATCGATCACGAGGTCCGATGAGCGAGAAAGCCGGTGTCTATATCCACGTTCCCTTCTGTGAACGGCTGTGTCCCTATTGCGATTTCGCGGTGGATATCAAGGTCGATATTCCCCACGAGCGCTATACGGAGGCGGTGCTGGAGGAGATGGCCAGTCGGGTCGATGAGTTGGGGCAAAGGGAGGTGGCGACGATCTATTTTGGAGGGGGCACGCCGTCGCTGCTACGGCGAGACTGTCTGGGAAGGCTGATGGAGGCGCTGCGGTCGCAGGTGGAGGTGGCAAGCGACGTGGAGGTGACCCTGGAGGCCAATCCCAACCAGATCGATGAGACGGCGCTGCAGGGATGGAGGGAGCTGGGGATCGAGCGGCTGAGCATCGGGTGCCAGTCGTTTCAAGAACGGCATTTGAAGCGGTTGAGGCGAAACCACGATGGCACGCAAGCTCTGGAGGCCGTGGAGCGGGCGCTGTCGGTGATGGAGCGGGTGTCGATGGATCTGATCTTTGCGGGACCGTCGCAGCCGATGGAGGAATGGGAGGCCGATCTGGCGGTGATGCAGAGGCTGGTCCGCGAGGAGGGGCTCGATCACCTGAGTGCCTATAATTTGACGATCGAGCCGGGGACGGCGTTCTGGATCCACCGCAAGCGGGGGACCCTTGAGGTTCCGGGAGAGGAGAAGGCGGCCGATATGCTTCGGCGTCTGGTGGAGGCAGCGGAAGTGGTGGGGTTGGAGCGCTACGAGGTCTCCAATTTTTCGGTGCCCGGAGGCCAGAGCAGGCATAATCGCGCCTATTGGCGAGGTCGGCCCTACGTGGGGCTGGGCCCGGGGGCCCATAGCCTGGAGCTGGTGGGCCGTGGTGGTGCACGGAGGAGGGCCAATATTCGGCGCTTCGACGACTATGCGAAGACGCCCCGACAACCCGCAGAGGTCGAGGAACTGAGCGCGGAAGACCATTTTAGAGAACGGCTATTCCTGGGGGTTCGAAATCGATTTGGCATTACCTGGGAGAGTCTCTATAAGGAGTACCGAGCGCAGCTTGCGCCGGCGATGCTCATGGCCGTCAAAGAGGAGTTGGAGCGGCTGGTTGAGCGAGGCGTGATGGAGCAGGTGGATGGTCGCTATTGCCCCACGGATCGCGGACTGGACGTGTCCGATGCGCTGGGGGCGCGGCTCTTCGCGGCGGCCGATGGTTAAGCGAATATAGCGGTGAAGTAGGAATTGCTCGAGTTTAATGTAGATTTCAGGAGATGAGATGAAGCGAATAAGCATGGTGGTCGTATTCTTGGTGGCCTCTTTTGCCGTGATGTCCACCGCGTCGGCTCAGCCCTCGGGGCAACCGGAGCGCAGCGGGTTCTGGGCGGGCTTTGGGCTCGGGATTGGCAATATGTCTTTTGATGGCGTCGACGATCGCACCGGTGGAGGGACGGCGAAGATCGAATTGGGTGGCACGGTGACGGAGCGCCTATTGCTGGGCGGCGGGATCCATATGTGGGTTCGGGAGGACAGTGAGCTGGACGCCACCCTGGCGCTGTCGACGGTGACCTTTATGACCCGATTTTATCCCATGATCGAAAACGGGTTGCACCTCAAGGGTGGGATCGGCGTGGGAGCCCTGGAAGAGGAGCTCGGTGATATCGATTCCGGCGATGAAGGAGGAGGAGCCTTTCTGGGACTGGGCTTCGATGCCCCGATCGGGCAGTCCTGGAATGTGACGCCCTTTTTGACCTTTGTCGCCGTCTCCCTGGACGGGGGGATCGACGCCAATTTCAACCAGATCGGTCTGGGATTGACCTATCACTGATCACTGAGTCCCCAGATCACGACTGATATTAGCCCGGATGATTCATGAGCCGCAGCAGAGGGGCCATGAATCATCCGGGTTAGAACCATAGAGGATTGAGCATGAACGCCTATCGCGCGCTGAGTGAGCATTTCAAAAACCACGCCATTTTGGGCGAGGTGTCGAGTCTGCTGGGATGGGATCAAGCGGCGATGATGCCCGATGGAGGAGCCCAGGCCAGGGCTGACCAACAGGCGATGATCTATCGCCTAAGCCATGAGCGGTTGACGGATCCCCGGGTCGGGGAGTGGTTGGCAGAGGCCAAAGAGCAAGAACTCAGCCCCTGGGAAGAGGCCAATATTAATGAGATGGCCTGGGCCTATAAGCATGCGGCCTGTGTGCCGGGGCAGCTGGTCGACGATCTGAGCCAGGCGGGATCGAAATGCCTGATGGTATGGAGAAAGGCGCGCGGCGATGATGATTTCGAGGCGCTGGAGCCCCACCTCCAAGAGGTGTTGGATCTGGTTCGAGAAAAGGCGGCGATCAAGGCGGAGGCGTTGGGGGTTGAGCCCTATGATGCACTGCTCGATCGCTATGAGCCCGGTGGAACGTCGCAGGCCATCGATGCGGTCTTTGAAGACCTGGCGGCATTTTTGCCGGGGTTTATCGAAGAGGTCTTGAGCAAGCAGGCCCAGCGAGAGGATCCGATTCGGCCAAAGGGGCCCTTCGAGGAAAAGGATCAGAAGGCGCTGGGGGAGCGTCTGATGAAGGCCTGGGGCTTTGATTTTGAGCATGGGCGCCTGGATACGAGTCATCATCCCTTTTGTGGGGGATATAGCGATGACGTGCGGCTGACCACATTTTATGACCGGGACAATTTCCTCAAAGGGATGATGGCCGTGCTCCATGAGACGGGCCACGCCCTGTACAGTCAGGGCTTGCCCCAGGAGTGGCGACGCCAGCCGGTGGGTCAGGCGCGGGGGATGTCGGTCCACGAGAGCCAGTCGCTACTGGTGGAGATGCAGGTTAGCCGAAGTCGGGCCTTTATGGAGTGGGTTGCGCCGCTGTATCAGAAGGCGTTTGGCAAAAAGGGCGATCCGGCCCTGGAGGCCGACAATCTCTATCGGGTGGGAACCCAGGTTCAGCGAAGCCTGATCCGAGTGGACGCCGACGAGGTGACTTATCCGGCCCATGTGATCATGCGGTATCGCCTGGAGAAGGCGATGATCTCCGGGGAGTTAGAGGTCGCCGATTTGCCGCAGGCCTGGGCAGAGCAAATGGAAGAGCTCGTGGGGATCGTACCCGATAGCGATCGCGACGGATGCATGCAGGATATTCACTGGATGGACGGGACCTTTGGATATTTCCCGACCTATACGCTGGGGGCGATGATGGCCGCCCAGTGGTATCGGACGTTGAAAGAGGAGGTCGACGGGGTGGAGGAGGCCGTCGGTGAGGGCGATTTTGGGCCCATCGTGGAGTGGCTGGGCGACAAGGTTCATCGCCAGGGCAGCCGGTATAGCACGGATGAGCTGTTGGAGGCCCAGACCGGTTCGACGCTGGACGCCGACTATTTTAAGGCGCACCTGCGAGAGCGGTATCTGGCATAATGACAGCGGTGGATGAAGAGCGGTCACATGCGGCAGAAGACATCGGGGTGGAGAGGGTGATCCGACGCCTGGAGCGGCGACGAGAAGCGATCGAGGGCAAATACGAGACCCTGGTGGATCGCTACGGGAGCGCCGAGTCGATGAGCGGGGAAGTCCAGGCGGTGGTCGAGGCCTATGAGCGTGGACAGGCGGTGTTGAGGGCGGCGTCGTTGGAGGCGCTGTCCAGAGAAGTAGGGGCGTGGATTGAGGACAAGGGGTGGGCCGATCAGCGACGGTATCGCTGTGGATTTCGCACCGGGTTTGTGGAGGGTCCTGAAGGCGAGGAGGTCCTGGAGTTGGAGTCACTGGCCGAAGAGCTGGTGCCCATGGGCGAAGTAAAGACCGATCAGGGAGAAGGGGTGACGTATCCCATCATCTTTAGCCATCAGGAGGAGGAGAACCTGCGGGTGGCTCAGATGGAGGTGATGTGGATGGCCGTGATCCGGTGGTGTGAGCGACGCCTTTTGGAAGAGGCGTTGGACTCCGAGATCGTCCTGGAGGATGGGGAGCGCCAGGTGGTGGTCGAGCGCCAGGGGCCAAAGGAGGGGGCCGCTCCAGGGGCCGAGGAGC
>CAYQBU010000237.1:0-4970 GCA_964415785.1 uncultured Bradymonadales bacterium
CCCGTGACCCCATGGTCACCCTCCCCACCTTCAGGTGTCAACGGGGGGCTTGGGATCCTCATCTCCATCGCGACGGTCATCCCCGTCTTCTTCTGGAGTTTCCTGAGGCTCTTCCGCACTTGGATCGCCCTCTTGGTCTCCTTGTTGCTCCGCCATTTTCTGCTGGTCTGTCCCCGCTTCTTCTTCTCGCTCATCCTCCGTACCACCTTCCACTGATTCTTCGTCCCCTTTCTGGGGACCGGCCTCCTCCTCCGTTTGTCGCCTTTCGGAACCCATCTCTCCAAAATTCAATTCCATTTGCCGCCCGTCCTGGTACTCCCGGCGGCGAAAGATCAAATAGTCGCTGGTCGCCGGTTCCACCTCCTGGCCCGTATAGATCGATGAATGCTGATACCATGCGATGATGTCGGGGAGCATCACCTTGATCATCGCCGTGATCGGAATCGCCAAAATCACGCCCAGAATCCCCCCCACACTCCCTCCGATCACCAGCACAATAATCACCGTGATCGTCTTCAAACCCACCTTTTCCCCCATCACTGTGGGCGTAATATAATAGCTCTCCACCGTCTGGATGACCGCAAACGACACCGCCACCCCGATGATCGCTGCCCACCCGGTCCAATCCACCAATACCACGATAAACGCCAGCACCGACCCGATGGCAAATCCCAGGTAGGGAATCACGTTTAAAAAGCCCGTCAACAGGCCGATCACCACCCCCGATTGGGCGCCATGGCCCGTCAACCCGTAGACCAACCCCAGGCTGATGGCGTACAGCACTGCCAAAATCAGCGACACCTCCAATTGCCCCCGAAACCACTGCGAGACGGCCATGTCCATTTGCCGAGCCCGATCGTAGATGATCTCTCGCTTCCACTGCGGGACAAAGCGCTCCATGATTCGCTTGCCCTTCTCGAAATCCCTCAAAAAATAAAACGTGAAGATCGGGATCAATATCAGATTGAATAGACTCACCAATACGATCCGCGTCCGGTCCACCGCTTCCGTGGCCCATTCCCCGACGTACTGGGCCACCGAGGGAATGGCGTTTCGGATCTCCTCGCTATAGTCCTCCAACATCTCCGTCCACGTCGAGGGCAATTCTACCCCGAACGTCGAGGCCAGCCATGGAAAGGTCCGCTCCTCGACCACCTCCACCACCTGCGGTGCCCTCTCCCCAATCTTTTGGACCTGATCGGCCATCGTCGGGTAGAGAAACCAGCCAAAGACCGTAAAAAACAACCCCACACCGACGATCAATATCCCGATTCCCAGCGTCCGCGGAACCCCCCACTCGTTCAATCGCTTCACCGATGGATTCAGGATATAGGCGATCAACAGACTGATAAAAATCGGAAAGGCCACGGCACTGACGCTATTGAGCACCCAGTACAACAGATAAAAAAGGATCCCGTAGAAGATCACTTTCGCCAGCAGATAGGGATAGCGCCCGTAGCGCTCCCACTGGGTCGACGCCTTTAATCGCGGCGGATCCCCATTGTCCTGAGACGACGATGCACTCCGTTCATGATCGCTCATCTATCGCTCTCCCATATCCCCGAATCACTATCCATTGACATTCATCTATTCCCCATTTCGCTGGCTCCCATCTGCCCCCTCGCTGCGTCTAAAACGTGGCTCCCGACCGGGGCTCCAACCACACCTCTCCCGACGATGACACACTGCTCTCATCGCTAAACCGAAGGTCGAAAGCCTCGAATTGCTCGCTCTCCAGAGCGTGCATCGCCTCCGCCGTCGCCTGGCGCTGCGAGACCCCGTCGCCCGCGATCACCGCCAGAGCGACGATCCCCTCACTGGCCCACCGCGGTCGAACGGAGGCCACCACCTCCAGCGCCTCCATCGACGCCCGAACCTCGTCGAGATACTGCGCCCGCTCGACATTTCTCAGCACGATGGAGCGGTCGCCATCCCCGGCTCCCACCTCTGCCCCCGTGCGACGCAGGTGATGGCCCATCGCCTCGCCCAGTGCTTTGCCCAATGCCTCCGTGGAGTCCTGCCACAACCCGGAGAGCTCCGGTCCATAGACCTGACGCGTGATCTCAAAGCGCTCCATCGACACCCCCTCGGCGTCGCCCGCTGGCACCAGATCCACCTTCGCACGTGCCTCAATTCCGGCGTAATTCAATGGCGGGTTGGCGCTGATTGGGCGATACTCCACCTCCCCGACCAGAACCCGATCGACGTCCAATAGAGTCCCCATCTGCGCTGCATTCGACCTCGACAGTCCCGGACGCTGGTAGATGCGGCTGATCTCGACCTGGGCTGGCCTCGCCACGTCGACCCCCGAATCCTCCAGGGCTTCAAAGATCCATTGATCGCTTGCCGTCCACCTCGGCTCCTCACTTCCCTGCCACCAGAAGGCGACCTCCTCATCGGCCTCTTCGATCGCGCCATCGACCACCTGGGTCAACAACACCGCCACATCTGCCGACGACGCCTCCGCCGTAGGGGCAACCACCATGGCCATCGCTGCCACCATCATCGCCGCCAGTTCTTTCCATCGTCGCCGCATATCCCGATTCCTTGTTCGGCCATCGATTACCTCAGTGGACCCTCCTTCCAACCATAGCCATTTCCACCCAAAGGGCAATCTTTTCCCCTCTCTTCTCAATCGTTTCCCTCCTTTTTCGACGGGTGACGCGATGGGCGCTGGAGTCCATCCCCGGGCCTATGCTAATTCTTGGAACTCGAAGAACTTGCTAGCGCGTCGCCGCCACCTGTCCGTTGAGGTCCCTTCATGATTGAGCCCCAAGTCCTTGAACTCCTGCGCTGCCCTTCCTGTCGTGAGGGGCGCCTCGAGCTCGGCGCCCGTCGCCGCCCCGACCTCCAATGCCAGAGCTGCGATACCCGCTATCCCATCGTCGACGGGATCCCTGACCTCATCGCTCCCGACCGCGATCCGACACCGGGGCGCTATCGCACGGAATCGCTGGAAAATATCATCGCCGGGGTCTACGACTTCATCGCCCCCATCATGTCCATGGCCATCTGGCGCTGCAGCCCCTTGCGCTATATCGATCACGAAAACCGCGCCCTCGGCCGCGCCCAGGGCGGCCTCTACGTCGAGGCCCCCATCGGCACCGGCGTCGCCCTCGCTCCCGTGGTCGCCAATCACCACGACACCCTTATTTTGGGCTTCGATAAATCCTGGAATATGCTCTACAAGGCCCAGCGTCGCCTGCGCGACATCTCGGCGCCCTTTCAGCTCATCCGCGCCGATTACAACGCCCTGCCGCTGAAGAGCGGCTGCGTCCAGAGCCTCCAGAGCCTCAACGGCCTCCACGGCTTTATGGATCGCATCGCCGTCCTCGACGAATTCCACCGCTGTCTCGATAGCGATGGCTTCTTCTCCGGAAGCGCCCTGGTTCGCGCCCAGGCCGACGTCGCCGACGCCTTCATCGAGCGCTACGAGCGCCACGGCATCTACCCCATGCTTCGCTCTCCGGAATTCCTCCTCCAACAGGTTCGCGGCGCCCGGTTTGAAGACGTCCACTTCGAGACCCATGGGGCTGTCATGTTCTTCGATGGCCGCCCTCAACCCCTTGAGGCCGACGCCCAGGCCACGGCTTAGCCCTTCATCCTCGCACACCGTCGCGCACTCCCCGCCCGGCCACGCCACAGCGTCTTCGCCCCCTCCGACGCCCCCGTGGCCACCTCCACCAGCCCTTCGTTATCAAACCCCGTGAGCTGTTGGAGACGCGGCAATAGATCCATGGCATAGCCATTGGGCACCAGACAGATATTCCCCTCTGGATCGATGAGAAAGAAATAGAATTCATCCTCTCTGACGACCTGCCGATTTGCCGTCGGAGAGACCTTGACCTCCACCAACTCCTCCCAACCTATTCGGTCCAGCTCCATATTGGCGTACATTCGCCGGACCCCCTCGTCATCGATCAACAAACGGGCCGGCACCCGCGAACTCGCCAGATCGGGGCGGCGCCTCGTCGTCGCCAACCAGTAGACCACCACCACTCCGGTCAACGCCAGCGCTCCCACGCTCGACACCAGGCTCAGGCCCACGGCCGACGCCGCACCCACCAACGGAAAGATGACCATCGTCTTCGTCCCCGCCGGTGCCTCCGCCCATCGATACTGGACAAAATTAGCCACGTTGATCGCAAAAAAACCACTGACCATCAGCGTCACCATCCCCACCGCCGCCGACCACTGGCCTCGAAACGCATAGATCAGGGCCGCCAACAGCATCGCCGCCACTGCCACCCCAAGGCCCAATCGAGCCATATTCCACACCAATCTACCGACTTTTCCCATGACTGCTCTCCAGCTGTGATGACCTCACCTCTGCCCCGTCATGAATGATTTCCGCCCAAATATCAAAGAAACTCGCTGGCCGGCGACCGCTCCAGGCCGTCGGACCAATTCGGCATCCTCGCCTCGCTGAGCTGGCGACGAACCCCGGAGGCCACGTCATCGAGCCCCTCCACCATCTGCCGAAACACCTCCCCGGCCATCTCGTAGACCACGACATCCGTCCTCGCTCGCCGCGCCCGTCCTCCCCCTTCTCCCTCCATGCACGCTCTGACGCCTAGCAGGCTCCCCGGCCCCCATTCGCCCTGAACCCTCTGCGTATGTCCATCTTCCTCCACCACCGATCCACTGACCACCACCCTCAGCCAATCGGCGCCTTCTCTTGCCCGGGACAGCCATTGGCCAGCCCCATACTCACAGAGCTGGAAATGCCCCGCCACCAGATGGCGCTCTTCCCTCGATAGACCGCCGAAAATCTCACTCGACGCCATGGCGTGGTTGAGCATCCGCTGGTAATAAAAGGTCCACAGGGCCTGCCAAAAACCGGGATAGCTTCGCCCCAGCTCATAGACCACATCATCGCTCAACACCTGGAGCACGACCTCTTCGCAGGCCACCACTTCTGCCCACCCTCCCTGACCGGTGAGCAATTGAAACTCCCCGAAAATCTCTCC
>CAYQBU010000238.1:0-4931 GCA_964415785.1 uncultured Bradymonadales bacterium
ACGATTACGGCGTCGGCGATGAAGAACTCCATCTCATCGAGGAGCAGAATTGAAGACTGACCTTTCCTAATCTGCCGAAGAACCTCCTGCTCCGAGTCATCGATCTTTGAGAGGCACCGAGGTTCTGGAAGCGCTTTTAACTTTGTGGCACTAAGATGAACTCAAAGGCCAGGCCCGGATTATTTACGACTCGTCTACTTTGGCTCATCAGAGCCCAGATACCTGTATCTCACCCCAAGAGTACTCGGCCGCGATACTCCCAGCGCGCTCAGGCCGCGTCACGCCGTCTCATGAATAATCCGGGTTAGCTAAGTCACTTACGACCCAATTACCTTACGATCGAAGCCGCCAAACGCTTGTCCACGCCACGATCGGGTATAACCTTCAACAAACCAGTAGGAACTCAGCCATGCAAAATACCAGTAGGAGCTCAGCCATGAAGATCGGCATCATCGGCGCAGGCATGATCGGAAGCACCCTCACACGCAGGCTCACGGCTCTCGGCCATGATGTCCGAGTGGCCAACTCTCGCAGCCCCGACACCCTCGAAGATCTCGCCGAGGAAACGGGAGCGACTCCCGTTTGGGCCAAAGACGCAGTCGAGGACGTTGAACTGGTGGTCGTGACGATCCCCGAAAAGGCTGTCACAGAGCTTCCCGATGACCTCTTTGCCGACGTGCCCGACGACGTCGTCGTGGTCGACACCGGCAACTATTATCCGCGAGAGCGCGACGGACGCATCGAGCCCATCGAAGAAGGTCTACCCGAGAGCCGTTGGGTCGAGCGCCAGATCGGGCGGTCGGTGATCAAAGCCTTCAATAACATCTATTTTAAAAGCCTGATGAACAAAGGCCGCTCAGCCGATAGCCCCGATCGCATCGCACTGCCCGTCGCCGGCGACGATGCTCGAGCCAAGACCGTCGTTCTCGAACTCATCGAGGAGCTCGGCTTCGACGGAGTCGACGCCGGCGGACTCGACGAGTCCTGGCGCCAGCAGCCCGGCTCGCCCGTCTACACCACCGATCTGGACGCCGAGGGAGTCCGACAGGGACTGAAACAGGCGACACAGGAGCGTCCGCCCGAATTTCGCGCCACCGATAACAGCCCCGGCACCTTCAACGAACCGGCATGAACTCGCCGTTTTGGCTCTTGCGCTTCTCTCGGACGATCTGGTCGGACTCATACGTCAAACGACCAATGCGTCGTCCAACGGCTGATGGGTCATGAACGCCTCGAAACGACCCTCTTTCTCTTAGCTGCGCACCAGAGCTGTCTATATCTGCGACGTCCCTTGGTACGATTATCGAGACTCAAAATAGTCAGAATATCCAAATTCCGTTCGCCTGAGAGCTTGTTGGCCATGACGTGTTTGAAAACAATTGATGAAATTGCCGACCGAATACGCAAGATGCAGGAAGCAACCGGGGAATAGAGGCATTGAGCGTGATGGAGAGGAGGCCCGCGACGCGTGGGTCAAGGACTGGATGCCGAAGGAAGATGCGTACGTCGAGTCTCACCGGCCATATGTCTTTGCTCACGTCGTGGTTCAGGGAAGGTCCGGCGATCGCCCGGACCGGCGACCGCCGGCTCAATAATTTACGGAGTCCAAGTATAGCTCTGCCAACTGAAAAAATTCGTCGAAAGAAGGAATTCGCTTCACGCCGGCTGACGCCTCGGATATACCGGGACCTCCGGCGAAGTAGTTGTTGGCGGAGACAAGATAAGGAAATTTTATGGGGTCCCATGAGGTCTTACTAAAACTCTCCTCGATGGCATCCTGATATTTGATGGCCACTCCCCAGACGAGCCAAATCGGTATATCAAACGCAATTCGAAATACGTCAGCATCACCTCTGGGGAATGCCTCCTTCGTCGTTCTCCCCATACCTGCCAGTACATCTTCTTCCCAAACGACTTCCAGTGCCCGCTGAACCATTCGTTGATCCGACACGTCGAACATACTCCAGGAATCGCCGTCGTGTACTTCATCATCACCGGCAAGCCCGCGGGCTTGTAGCCACGTCACCGCCGAAGACTCATCGAGTAATGACTCGTCTCTCCGCGGCACGTCAATATTAACCGACTCTCCGCAAAAACTGAATTGAAACTCCAATCCCGGCCGGAGACGGAGCACATAGGAGTCAACCTCCCAGTCGGAAGCATCCTCCATTGCGGCGACGAACCAATCGGGCAGTTCCATGGTTGCGTGACTAAACCCGGCCTCTGCCAACGTGATAAGCAGCCGGTCGAACCAAAAGGTGTCGACCCAACCGTCAGCTCGGATATGCACCGAAGCTGAAGGTAAATCATAGGTCCTTGCGTCCCCGTTCGTCTCCACGACGCCTTCCAACTCCGCGCTCAATCCCCCCAGCGGCTTGCCACGAGCTTCCTCAATAAACCTACACCTCGGCCACGTCTCGGTTCGATCTCCCGTCGCTTTCTCAACGGCATCTCGGGCGTCGATAAACGTCTCCACCTGCCGACCATCCACGTATACACCCTCGGATTTCACGTCGACGATAAGTAGTGCGTCCTCCGGTTCCACGAAAGTCCGCGAATATTTATCCTCTACCCATTCCATAAAGCGGGCTTCGTCGTCTTCCTCCCCCACCTCCTCGGCATCGAACAATCCATCAACGGATAACGCCAGAAGCACGAATCCCAACGCTGCAGTGCTAACCAGAAACAAGACCCCTGCGAGTCGACGTTGTGGGGCGATAAGTGCGTTCATAGAAAAACCCGTTTGTGATTGTTCATTCGACTCTCAATCATAGAGACGGTCGCCATAGAAATCGAGGCCCCCCATCGGGGGGTGTCTCTGGAGAGGTAACAACAAACACGCATATCTCGCGCAGCCAGAACCACGCGATCGGCCGCGGTCCCACCGATGATCGTCACCGTCGAAAAACGGCGCCGAACACGACCAGCGATCGCCCCTATAACCTATCATTACTGACTATTGCGCTTCTCTTGGCAGGATAACCCCTGGTCATCGTCCAACGGCTAATGGGCCATGAGGGCTTCGAAACGACCCTCAAATACGTCGAACGAGATCCGGCGACTCACCGGCAAGCCATCGACCAGATCGCTGACTTTGGTTTCAGTGATAAGGACCGAAGTTGGCAGGTAGGAGCATCGGGCAGCACCGGATCCCGAATAGTTTCTCCGTCAGCTTTCAACTACTGTTCCCTGATGGAATCGCAATTTCCAACCGTCGTTCTTTCTCACCCACAGCGAGCTTCGGTTCCCAATCTCCAACTGCTCGTACTGCACCTCGCTGACATAGGTGACCAACACGACGTCAGGGCCTACCTTGTGGAGCTGGAATTCAGTTAATGGCAAGTTGATATCGATTGCTTGCATCGGCGCCGATAGTACTTCCTCTCGTCGATAGGTGCGCCCTGACCGACCGAATTCAAAAAAATCCTCCGTCAGCAAATTGTCCATGTAGTCACGATCGAAACGGGTCTGTGGCTTCCAGAGCGACATCTCCAACTCGTAGAGCCTGTTCCTCTCTTCTTCGTTGAGTTCGACCATAAAACTCCGTCCTCATCCGCTTCCAGAATTATCCGAGCACCCTCGATGACATCGGACCTGTCGCCTCTCTGGCCCAATTCCCTTCCCTCTGGAGACTATGATTCAACCCGATATGGAGGCGGCCGCCCGTCGACTTCAAAAGTGGGAACGAGATCCCGATTTCGATGCCCGAGATAAGCTGACCGGCCACTCCGATGCACTATCAAGAGTCGGACCTGACTCGGACGACGGGCTTCCTCCCCTATCACCGCTCCGCGATATAGAGTCCCCGTCCGCTCAAACCTTCTGGGTCGTACTCGACATCAAATCCCGCATTCGTCAACGCTGTCCGGTACTCCTCCTCGGTGTACAGATATGCCACGAGTCGACTGATAAAGTAATCCACTCCTTTATCCCACTCGGCGACAAGCCAGTGGAAGTCGAGGGTCGCTCGACGACCTTCCTGCTGGCTGACGAACTGCCGACAGACTTTGAGCTCATCGTCCTCGTACGTCTTCATACTCGGCCTTCCGACGGGGGTCTCTCCTGGCCCGAGCCACGGTTCGACGACGAGTATCCCTCCCGGTCGAAGCGCCCGACGGAAATTCGCTGCCGCTTTCTCCAGTTGGACAGTACTTTCGGCATAGCTGATCGACGAGAATGGGCAGACCACCGCATCGTATTTCCGTTCGGGCTCGAAGTCGAACATATCAGCCTGAAACAATTCGACTTCCGGTAACTTCTGACGAGCCCGGTCCAGCATCTGTTCTGAGATGTCGAATCCCTCGACATCAAACCACCTGCGGAGATGTTTGAGATAATTTCCAGTACCACAGGCAGCTTCGAGCAGCGCGCCACCTTCCGCAACGCCATTTTCGTGCAAAACCCGTCTTAGCCTTGAACATTCACCACCGTAGTCCTTTCCACTGTAGATAAGGTCGTACAACCGGGCGCGTTGCTCGTCGATGTTGCTCATTGGCCAACTCCTTCAGCACTCCACGACACAAAAAAGCCGGAACTTCCGTAGAAGCTCCGGCGGCGAGTTACAGACACGGGGATGGCTACGCGGCTGTCTCCGACGGAGACCGTTGATGAAGATGATGATGTGGTGTCGGACCAGTCATGTTATCAGCATGTTCCAATACGGTTCACACGTCAACGAAGTGAACTAATACGCTTCTTCGGTAACTCAAACGCCCTCTATGGATCTGACATGCGGCCACTTCTGAAAGTGACGGCTTTCGTCATCACCGCATCTACGCCCCACCACCTGCTGGTCTTCAAACACCCGATGGCCGGACTGCAGCTTCCGGCTGGAACTGTCGAGCCAGGCGAGCACCCAGTCGCCGCCGCAAGTCGCGAAGTCAACGAGGAGACAGGAGTCGAACTGACCGACAGTGGTGTCATCCTCGACG
>CAYQBU010000239.1:0-4909 GCA_964415785.1 uncultured Bradymonadales bacterium
GAGGCCGGTGAAATCCTGGACGACGTCGACGAGCTGATCGACCGACTCCAGAACGACGCCAACGTCATCTGAGCACGGGCTCTTTGGGCCCAGCTGGGCCCGCCCGTTGCTCCACCGCGCTTTGAACCCTTTGCCTCAACCCTTCAGGAGTCATTATGGCCAACGTACTCGTTGTTGCCGAACACGTCGACGGTGAGCTTCGCAAGGTCACCTTGTCGGCCGTTACCTTCGCCCAGCAAGCCGCTGAATTGACCGGCGGAGACGTCGTTGCCCTCGTGCTGGGAAGCGATATCGACGGTGTCGCCGACACCCTCGCCTCTCATGGCGTCGATCGTGTCCTCTACGCCAACGACGCTTCCTACGCCAATTACCTGGCCGAAAATTACACCCCGGCGGTGGTCGCCGCCGCCGAAGAAACCGGCTCTACCATCGTCTGCTCTCCGGCCAGCACCACCGGCAAGGACCTCTTGCCCCGCGTCGCTGCCCAATTGGAAGCCGGCATGGTCTCCGACGCCATCGACGTCTTCGATGACGACGGCATGAAGTTTCGCCGCCCCCTCTGGGCCGGCAACGTCATCACCACCGTCGCCGTCACCACCCCCAACAAGGTCGTCTCCGTGCGAACCACGGATTACGACACCGCCGAGGCCACCGACGCCGTCGACATCGAGGCCTTCGATCCCGGCACCGGCGCCGCCGACGGCGTGGAATTCGTCTCCTTTGACCAGGTCAAGAGCGAGCGCCCCGAGGTGACCGACGCCGACGTCGTCGTCGCCGGTGGTCGTGGTCTCAAATCCGGGGACAATTTTCACCTCGTCACCGACCTCGCCGACATCTTCAACGGCGGTGTTGGCGCCACCCGCGCCGCCGTCGACAGTGGCTTCGTCCCCAACGACTGGCAGATCGGCCAGACCGGTAAGGTCGTCGCCCCGCAGCTCTACTTCGCCATCGCCATCTCCGGCGCCATTCAGCACCTGGCGGGCATGAAGGGCTCCAAAAATATCGTGGCCATCAACAAAGATCCGGAGGCCCCGATCTTTGAGGTCGCCGATTATGGCCTCGTCGCCGACGCCTTTGAGGTCGTCCCCGAGCTGACCGAAAAGCTCAAGGACATCGTCGACTGATCGTCGACTTTGCACCATCAAAAACCCCGCCCCTTTTTTGGGAGCGGGGTTTTGCTTTTCGGGTTCCCATCAATCCTCGAAGCGCAGCTGCACCTGCGCATCATCGGGCACGATCTCCAGCCCCTGAGCGACATGTCCATGGCATTGCAGATCCTCCATCCCCTCAAAACTGACCCGCTCCGGATCGAACTCGCAGCGATAGCGCTGCTTCGGTAGCGTCACCGTCGCCGTCGCCTCCACCCCCAGCACCAGGCGGAGATGATTGGGAGCCTCGTCAAAATGAAGCTCTCCTTCGCCGCGCCCCACCTCCATATCGACTCGCGAGTGGCGCATCGACGCCGCCTCCACGTCTCCTCGATCCACCTTTAAACGCAGCGGTCCCTCTCCTCGGTAGACCCGAATATCTCCCCGCTCTACCTCCACATCCATCGCGCTATCGGCCGCCAATTGAAGGTCAAAGCGACTTCGGCACCTCACCCCCGCCACGCACCGCCCGCGAGCTACGACCTCTCGCCCCACCTGACGCAACTCCCAGGCCTCGAAGTTATCTTCTCCGCTATGCCATCGATCGACGGTCGCTCCATCTCCCTCGGGTTGTCCAAAGATCGTGATATCGCCGCGCTCCACCTCCATCGACAATTCATTGACCCCTTCAAATCGCGAGCGCTCCGGCCCCTCCATCTCGGACCCGCCACAACTCACCATCAATGCCACCACCATCGCCAACACGATCGCTTTGCCTACCCTCATCGCTCCCCCTCAATTTCGCTCAACAATTCAACGCCCCGGCCTGTCGCCGGGGCATCTCCTCAAACTCAGACCAACCCTGACCATCCCGCTGACCAACCCGGATTACTCGTGAGACGTCCTCACACGGCGAAATCAGAGCCGCAGTAGACGTCCGGGTCAATTGCCTTCCAACTGGAAGCCCACCCGTCTTGGGCCTCGCGGGTTCTCCTGCTTGAGCTGCTTTTGCATCTCCTCGTACTCCCGCTCCATCTCCTTGGTCACCGAGGGGTTGGACTGCTGGAGCGCCTTTTCGAAATGCTCGCGGCCCACCTGGTCGCTCTTCAGATCCTCGCGAAGGGCGAAGAGACCGGCCCGTCGAACCATATTCTCCAGATCCGCTCCCGTATAGCCATCGGTTCGCGACGCGATCCGATCCAAATTGACGTCCGACGCCATGGGCACCGCTCGCGTATGGATATCCAAGATCTGACGCCGCCCCTTCTCATCGGGCACCGGCATATAGACCAACTCATCGAATCTTCCCGGACGCAAAAGCGCGCTATCGAGTAAGGTCGGCCGATTGGTCGCCCCGATCACGGCGACGCCATCGCGGCTCTCCAACCCATCCATCTCCGCCAGCAGCGTATTGACCACCCTCTCCGTAACCGACGCATCCCCCAGCCCTCCGCCACGCTGGGGCGCCAGGCTGTCGATTTCATCGATAAAGATCACCGTCGGCGCCACCTGTCTGGCCCTCTCAAAGAGCTTCGAGATCTGTTGCTCCGACTCCCCGTACCACTTCGACAGGAGATCCGAGGACTTGGTGGACACAAAATTGGCCTTGGCCTCTCGCGCCACGGCCTTGGCCAGTAGAGTCTTCCCTGTCCCAGGAGGCCCATAGAGCAAAAAGCCTCGCGCCGGCCGAATACCCAACCGCTGAAACGCCTCCGGATCGTTGAGCGGCATCTCGATGCCCTCTTGAAGCGCCTGACGAGCACTGTCTACACCGCCCACATCCTCCCAGGTCACGTCCGGCACCTGGACCATGATCTCGCGCATCGCCGACGGCTGCACCCGCTTCTGGGCGTTGCTAAAGTCCTGTCGGTTGACCTCCAGATTATCCAGGGCCTCCGCCGGGATCTCTTCCTGATCATCGAGATTGAGCTTCGGCAGGTTGCGGCGCAGTGCCTCGATCGCCGCCTCTCGGCAAAGCGCCGCCAGATCGGCGCCCACAAACCCGTAGGTCTGCCGGGCCATCGACTCCAGATCCACGTCTTCTCCCAGCGGCATTCCCCGCGTATGGATCTCCAGGATTTGGCGTCGTCCATCGCCGTCGGGCACACCAATGACGATCTCTCGATCAAATCGCCCCGGCCGCCGCAACGCCTCGTCGATCCCATCGACGCGGTTCGTCGCGCCGATCACCACCACATTCTGGCGCGGCTCCAGACCATCCAGCAGCGTCAACAATTGAGCCACCACGCGCTGCTCAACCTCGCCGGTGACCTGCTCGCGCTTGGGCGCAATGGAATCGATCTCGTCGAAAAAGATGATCGCCGGGCTACTATTCTGAGCCTTTTCAAACACCTCTCGAAGTTTTTGCTCACTCTCTCCATAGTGGCGGCCCATGATCTCGGGGCCCGCCACATGAAAAAACTCGGCCTCGGACTCATTGGCGACCGCCCGCGCCAACAGCGTCTTGCCCGTCCCCGGAGGGCCGTGCAGCAGCACCCCTTTCGGGGGATCGATCCCCAGGCGCTGAAACAGCACCGGGTGCTTTAGCGGAAGCTCGATCATCTCCCGGACCTGCTTGATCGTCTCACCGATCCCGCCGATATCGTCATAGGTCACCGACGATGAGGAGCGCGGCTCTTCGGGCTCCACATAGGTGGGCAACAACTCGATCTCCGTCTCCGGTGTGATGCGAACGATCTCGCTGGGCGACGTCTTCGTCACCACCAGTCGGATCTCCTGGAGCCCAAACGCCTTTTGCTCAAAAAAGGCCCGAAAGATCTCTTCCGGATATAGATTCTTGTCCATGTCCTTGGAGCGCCGATACACCGACGTCGAGATCACATCGCCCGTCACCACCGGCCGCTTCAACAGCGTCCTCAACAACGCCTTTCCCGATCCCCGGAGACGCATATTCTTCTGCGCCGGCGCCAGAACCACCTTCCTGGCTGGCTTTGGCTCACCGGGCCGAATGGTGACCCAATCGCCCATCGACACATTGGCATTTCCCCGCAATAGACCGTCGAGGCGTATGATCGGCAGCCCCTCGTCCTCTGGAAAGGGAGGCAAGGCGATCGCCGCCGTGCGCTCCTCGCCCACGATCTCGATCACATCCCCTTGATCAATGCCCAATTCCTTGAATGCTTTCTTATTGAGTCGCGCCGTCCCCTTACCCACATCGCGATCGTTGGCACCGGCGACCTGTAAGCGAAGTCCCTGCTCTTCTTTCTTCGACATCATCGTCTTTGTCCTCAAATACCCATGGTGTGTATATTTCTATTCAGACTCATCCTCACCCTCCGATCATGCGCACGAAACTCGCTGAGTCCATTGCCAACCCCGATTGCCCCTTCTATAGTTTCGCGCGTTGCCCCACCGGCAAATTCAACCTCCACCCCTCGTATTTCGAACCCCTCCATTCCCAGGTAGTATTCCCATGGCACGTAAGCGTTCCACCAAATTTGTCTTCGTCACCGGCGGCGTCCTCTCAAGCCTCGGCAAGGGCATCACCGCCTCTGCCATCGGCGCTCTTCTGGAGAGCCGCGGCCTCCGCGTCACCTTTGCCAAACTCGACCCCTACATCAACGTCGATCCCGGCACCATGAACCCCTTCCAGCACGGCGAAGTCTTCGTTACCGACGATGGCGCCGAAACCGATATGGACCTCGGCCATTACGAGCGCTTTACCACCGCTCGCATGACCCAAAAGCACAATTTCACCACCGGCCAGATCTACGACTCCGTCATCAGCAAGGAGCGCCGCGGCGACTACCTGGGCGCCACCGTCCAGGTCATCCCCCACGTCACCGAGGAGATCAAAGAGC
>CAYQBU010000240.1:0-4771 GCA_964415785.1 uncultured Bradymonadales bacterium
CGCTGCGTGGCGACGCCGAGGGCGCGCAGGGGGCGGATGAGGATGAAGGAGTAAAAGCCGTAGCCCACGAGGGTGATAAAGAGGAGGGTGGAGAGCAAAAAGAGGGCGAGGGCGCGGCGGCCATCGGCGATGGCTTCCTCGACGTCGTCGAGGGCGCGGACGACGGCGATGGGGTCGGTATCGGCGGGGGAGGCGGTGGCGACGATGACGGAGCGGTCCTGGCGGTCGTCGATCCAGATGGGGGATGGGGGATCGGGGGCGTCGATGGAGAGGTCGTTCAGAGGGCCGGCGTCGGCGATCGCTTCCTGGGCGGCGAGGCGAGCGAAGAGGAGCTGTTGGGTGGAGGGATCGTCGAGGGAGGCCAGGGTCTGGACGTGGCGATGGGCGTCGTCGGCGGCGGCCTGATAGAGGTGGCGCTGATGAAATTGATCGGTGGCCACGGCGATCAAGGAGAGGGCGATGAGGACCAGGATGGTGAGCCCAACGAGCAGTTGAGCGCGCAGGCCGCCGAGGCGGCGCAGCAATCCGGTCTGAGAGCGTCGAGCCATCGCTTAGGGTCCGTAATAGATATAGGTCATGGCCAACCAATCGGGGAGAAATTCACCGACAAAGAAGAATTGAAGGCCCGCCAGGGCGATAAAGGGGCCAAAGGGAACGGCCAATCCCCCCTGAGGGGCCTCGTCGGGCTCTGATTCAGGGGCTTCGTCCAGCTCCTCCGGGGGCGAGTCGTCGGCGGGCTGCGCCGGGGCCTGAGACGGAAGTTCCTGGGCGAGGATTTCCTCGCTGTCCTTGAGGAATTCAGCGCCGAAGAGGGCGCCCAGCGCGGCGGCGATGAGGCCCTGGACGCTGGCGGCGAAGAAGATAAAGATCAGGGCTGGCCAGCCCAGCCAGGCGCCCATCAGGGCCATCATGGTGACGTCGCCACCGCCGAGCCCCTGGATGCCCCGGGCCGCAAAATAGAGATAAAATAAGAGGATGACGGCGCCGCCGCCGACGACCACGCCGGCGATGGAGCTGGCCAGGCTCACCGGGGGAAAGAGACCGCCCAGGGCTCCGGCGGCGATCCATCCGTCGTGGTTTAAGACCCAGGCGGCGATCACGCCCAGGGCGATGCCGGGCAGGGTGAATTGGTGGGGGATGAGGTAGTGATCGAGGTCCACAAAGGTGATGGCCACCAGCAGGGCCAGAAAGACAAAATAGAGCGCGAAGGCGATGCCCAGACTCGTCCAGGGAAGAAGGGTGGGATCGACGATGGGCGTCGATTCAAAGACCCGGAAGGGGCGGGCGGCGATCTTGATCCACAGCGCCAGCGACAACAGGCCCATGAGGGCTTCGATGAGCGGATAGCGGGCCGAAATCGAGGTCTTGCAGTGGCGACAGCGGGCGCGCAGCACCAGCCAGGAGAGGATGGGGATATTGTCGTACCAGGAAATGGGGGTCTCACACGAGGGGCACCGGCTGCCCGGAGAGACCACCGATTGGCCGGCGGGGACGCGGTAGATGACAACGTTGAGAAAGGAGCCGACGACGGCGCCCAGGGCAAAGGCAAAGGCGGCGAGGCTCCAAAATAAAGAAAGTGCGCTCATGAGGAAGAGTCCGAAGAGCTAGAGGGGCGCCGTCGGGGGCGGCCCAGATAGACCAGATGGGCAATGATGGCGGCGAGACTAAGGGTCGTCAAAATGGCGACCAGGAGCAAGAGGGGTTGGGCCGGTCGGGGCTCCAGAAAGCCGTCGACGGGGATCTCCATGGAGCGAAAGCGCAGAGCGCTCACCAGGGTCAGGCTGGCGGCGGTAATACTGGCCATAAAGGTGGCGAAGAGCTTCATCCATCGGCGCCGATAGCGATAGGAGAGGCCGTAGAGCCAATACCATGCGGCGAGGATGGACCATCCGGTCAAGGAGGCGATGGGGTGCCACTCGCCGGTGCGATAGGAAAACCAGGCCACCAGGCCCGCGCAGAGCAGGGTGACGGCGTAGACCGGGTGCAACACCCATCGCAGCGGGAGGCGGCCGGCGTCGTCGTCGGTGGTGTCGATTTCCTGGTCGCTGTGGCCGTGATGAAGGGTAGCGACGACCCGGGCGGTGTCGCGGGGGTCGTCGGTGTCGGCCTCGGGCGGCTGTGCGGTGGTGGGGTCGGTCACGGCGTTGGATTGCAAAAAAGAGAGGGAGTGCCGATCGGAGCCCAAGGGTAGTCTCAAAGGGCTCGGGGCGTCCACCAAAAGAAAGGGCCGGTCCTCTCCCAAAGAGAGAACCGACCGGGACCCGACACCAGGATGCTCGCTAAGCGATCAGCTGGCGGCGTCGACTTCATCTTGCTTGCGATCGCGCAGCGTATTGTATTTTTCCTCGCGCACCGACGCTCGAGTGCGGTTGGACTCCTCGTGGAGAAAGGGCTCCATATCGCGGATGATGCCGCGGTCAAAGGCGATCTCGACGAGTTGCTCGCGCATCATCTTGCGGCCTCGAAACAGGCGGCTCATCACCGTGCCCACGGGAATGTCGAGGATGTGGGCGATCTCCTTGTAGGAGAAGTCGTTGAGGTCGGCGAGGATGACCACCTGGCGAAACTCGGCAGACAGGTTATGAAAGGCCACCTGGATCTCGGGGGTAAAGCTCTTGTGGAGCGTCTCCTTTTCCGGGCTGTCATAAAAATCGGTGCGATCGCGGCTAAAGAAGTTTTGCTCAATGGGCCGAAGGTCATCGGCGTTGAGGATCTCGCGCTCCTTTTTCTTTCGCCGATACTTGTTGATGAAGGTGTTTTTGAGAATGGTCAGCAGCCAGGCTCGACAATTGGTGCCTTTTTCGAAGCGATCCCAATTGGTGTAGGCCTTGATGAGGGTCTCCTGGACGAGATCTTCGGCATCCTTCTCTTTTTTGGTGTAGCGAAGGGCCATGGCATAGAGCTCGTCGAGGTGGCTGAGGGCGGTTTCCTCAAACCCCTCATAGCGAGGGTCGTCACTCTGGTTAAATTCGTTGAGTCGTAGCATCGGGGGGCCTCCGTGTCGGATCGCCAAGGGTCGCCGAGGGGTTGGTCAGTCTAAGGATAGTGCAGGGGGGGTTGGAGTTTCAAAAGTAAGCTGGGACTAAATAAATCCGCTATGATTAAAACGTCGAGGGGGCGGTGAGCATCGACTGTTAAACCGAATGTAGCCACGAAAGGGGCAAGGTCCAGCGGGTCAGGTGGTGAGATGACGGTTGAAGGTCCAAACAAAAGGCAGGGATGGGTTTGAGAAACGCGGAGGTAGATGTTAGCGTTGACTTAACAGTCACACACTCAAAAACAGTGGCAGCGCGCGGGCCGGGGTCTGGAGCTGCCAGGACTTCAATTTTGGCTAAAGGATACCTGTATGGCGGGCGCGACGAAGGGTTGGTGGAGATCGAAGAGTTGGCTCATGGCGGCGATGATCGCCGCATTGTTGATGGTGGTCGGGGCCTGCAATACGAGCGATGACGCATCGTTTGATGAAGTCAATAACCAGGAGCCCAATAACCAGGAGTCCAATAACCAGGAGTCCAACAATCAGGATCCGAATAACCAGACGCCAAATAATCAGGATCCGAATAACCAGACGCCAAATAATCAGGACTCGCCCAGTTGTGACGATGGGGAGATAAGTGGGGACCAGACCGATATTGATTGCGGTGGTCCCCATTGCGAGCCCTGCGATCTGGGTCAGATGTGCGAGGACAGCGGCGATTGCTTAAGCGATCGATGCAGCGGTGGCTATTGCGTCGAGGATCAGGCCTGTGCAGGCGTGGATTGCCCCAGTGGTGAGGCATGTGCCGGTGGGGAGTGTTACCTGGCCTGCGATGGCAGTGAGGAGTGCGCCGGCGATGAGCGCTGTTATTACGGGGCCTGCTTGCCCACCGATTGCGACGGGGTGGAGTGTCTGGACGATGAGATCTGCTTTGAGGGCGCCTGCTATATGGCCTACGAATGCGGCGATGAGGACGATTGCATGGACGGCGAGCATTGCCTCGACGATCACTGCATTCCCTTTAGCTGCGAAGATGGGCTGATGAGCGGTGACCAGAGCGATATCGATTGCGGTGGATCGGAGTGCGAGGGCTGCGATCTGGGCGAGATGTGCGACATCAATGAGGATTGCCGAGCCAGCGAGACCGGCGAGTGGGGCGAATGCGAATTTCCCGACGACGTGTGCGTGGAGGTGGGCCAGGAGTCGCGCCCGGTGACCCACTATGAGTGTGGCGACGACGGGCTGTGCGAAGAGGTCAATACGACGGAGAGTCGAGACTGCACCCGGGACACCACCGACGACGTGTGCGCCGACGATGAGTACGGCGACTGGAGCGAATGCGAGCCCGTCGACAGCAGCGACGCCATCTGCAGCCCCACGAGCGTGCGCACCCGGACAGTGACGAGCTTTGTCTGCGGCGACGGGGAGTGCCAGGAGGAGGAGAGCACCGAGGAGGAGAGTTGCGATACCGATACCGATGGCGTCGAGTGCGACGATACGGATTACGGCGATTGGAGCGACTGCGGTGGCTTCGATGACGAATGCGACCAGGACGGCACGCGAAGCCGTACGGTGACCACCTATGAGTGCAGCGGCACGAGCTGCGACGCGATCGAAGACACGGAGACCGAGAGCTGCACGCGCGATACGGGCGGTCAGGTCTGCGGAGCGCAAGAAGAGATCGGCGACTGGGGAAGCTGTGGGGGCTTTTCAAGCGAGTGCGATCAGGATGGCACCCAGGAGCGGACGGTGACCACTTATGCCTGTGCGTCCGGAAGTTGCGAGGCGAGCAGT
>CAYQBU010000241.1:0-4745 GCA_964415785.1 uncultured Bradymonadales bacterium
ACGAGAAGAGGGGAGAATACATCCTGGTGGCGACGGATGATCCACTCCAGATCGAGGTGCTCGACGAGGTGCGGATGCTCCTGGACGAGGAGTTGATGCCCGTCTTGATGCCGACGACGTCATTGCAGGAGGTGATCAACCAGGCTTTTGATCGCAAGAGTCGCCAGTTGGGCGGGGGACTCGACGACCTGGAGGAGGAGGAGAACCCGCACGCCGAAGATGCGGCGCTGAGCATCAATGATCTGCTCGATGCCGGGGCCGACGAAGAGGCGCCGGTCATCAAATTCGTCAATAGCCTATTTGTGCAGGCGGTGCGCGACCGGGCGAGCGATATTCATATCGAGCCGGGGGATACGGAATTGAAGGTGCGTTTTCGCATCGACGGAGTGCTCAAGGAGGTCGCGCAGCCGCCAAAGCGCTTTCAGTCCAGCATCATCACGCGCGTCAAGATCATGGCGGGGCTCAATATTGCCGAGAAGCGACTGCCTCAGGATGGGCGGATCCGGATCAAGATGGCGGGAAAAGACATCGATATTCGCGTGGCCACGGCGCCGGCGGTTCACGGCGAGCGGATCACGATGCGGCTTCTCGACAAGTCGGCGGTGTTGCTCAACCTTCGAGAAATCGGGATGGCCAATGACCATCTCGATATCATGTTGGATCTGATCTTCAATCCCCACGGTATTATCCTGGTCACGGGGCCGACGGGAAGCGGAAAGACGACGACGCTGTACTCGTCGCTCAGCGAGATCAATAGCCCGAATAAAAATATTCTGACCATTGAAGATCCGGTGGAGTACCAGTTGGAGGGGATCAGCCAGATGCAGGTCAATCCGAAGATCGAACTGGATTTTGCGCGGGGGCTGAGGAGTTATCTGCGCCACGATCCGGATGTGATCATGGTCGGTGAGATTCGCGATGTGGAGACGGCGGAGATGGCGATTCAGGCCTCGTTGACCGGTCACCTGGTGTTTTCGACGCTGCACACCAACGATGCAGCGGGAGCATTCACCCGATTGACGGACATGGGGGTGGAGCCCTTCTTGGTGAGCTCGACGGTGATCTGCACGATGGCCCAGCGGCTGGTGCGAAGGCTGTGCCCCGATTGTCGGCAGTCCTACAAGCCGCGCCCCGAGGAGTTGGCGGAGGTGGGGATGACCTACGAAGATATCGAAGAGAAGGCGGGAGGCTCGATCTTTAGGCCGGGAGAAAACCCGGATTGCGAGACCTGTCTTGGACTGGGCTACAAGGGCCGGATGGGGATCTACGAGATTTTGGGGGTGGGAGACTCGATCCGCAAGCTGGTGATGAATCGCGCCGACACCTCAGATATCAAGAAGGCGGCGGCGCGTCAGGGGATGCGGAATCTGCGCGAGGATGGAGCCCTTAAAGTGTTGGACGGCCATACGAGCATCGAAGAGGTGCTGAGGGTGACGCAAGAGGATATGGCCTAGGACGAAGGGCCCGGCTCGCCGGGAGTAAAGAGACGCCAAACCAAGGGCAACCATGCCAGTTTACGAGTACAAAGGTCGCGATAAAAAAGGCAAGCGAACCAAGGGGATCGCCACCGCTGAAACGCGCAACGCCCTGCGTCGCCAATTGCAGGCCAAGGGGATCTTTGTCACCGACATCTACGAGGGTGAGGGAGAGCAGTCGCGCTCGTCGAGCGATGTCGATGTGGGCCAGCTCTTTGAGTTCGTGGGGCTGTCGGATATCGCCCTTTTGACGCGGCAGTTGGCGACGTTGCTGAGGGCCGGGATTCCCCTGGTGGACGCCCTGACGGCGCTGACCGACCAGGCGGAGAAGGAAGAATTAAAGCGGACGCTCTCCGATATTCGCCGCAAGGTCAACGAGGGGTCGAGCCTGGCGAAGGCGATGGGCGATCACGAAAAACTATTTGATGATCTGTACGTCAATATGGTCAAGGCCGGAGAAAATTCGGGTAACCTGGACGTGGTGTTGGAGCGGCTGACGGAGTTTTTGGACGCCAAGATCGATACGCGTGGAAAGATCGTGGCGGCGATGTTTTATCCGGTGCTGATGATCGGGATCGGGTTGTTGGTGATGCTGTTTATCTTCGTCTTTGTGATCCCTCAGGTGACGGCGATCTTTGAGGACCAGGGAGAGGCGTTGCCCTGGATTACGCAGGTACTGATCGTTTTCAGTGAGTTTTTGGCGGGATGGTGGTTTGTGCTATTTCCGGCGCTCATCGGTGCGACGGTGGGGTTTTTCTACTGGAAGCGAACGCCGGAGGGTAAAGACAAATGGGATCGGTTTGTGCTGAAGGTGCCACTGTTTGGCTCGCTGGTGCGGATGGTTGCCATTTCGCGTTTCGCGGGCACGTTGAGCACCCTCCTGGCCAGTGGTGTGCCGCTGCTCAAGGCCTTGGATATCGTCAAAAATGTGCTGGGGAATAACCGTCTCGAGGAAGTGATCGAGGGGGCGAGGGTCGATATTCGCGAAGGTGAAGATATCGCGCGACCGCTGAAGGCGTCGGGGGAGTTTCCGCCACTGGTGACCCATATGATCGCCACGGGAGAGCGCTCCGGACAGTTGGAAGAGATGCTGGAGAATATCTCGGCGACCTACCACCAGCAGACGGATCTGAGGGTGCAGACGATGACCCAGTTGCTGGGCCCGATCATGATCGTGGTGCTCGGTGTGGCGGTGGGGATCATCGTGCTGGCCGTGATGTGGCCGATCCTGCAGATGAATCAGACGATCATGTGAGGCGTCCAAGGAGGAGAGCAAGGCGTGGAGAGTAGAAAGTAGATGGAAGGAGAAGGCGAGATTTTCGGTTAACCCCATGGGCGTCGGATTTGAGAGCGGCGCCACTCAAACCAAGCAACGGAGAAGCGATGATGAAGATGCAAAGCCAACGAGTAAACGAGTCGGCCACCCTGCTGAAAAAACCGGTGGGCATGACGCTGGTGGAGATCATGATCGTGATCACGATCATGGCCATGGTCTCGGGAGCAGTGGGTTATTTCGTATTCGGAACCCTGGATACGGCCAATGAGCGAACGGCTCAGATGGAGATCAACCAACTGTCTCAGATGGTAGAGACCTACTATATGTCGACGACGCCCAATGAATTGCCCAATAACCTGGAGGATCTCACGGAGGGCCGCAATCCGTTGACGGAGAGCATTCCACAAGATCCGTGGGGCAATGACTACATCTATGAGCGCCACAGCAATCGGGACTTCGATATCTACAGCCCCGGCGCCGATGGCGTGGAGGGGACAGAAGACGATATTGGGCGCGATTGAGCGCCGTCAGGGCTGGGTGAAGCGACACATAGGAGAGGTCAGGTGAAGCGACAAATTCCAAATCAGCACCGGGCGGCGGGGGCGCCGATCCACGCGAGGGGGATGACCCTCATCGAGTTGATGGTGGTGCTGACCATCGTGGCGATGATGGCCGGCGGTGGGGTGTATATGGTGAGCTTATTGACCCATGGTCAGCTCAAGGATGAGGCGATGCGCTTTGCCTCGGTGACCAAGTATACCTACAACCAGGCGGCGCTGAATAACCGGCAATACCGACTGGTCATCGATCTGGATACCCAGGAGTATTATACGGAGGTCACCGACGCCGCGGTGGTCGTCGATCACACCAGCGATGAGGCGCAGGACGCGTTTGATGAGGGGATGTTGCCCGATGAATTGAGGCGACAGGAGGAAGAGCAGCGCCGGGAGCGAAGCGGGATGTTTCGCGAAGAGGAAGACGATCCCTTTGGGATGAGTCGGCGTACGGGCTATCAGCGAGCGGAGGATGCGGTGGTGGAGCCCCGGGAGTTGCGTCATAATATCGAATTTGAGCGGGTGAACGTCGAGGGCCGGTCGCGAGCGGTGACCAGTGGCCGGGTGGCGATTCACTTTTTCGCCAATGGGATGCAGCAGCAAGCCCAGGTGGTGATGGTCGATCCGTCGTCGGATGCGGCCTTTACGCTGGAGACAGAGCCGTTGACCGGCAGGGTACGAATTTACGCCGGAGAGCGCGAAGAGCCAGAGGACTTTGGCCAGGAGGAATACGATGGTTGAGGTGAGATGGCGGCGCGGCTTTTCGCTCATCGAGGTGATGTTGGCGCTGGCGATTTTGGCGACGGCGTTCACGGTATTGATGGGAACGGTGTCCCACAGTGGCATGCAATCGGTGTATTCGACGCGATTGACCCAGGCGAGCCTGTTGGCGCGAAGCAAGATGGTCGATCTGGAGTACCTGATCATGGAGGAGGGGTTTTCCGACGCCAACCGGACCTACTCGGGGACCTTTCGAGACGAGGGGTATCCGGGGATGCGCTGGGAAGCCCGGGTGGAGCCGGTGGAGATTCCGCCGGACGCCAAGGAGCAATTCATGGCCCAGGTCAATCAGCAGCTCTTTGGAGGCATGGAGGCCGATGGTGGAGCGTTGGGCGGCAACCCGGCGTTTAGCGCGATGTTGCCGATGCTGATGGGGCAGCTACCAGAATTCGTCAACCAGGTCGGCGAGCGGGTGCGGCGCATCATTTTGACGGTCTATTACGACTTCAATGGACGCGAGATGCCCCTGGAAATCACGCACTACGTCGTCGATCAGACGGCGACGGAGTTTGAGATGTTCGGGATCCCCGACGACTTCGACATGGGAGGGTTGGAGGATGAGCTCGGTGGCATGGACGACGGTCAGGTGGGCTCGGATCCGGGGAGAATCCAATGATGGGACGGCAGAAATGGCGAGGGCTGGGGAGGCGCGGGTTTACG
>CAYQBU010000242.1:0-4689 GCA_964415785.1 uncultured Bradymonadales bacterium
AGCGCCAGCAAGAGGCGGAAGCCGAAGAAATCACCGGCGAAGAAGAAGAATGACCTCCATCGCCGCCGAAGAAGGGACACTGGTTCGCGTCATCGATCCCGACGACGGCCAACCGACATGGGCCCATCGTCGCGACGATGGTCTCGTCGAAGTCCCGGGGACCATCGAGAGACTTCACCGGCGCCACCGCGCCGGTGAGCAGCTTGCGACGGGCCGTCGACTTGAGTCCGACACTGACCTGGCATTTCTTCCGGCGGTCTCACCGACGAAGATCGTCTGCGTCGGCCTCAATTACCGACAACACGCCGACGAGATGGGTCGCTCGCTACCCGAGGTCCCGCTCCTGTTTATGAAGCCCCCGTCGGCCCTCGTCGGCCCCGGCGACGCCATCGAGTTGCCACCCCAGTCCGACGAAGTCCATCACGAAGGGGAACTGGCCGTCGTCATCGGGCGTCGCCTCCGCCGCGCCGACCGCACCGAGGCGGCCGACGCCATCTTCGGCTACAGCTGCGCCTGCGATGTCACCGCCCGCGACATCCAGCGCCGCGAAGACCGCTACACCCGAAGCAAGGGCTTTGACACCTTCGCCCCCATCGGGCCCTCTGTCGCCCTCGCCCCGGAGTTCGTTCCCGCCGACCATCGCCTGACCTGTCGCGTCGACGGCGAGATCCGCCAGACGACGGTGCTCGACGATTTCATCTTTCCCGTCGACGAGGTCCTCTCGTTTATCTCCGGGGTCATGACCCTCGAGCCCGGCGACGTCGTCCTGACGGGCACTCCTTCCGGCGTCGGTCCCATCGACGACGGTCAGGTCGTCACCGTCGAAATCGACGGCATCGGCATCCTCAAAAACCCGGTAATCCATCGGGATTAGATACCTCCCTGTCGACGGACCGCCCCGAACTCTTGGGACTCGTTGTCGGATTCGGGTCACCGACTCGTCGCCATCGAACCCTCAACCTGCGACGACGACCATTTCTCCACCTGTCGAGGCCGATCACCGCTGGAAACCCTCGCGCGCGTGTGCTACGCTCCCGCGCCCCGCGAGGCGTTGTCCTCGCCGCGAGACACCCCGGCGACACCCCGGGCGGAAGACGAGACAGACCGTCGCGCTCGAATATTGCGCCGACGACCCGCCGGGGCGCCGGAATAGTTCGATGACTGAATGGTTTTGTGTACGCAGTCGAGTCTCCCGACTCGTCGCGCTTTTCTCATTGTCTCCCAACAAAGACGTACCATGGCTCACGAAGACCCGATCCCCCCCGCAGACCTCGACGAGGAACCCCTGGTCGACGACCTGTACAACGCCGACAACATCAAGGTCCTCGAGGGACTCGAAGCCGTCCGCAAACGCCCCGGGATGTACATCGGGGATACCGACGACGGCTCCGGCCTCCACCACATGGTCTACGAGACCGTCGACAATGCCATCGACGAGGCACTGGCCGGCTACTGCGATACCGTCATCATCACCCTGCATACCGACGGGTCGGTGACCATCGAGGACAACGGCCGGGGCATTCCCGTCGACATCCACGAAGAACAGGGGCGGTCGGCCGCCGAGGTCATCATGACCGTCCTCCACGCCGGCGGAAAGTTCGACAAAAACTCCTACAAGGTCTCCGGCGGCCTCCACGGCGTCGGCGTCTCCGTCGTCAACGCCCTTTCGGAGTGGCTGGAGATGGAGATCCACCGCGACGGCAAAGTCTGGTACCAGCGCTTCGAGCGCGGCCTCCCCGACGAGCCCCTCAAGGCCATCGGCGACGCCAAGACCACGGGCACGGCCATTACCTTTAAGCCCGACGCCGAGATCTTTCAGACCACGAAGTTCTCCTTCGACATCCTCTCTCAGCGCCTGCGCGAGTTGTCCTATCTCAACGCCGGCGTCCAGATCACCATTCAGGACGAGCGCAACAACAAGCGCCACGACTTCAGCTATGAGGGTGGGGTTAACTCCTTCGTCAAAGACCTCAATAAGAATAAGCAACCCCTCCACGAAGAGCCGGTCTATATCTACCAGGAGGTGGAGGACAAAGGCGTCGTCGTCGAGGTCTCCCTGCAGTGGAATGACTCCTTTAACGAAAATATCTTCTGCTACACCAACACCATCCGCAATCGCGACGGTGGAAGCCACCTCTCCGGTCTGCGGGCATCGCTGACGCGAACGGTCAACTCCTACGGGATCTCCAACGACCTCTTGGACGACACCCTGGCCGGAGACGACATCCGCGAGGGCCTGGTCAGCGTCCTCTCCGTCAAAATGCCGGACCCCAAATTCTCGAGTCAGACCAAAGAAAAACTGGTCTCCAACGAGATCAAAGGGGTCGTCGAGTCGGTGATCAACGAACGACTGGCCATGTTCCTGGAGGAAAACCCCTCGGTGGCCCGTTCCGTCATCGACAAGGCCATCGCCGCCTCCCGGGCCCGCGAGGCGGCCCGAAAGGCCCGCGAGATCGCCCGTAAATCAGCCCTCCAGGTCAGCTCCCTTCCCGGGAAGTTGGCCGATTGCCAATCACGCAAGCCCGAGGAGAGCGAACTCTATATTGTTGAGGGTGACTCCGCCGGCGGCTCGGCCAAACAAGGCCGGGATCGTCGCTTCCAGGCCATCTTGCCCCTTCGCGGAAAGATCCTGAACGTGGAGAAAGCGCGCTTCGACCGCATGCTCTCCAATAACGAAATCTCGGCCATGATCTCCGGGCTCGGCTGTGGCATCGGCGATGAGTACTTCGATCTCGAAAAGCTTCGATATCACAATATCATCATCATGACTGATGCCGACGTCGACGGCAGCCACATTCGTACCCTGCTGTTGACCTTCTTCTATCGTCAGATGCCCGAGATCATCGAAGAGGGCTACCTCTATATCGCTCAGCCTCCGCTCTTCGGGATCAAGCGCGGTCGCTCCGTGGACTACCTCAAAGACGAGCGCGCCCTCCACGATCGCCTGATCGCCCGGGCAAAATCGAAGATCAATATCCGCGGCGCCGATGGCACAGAATTGAGCGAAGAGGCTCTGGCGGACTTTGTCGACGACCTCCTGGCCTACCGCGAGATCATCGAGCGCGTGGAGCGCCGCGGAGATCGACGCATCTTCGAGCATATTGTGCGCTCCGAGATCACAATGGACGATCTCCAGGACAAAGAGCAGCTGGAGCAAAAGTGCGAAGCCATCCGGGAAGCCCTGGGTGAAGAGTTTACCACCGTGCCCTGGAAGAGCCCCGACATCATCGAAGATCCGGGCCGCGAAAACGTCTGGATTGCCCGCTGGCACAGTCGAGTCGCCGGCACCTCGGTGACCACCGAGATCAACCGCGGCTTTGTCAATGGCCCGGATTACAAAGAGATGCTCCGCATCTGGCGTCGCTTCGACAGCCTCGGCGATCATGTCATCGTCGACGACGGCAGCGACGAAGAGGCCTATACCTCCATGATCGCCGTCCTGGAGCGGGCCCTCAAGGCCGGCCAAAAGGGCCAGAGCGTCCAGCGCTACAAAGGTCTGGGCGAGATGAATCCCGACCAGCTCTGGGACACGACAATGGATCCCGATCGAAGACGCCGTGGAGGCCGACAACCTCTTTACCGTCCTCATGGGCGACCAGGTCGCTCCCCGGCGCGAGTTCATCGAAACTCACGCCCTCGATGTTCGCAACCTCGACATCTAATCGGCTCTCTTTCGGTATACTGGACCTCCCAACACCATGGCCCAGATCCAACTCCTCAGTGGCCCCGCCGTCGAAGATGCCCTGGAAACGACGGCGGTGCGCCACCTCTTTCGCTATCAACTCAACCCCGCCACCATCGGCGCCCTCCTCGTGTTGGGCGCCCTTTGCTTTGGCGCCGCCGCCCTGGTGTGGTTTGTCGTCGGCCTCGGTGGCCTGAGCACGGCCGCCTTTATCGGCGCTATCCTCATGGGCATGACCTTTTTGTCCATGGGCTCCTTTTGGAGCAACTTCAAGCAAAAGCGCTTCATCGCCATCAGCGATGACTTCCTCTTCGTCGGTCAAGACGAACAGGCCTGGCGCATCCACTGGTCGCTCATCGACCGCGACAGCCTGAATCTCGACGAGATGCAGACCTCCAAGATGTCCGGCAAGCTCACCCTTCAGACCGCCGGTCAAGAGGTAGAAATTCCCCTCTATACTCCCTTTATCTTCATCGAAGATATCGAGGGATTGATGTTCGAATTCCTCCAGCGCCTCGACGCCGAAGGAGGAGAGGCCCCCGTGGGCGCTCCCGACCAAACGATCGACCTCGACGCGGACACGGGCGACGACTCCAATGCCCCAGCGGAGAGCGATGATGACCACGACGGCTGAGCATCGAAGCGACAGCTCCATCGAGACGATGCGCCCCAATAAAACCGTCTTTGTCTGGCGCTCCGTCTTGCGCGCCGCGCTGCTCTGGGGCTCCATCAGCGTCGCCGCCTTCTTTTTTACCCCTCTCTTTTTGGGGTTTACCCCTTCCGCCCTGTGGTGGATCGGCCTCTTTTTGGTGGCTACCGGTTTTGTGACGCTCAACCGCTTCGTGGCCTATGGCCGCACGCGCTACGAATGGCATCCCGACCGCCTGCGCATCCACACCGGAAGCATCGCCCGCCAGGGCACCATCGATCTCCCCTACCGCAATATCACCCAGGTCGAGCTCAAGCTGCCCTTCATCGAGCACAAGCTCTATCACACGGGCCACCTC
>CAYQBU010000243.1:0-4580 GCA_964415785.1 uncultured Bradymonadales bacterium
CTCGCAGATTTGAGGGTGCGCTGAACGAGATCGATGGTGAGCTCTTCGAAGGTCTCGCGGTCCAGGGTGGTCTGGAGGTGGAGGGCCTCGCCATCGTCCTTGCTGTGGATGAAGGGAAGACTGATCTCGGTTTCGTCGCGGCCGGAGAGTTCGATCTTGGCTTTTTCAGCGGCGTCGCGAAGGCGCTGGAGGGCCATTTCCTCGTTGCGCAGGTCGATCTTATGTTCTCGGGCAAATTCAAAGGCCAGGTGTTCGATGATTCGGGCGTCGAAGTCCTCGCCGCCAAGAAAGGTGTCGCCGGCGGTGGAGAGAACGTCAAAGACCCCGTCGTAGATGTCGAGAATCGAGATATCGAAGGTGCCGCCGCCGAGGTCGTAGATGGCGACGGTGGAATCCATGGTTTTACCAAAGCCGTAGGCCAGGGCGGCAGTGGTGGGCTCGTTGATAATACGGACAATGTCGAGGCCGGCGATGCGGCCGGCGTCTTTGGTGGCCTTGCGCTGGTTATCATTGAAATAAGCGGGGACGGTGACCACCGCTTTTTCCGGGGCTTCGCCCAGGTATTCTTCGGCGATGAGCTTCATCTCCTGGAGGATGATGCTGGAGAGTTCGGGGAGGCTATACTCTTTGCCTCGCAACTTGATCCGAGCGTCGTCGTGGGGGCCCTGAATGATTTCGTAGGGGCAGGTCTCGATGCAATGGCGAACCTCCGAGGAGTCCCATTTTCGGCCGATGAGGCGTTTGGAGGCATAGACGGTGTGGGCGGCGTTGGTGATTGCCTGACGCTTGGCCATTTGGCCCACGAGGCGACGTCCACTCTCGGTGATGGCGACGACGCTGGGAGTGGTTTTGTACCCGCCCTTATTGGGAATCACTTCCGGGGTACCCCCTTCGACCACCGCTACGCAGGAGTTGGTGGTTCCGAGGTCGATGCCAATGATGCGTTCCATGGAGTTACTCCGTCGTTGAGGTCCGTGATTCCCAGGGAATCAGCGGGGGCAATGCGAAAAGCCAATTAAAGCGTGTTCGAGGCTTTGAGTTGCTCGATCTTGGCGGTGAATGTGTCGTTGGATGGATCGAGCTTTTGAGCCTGCTCGAGGTAGTAGAGGGCATCTTCAGGAGCGCCCTTGGCCTCGTAGATGCGGGCCATCAAATCCAGTGTGGCGGCTTGAGTGTCGTCGATTTTTCGTGCGACCCGAGCGAAAATGGCAGCATCATCGAAGCGCTGGACACCGAAAAACTGTTCGGCGACGTCAAAGGCCAGGTCGGCATCGGGCTCGATGGACAAGGCCTTACGGAACTCGCGAACGGCCGATGAAAAGCTCTGTTCGTCAAAGGCGCGGCGAGCTCGCTGAAGGAGGACGCGCCTGGCCATTTTCTTTTTGTTGGCGCTGGCCATTTCCTCGCGGGGTTCGCTGCGCCGTGAGGCGGGGGTCGAAGCTCGGACATCGAGATCGGAAGCCGTAGAGGAGGGAGAGGTCTGGAGGGCCTTGTCATAGGCCGCGCGTTTATTGCGGTCCGAGAGGGTCTGATAGGCGTTGGTGATTCGCTCGAAAATCTGACGGATGAGGGCTTCGTAGTCCCCGGTGATCTTCTGGTAGAAGCGGTCCGGGTGGTAGCGCTTGGACATCGGGAAGTAGGCCCGGCGTAACCCACGGCGTTCGACGTCGCGCTCGACGCCGAGCAATTCGTAATGGTCAAGGGTGTCGAGGTAGGTATGAACGAAGAGCACCTCGCGCTTAAAAGTGGGCTCCAACTCCACCTGCTGGTCGAGCGTCTCACGGTCGAGTGGCGAGCTCTGGTAATCCTGGTCGAAGCGGGCGACCACTTTCTGGCCGAGACCGCTGGGAGTGGAGTTGGCGGCCGGTGGGGGCTCGTCTCTTGATGAAGCGCGGTCACCGGCGTCGTCCTGGCCGGGCAATTCAATGAGCCCGTAGTCGATCAGGTTTTTTATATACTGCAGGGTCTTGGCCTCACCGAGGCCACTGGTCTTGCAGATTTGATCGATGGTGGTCGAGCCATCGAGGCGCGAAAGGATGAAAAACTCCTCGGCCGATGGAGTGGCGTCGATCGATTGGGGATCGACGTCGGGATTGGGAGAGGGGGTGAGACTGGTATCGATAGAGCTCATCATTCTCACTGGCGTAGGACGAGGTGGCGTCGAGAGCCGGGTTGGACTCCACTCGAGGGGTCCGGTGGTTATGGGGGCAAGGGCTCGGTCGGCCTTTCCATTTGTATCGTCGAGTAACTCCTCTGCTCTAAAGGATACTGTCCACCGGTGGGCGATGGCAAGTAAGTTGGACTGAAAAGCTCAACGGGAAGTGCTCACGATTGCGTCGTCCAGGTATGAAGGGCCCTTTTGAGACGGGCAAGGGCGTCGTCGACGTGGTTCTCGGTGATGATCAGTGGGGGCACGAATCGAAGGGTGTCGCCACCGGCGCTGTTAATGAGGAGGCCCTCGTCTCGGGCCAGTGCCACGATCTCGGAGGCGGCGTCGCCACATTGGGCACCGACCATCAATCCCTCGCCGCGAACGTCGGTGATGACCTCGAAGGTTGAGGCCAACTTGCGCAGGCCCCGTTGAAGTTGGAGACCGCGATCGCGGGCATTGGCGAGGAGATCCTGTTGCTCGATGACGTCGAGGACCACGGAGGCGGCGCGGGTCGCCAGGGGGTTGCCCCCAAAAGTGGAGGCGTGGCTGCCGCGTTTCCAGCCCTTCCAGACCTCCTCGGTGGCCAAAGTGGCGGCCACGGGAACTCCTCCGCCGAGGCCCTTGGCCAGAGACATGATATCGGGGGTGACCCCAAAAGTTTCGTAAGCAAAGAGTTTGCCGGTGCGCCCGATGCCGGTTTGGACTTCGTCAAAGATCAGCAGCGCCTGGTGATCATCGCAGAGATCGCGCAGGCCCTGAAGAAACTCGGGATCGGCGGGTTTGATGCCACCCTCGCCCTGGATGGGTTCGACGATCACGGCGCCGATGGAGTCGTCGAAGCGTTCCTTCAGGGCGTCGAGATCGTTAAAAGGGGTATAGTCAAAGGCCGGTGGAAGGGGGGCAAAACCATCGTGGTACTTGGGTTGGCCGGTGGCGGTGATCGCGGCCAGGGTGCGTCCATGAAACGATTTCTTCATGGAGAGGATGGTCGTTTTATCGTCCCGATTGGCGACGCGTGCTTGATAGCGGCGAGCGAGTTTGAAGGCGGCCTCGTTGGCCTCGGCGCCGGAGTTGCAGAAAAAGACGCGGTCCCCAAAGGAGCGATCGACGAGGCGCTGCATCAAGGCGATCTGCTCGCGGGTCCAATACATATTGGAGACGTGGAGCAGGCGGTCGACCTGGTCAGAGAGCGCCTCCACGAGGGCGGGATGGCGGTGACCAAGGGCGCAGACGGCGATGCCGGCCACAAAGTCCAGGTAGCGTTGGCCCTGATCATCTTCCAGCCAGACGCCATCGCCGCGCTCAAAAATGACGGGAGCGGGCCCATAGTTGGTGCTGTTGAGGCGGTTGCCCAGCGCGATCAGGTCGTCATGGTCATCGGTCATAATGGTAGGGGATGTAGGGGAAACTGATGGGGCGTCGCGATCGACGCCGGTATTCAGAGGATGTAGCGACTGAGATCTTCGTCTTCCAGGATGCCCGATAGCCGTTCACGGACATAGTCCGGAGAGATGTGGAATTCGCCATCTTCGCGGTCTGGAGCCTCGAAAGAGAGAGCCTCGAAGACCTTTTCCATGATCGTATGGAGTCGGCGGGCGCCGATATTCTCCAGGCTGTCATTGACCCGGAAGGCCATCTCGGCAAGGGTTTCGATGGATTCATCGTCAAAGGTGACTTCGATGCCCTCGGTGCGCATCAATTCGATATATTGGCGGGTCAGGCTATTTTGGGGCTCCGTCAAGATGCGCTGGAAGTCGTGTTCAGTGAGGCTCTTGAGTTCAACTCGGATGGGGAATCGGCCCTGGAGTTCGGGGATCAAGTCCGAGGGCTTGGACAGGTGGAAGGCACCGGCGGCGATAAAGAGGATATGGTCGGTTTTGACGACGCCGTGCTTGGTGGTCACCGATGAGCCCTCGACGATGGGGAGGAGGTCGCGCTGTACGCCTTCGCGGGAGACGTCGAGCCCCTGTTTACTGGCCTCGCGACCGGCGATCTTGTCGATCTCGTCGAGAAAGATGATCCCCGATTTCTGAGTGCGCTCCAGGGCTTCATCGCGGATCTGATCCATGTCGATGAGACGGGCAGCCTCTTCTTTGATGAGGGCTTCCATGGCGTCGCCGACGGGGATGCTCTTGCGTCGCTTTTGCTGGGGGAACATATTGCCGAAAACGCTGCCCAGATCCATCTGTTCCATGCCGCTGCCGGGCTGGTTTTGACCGGAAAAGACCTCGATGACCGGGTTTTTGCTATCCGTGAGCTCGACGTCGATATATTCGTCATCGAAGTCGCCGTCGCGCAGCCGCTGTCGGAGGAGGTCGCGTCGATTTTTGGGGCTGTCGTCGCTGGATTGGACGGTGCCATCATCGCCGACGATGAAGGTGCCGCGTTCGGCGTGGCTATTATCGAGGGGTTCGCGCTCGTCGAGGGT
>CAYQBU010000244.1:0-4575 GCA_964415785.1 uncultured Bradymonadales bacterium
CGCTCCTGAAACTCCTGTGGCGCCAGGTCCAAAAAGCTCACAACCTGGAGAGCCCTCTGGAGCCGCGCCTCAACCGCGACGCTCTATTTTACGCCAGCGACGATGCCATCGTGGTCGCCGAGCCCCTTCGCGGCCTGGGCTGGCAACCGCAGTGGCGCGACTTTCGCGAGGGCATCGCCCACACCATTCGCTGGTACCAGGAACAATCCTGGGTGCCTTGCTTCGATCATGACTCCCTGGTGGAGCGCAAGGACGCCGATCCCGGCATCACCTTTGGACTCAACGAACATTGGGTGGGCACCTGGCATCACAATGGCAGCTCCGAGCCCGCCCTCCTGGATCTGGAGTTGACCTTTACCTCCTGGCCGCTGCTTCGCGGCGCCGAAGCCCACCTCAACGGCACCATCTCCATTGCGGGACTCGTCGACGAGATTCCCATCGAGGGCACCGTCGACTGGAAGTGGCTGCCCACACTGCGCTTCCACTACCAGGGCGGCTTCGACACCCAGGCTGGCCCCTGCCGCATCCTCGGCGCACGCTCCGTCGACCTCCGTCGACCAGTAAGCTCATTGACCGACTTGCGCCTCGAGCTCATCGATCGCCTCGGCCAATCGCTGGGACATCTAAAGCTCAAGGCCACCTCTGGTCCCCTCGCCCTACTCGCGGCCTCCTGAAATCCCCATGACCATTTCTCTGTCTTCCTCCTTTGCCAACCGTCCTCCTCGCTACCAACAGATCTCGAGAGAACAATGGAGCTCCTGGTACTGGCAGCATCAGCACCGCCTGCGTCATCTCGATGATTTTCGAGATGTGCTCCAGTTGAGCGATCCCGAAATCGAGGCCTTCGAGGCCAGCTCGTCGCGCTTTCGCATCGCCCTGACGCCGCACTACGCCGCCCTTATGGATCCAGGCGATCCCGGCTGCCCCATCCGCCGCCAGGCCCTCCCTCACCGAGGCGAACTTCAAACTTTTGAATTTGAGCGCCAGGACCCCCTGGCCGAAGAAGAGTATATGCCCGTGCCTGGGCTGACCCATCGCTACCCGGACCGCGCGCTGCTCTACGCCTCCCATCACTGCCCGGTCTACTGCCGCCATTGCACCCGCAAGCGCAAGGTCTCCAACCCCACCACCGCCGCCTCCAAAGCTCAGCTCCAGGCCGGCATCGACTACATCGCCAACACCCCCGAGATCCGCGACGTGATCATCAGCGGCGGCGATCCCCTCACCCTCTCCGACGAGCGCCTGGAGTCCATTCTCCAACCCCTGGCCGACATCGACCATCTCGACGTCATTCGCCTTGGCACCCGAAACCCCGTCACCCTCCCCCAGCGCATCACCACTGAATTTGCCGACATGCTCGCCCGCTACCGCCCCATCTTCATCAATACCCACTTCAACCACCCCCGCGAAATATCCCGGGAGAGCGCCACCGCCCTGAGGCGCCTCCTCGACGCCGGCTGCGTCCTCGGCAACCAGATGGTCCTGCTCCGCGGCGTCAACGACGACGCCCAGACGGTCATGGACCTCAACCGCGGCCTCCTTCGCCATGGTTGTCGTCCCTACTACATCCTTCAATGCGATATGGCTCAGGGCATCACCCACTTTCGCACCCCTTTGAGAACGGGCCTCCAGATCATGGATCATCTCCGCGGACGCCTGGGCGGCGTGGGCGTCCCCGACTTTGTCGTCGATCTCCCCGGCGGCGGTGGCAAGATCGAATTGCTGCCCGACTACCTCATCGACGATCAGCCCACCGAAGAAGGCCGCCGGCTGACCTTTCGCAACTTCCAGGGCAAAACCTTTGAATTCATCGACGTCGACGCATCACCACTGGATAATATCTAACTCCACCTCCGTGATCCCGTCGTTGACCATCCCCAGATTACTGGCCGCCTGATAGGACAGATCGATCACCCGCCCATCGACGAAGGGTCCTCGATCGTTGATCCGCACCACCACCGATCGCCCCGTGCCCACTTCCTCAACCCGCACCCTTGTGCCGAAGGGAAGGGTCTTATGGGCCGCCGTTTTCTGATGCATATTATAGGTCTCGCCGCTCGCCGTTTGCCGGCCGTGAAAGGGCTCACCATACCAACTGGCCAGCCCCTGAACCTCGTGGCGATCCCCTGCCGGGCTCTTTACCGTCGCCGCCGAGGAGCCACATCCGGACATCACCATCATCACCACCCCTATCCACACCAACCAGCCACATCTGTTTTGCATCGCGCACCTGCCTATTTCAGATCTCAACCCATCATCTTCGGATTCCGATCCCAACAGATCCCCTGCGCTTTGCAAATTTTCATGGTCCAAAAACCAAGTCGGCCCCCGATCACCTTGCGATGACCGGGGGCCGACGAGAATCGTCTCAGTGAGACTTATCCGACGCGCTCAAAGAGCGCGGCCGCACCCATTCCGCCACCGATGCACATGCTCACCACGCCGAAGCGTCCGCCCGTCTCTTCCAGGGCTCGCAAGAGCGTTCCCGCCATGCGGGTTCCGCTCACGCCCAGGGGATGGCCAATGGCGATGGCGCCGCCGTTGACGTTGAGCTTCTCGTCGGGGATCCCCAGCTCGCGCTGGCAATAGACCGACTGGCTGGCGAAGGCTTCGTTGATCTCAAAGAGGTCAATATCACTGACCTCCATGCCCTCTTTCTTGAGCAGCTTGCGAATCGCCGGCACGGGACCAATACCCATGATATCCGGCGCCACGCCCGCCACCTGAAAGGCCCGATAATAGCCCATCGGCTCGATGCCCAACTCCTCGGCCTTGTCGGCGCTCATCAGCACCGTCGCCGCCGCTCCATCGGTCAGCGGAGAGGCGTTGCCCGGCGTCACACTGCCCTTGCCATCGCTGGCAAAGACGGTGGGAAGCTTGGCCATCACCTCCATGGAGCCTCCGGGGCGCACATTTTCGTCCTGCGAAACCGTCTTATTGACCCGATCGCCGGACTCCGTGACCCACTCCGTCTCCAGAGCCATCACCTCGTCTTCGAAGAAATTGCGCTCCCAGGCCTCGGCGGCTTTCTTCTGGCTCTTGAGGGCAAACTCGTCTTGTGACTGGCGCGATACATCGAATCGACGGGCCACATTTTCCGCCGTCGCTCCCATGGAGATATAGATCTCGGGATAGTCCGTCATCAGCTTCGGGTTCGCCGACGCCTTATTGCCGCCCATGGGCACCATGGACATCGACTCCGTTCCCCCGGCCACCGCCACATCGATGGCGCCGAGCATGATACGCTCCGCCATCTGCGAGATCGTCTGCACTCCTGAGGAGCAAAAGCGGTTGACCGTCAGCGCCGGAACCTCGTCGGGCAAACCGGCCAACACCGACGCGATTCGCGCCACATTCATGCCCTGCTCGCCTTCCGGCATCGCACAGCCCAGGGCCACGTCTTCAATATCGGCCGGGTCCAGACCCTCCGCTCGGTTCACCGCTTCTTTAATGACCTCGGCGGCCATTGTGTCCGGGCGCGTATCCTTGAATCCGCCCTTGTTGGCCTTACCGAAGGCCGTTCGCACATAAGATGCTACAACAACGTCTCGAATGCTCATGAAACTCTCCTGTGTTGGAGATGGCGCCGGCCTCGATGCCGGCGCCAACTAGATCAGTTGGGATGCCTTGAGGTTGGGTCAGTCGCTCAGTTTCGCAACGGCTTGTTGTGCATCAGCATATGCTGCATGCGCTCCTGGCTCTTCTCTTCGCCGCATAGCGACATAAAGGCCTCGCGCTCCAGATCGAGGAGCTTCTGCTCCGTCACCAGGGCATTGGTGCTCGTCTGACCACCGCAGATCACGTTGGCCAACTTACGACCGATCAACCGGTCGTGCGCCGAGATCTGGCCTTTTTCTTCCATGTCATAGAGCATCATATCCACCGTCGCCACGCCGTCGGGTCCCGGCAGTCGGAACTTCGTCTTGCGCGGGGGACGGAAGCTGCTCTCCGCCATCCCGATCACGCGCTGCTTGGCGTCATGGAGACGGAAATCATCGTTGATCGTGATCTGGTCGCTGGGCTGCAAGAAGCCCAACTCCCGGGCCTCTTCACAACTCTTGGCGACCTCGCCGAGACCAATGGTCATGAACAACTTCTGCAAAAAGGGCAGAGGCTGGAAATCACCATCATCGGCGTAATTGCCAAAGACGTTTCGCATCAGCTGCAGGTTGCCACCACCGCCGGGAATCAGGCCCACGCCCACTTCCACCAGCCCCATATAGAGCTCACCGGCGGCCTGAATGGCATTGGCGCCAAGCGCCGCTTCCGCTCCACCACCAAGGGTCAACCCCCGAGGCGCAGCCACCACCGGCTTATAGCTGTAGCGCATCCGCTGGTTGGCATCCTGGAAATTCTTGACCATCGACTCGATATCGTCCCAATTTCCACCGCGGGCATTCATCAGCACCAACATCAAGTTGGCACCCGCCGAGAAATTCTCGGAGTCGTTGCCGATGACCAATCCGCGCCAGTCACCATCTTCGACCTCGTCGATGGACTTGTGCATCATCTCGATGAGATCCGGATCCACGGCGTTCATCTTGGTGTGGAATTCCAGAAGCGCCACCCCGTCGC
>CAYQBU010000245.1:0-4564 GCA_964415785.1 uncultured Bradymonadales bacterium
AGGTTTTTTGCAAGTGCGTTACTTGGCAGAGGTCTTCTCAAGGAGGCCGTCTGCAAGTGGGCTACCTGGGAAAGGTCTCGTTCACTCGGGTTTTTTTGATTGATTTGAGGCGGAGGCCGCACTGAGTGGGCCGCGACGATTTGGGATTCAGGTAGCCCCCTCGGAGGTTCCCAGCGCGCTCAGGGCGCGTGACGGCGTTTCGCGAATAATCCGGGTGGCTGGAGAGGCATTCTGTGCTTCGCCCGCTGGCTCCGATGCATTCTGTGAGATAGGCTCTTGCAACACCCTTGAGTTCTACTGGCCCACCGTCTCCATTTGAGGAGCACCTCGCGATGAGCACCACAGATATCCGGATTAGCGACGTCACCGTTGGCGATTTGAGGATTCAATACCGAGAGCTCGGCGAGGGCCCGCCGGTACTACTGGTACATGGTTGGCCGACATCGTCGTTTCTGTGGCGCAATATCATGCCCGCCATCGCCACCCATTGCCGAGTGCTGGCCATCGATATGCCTGGCTTTGGGGGCTCCGACAAGCCCGTGGATTGCGACTACGATGAGGATTTCTTCAACGCCGCCTTCGATGGCTTTATCGATGCCCTTGGCATCGACGAACCCATTGGGCTCGCCGTTCATGACGCCGGCGGCCCCTTCGCCCTGTACTGGGCCAGCCAACGCCCCAGGTGCTGTCCAAATTGGCCATCCTCAACACCATCGTCTATCCCGAGATGTCCCTGCCGGAGCGAGCCTTTATGGCGGCCTGCCGCACCCCGGGGATGGGAGCCATCATCAGCAGTCAATGGGCCCTTCGCCAGACCATGCGCTACGGCGTCAAGGATTCCAAACGACTCGGCCCCGAGGTCTACGAGGGGGTGACAAGCCCATTTCGGGATCGGCAGTCGCGAAAGGCCTTGATGAAGAGCCTGGCGGACTTCAACGAACCCGTGCTCGAGACCATCGCCCAGTGGGTCCCCACTCTGGACATTCCCGTGACCATCATACGCGGCGCAGCGGACCGCATATTGCCCCGTATGGATCGCACCGCCGGGCGTCTGCAGACGGACCTGCCACAGGCGACGGCGCATACCCTTGAGGATTGTGGACATTTTCTTCAGGAGGAACGCCCCGAGAAGGTCGGCCAACTGCTGGCCGACTTCTACGCCCCCGATTGATTGGGATGAGTGGTGGATACGCGCGTAGCCAGGGTCGTGTCCCCCTCGGCGGTGGGTGGTCTGTAGAGATTGCGCCACTTTTTGGCGATGGGCTTCGCATGGAGGGAGAGGTAGAGGGCGCGGGAGTTATTGGAGTCCCTATTGGATGCCGATGTGGGCGATGCCACGAGTTGGGTGAGCTGGTGAGCCGGGTTTCAACTGGGCGAGATGTGGCAAGAGCGCGGTGAGTCGAGGCAAGCCAAGAGCTATTGTCGATGGGTGCTGGAGCATGCGCCGGCCGATGAGGACGGGGCTTATACGCAGGTCCAGCGGCGGGTCGCCCCGGAGGGGATAGGTGGGTTGTTAATTTACGAAGAGTAGATAGATCGTCAACGTGCTCACAATGACAAAGATGACCGACAGCAGGCTACCGGCTTTGACATAGTCGGAGACCTGGTAGCCACCGGGGGTCATAAGCAGGGCGTTGACGTGGTGGGTGGGGATCATAAAGGAGTTGGCGGCGCAGACACCGACTTGAAGGACCAGGGCCTGTGGGGAGAGGCCGCCGAGCCCTGACAGGCCGAGGACCAGGGGAACGAGAAGGACGGTGGCGGCGACGTTGGACATGACCAGCGACAGCACGGTCGTTAATACTCCGATGGCCCCCAAAATGATCATGGGGTGGCTGGTCTCCAAAGAGGCGACCAGGCCGTCGGCAATAAAGGCTGCGGCCCCGGAATTTTCCATGGCCAGGCCAATCGGTATCAGTCCGGCGATCAGGAAGACGACTTTCCACTCGATGGAGCGGTAGGCCTCTTCGACATTGAGGACGCCCGTAAGGATCATGGCCACTGCACCGCTGAGAAAGCCGATGGAAATGGGAAGTTCCGTAAAGAATACCACCCCCAGGGCGCCGGCAAAGCTGGCGACGGCGAATAGGGCCAATTCCGGCTTTTTGGGGTCGTACTCAAAGGGGGTGACGCTGATGAAGTCTTCGCTTTCATTGAAAAATTTCAGATTTTCTTTTTTTCCGTGCAAGACCAATGTATCCCCGGCCTTGATGACGCGGTCGGCGACGCCTTCTTCGATGACCTTGCTGTCGCTAAAAAAGAGGACGACCTGCACGCTATAGGTTTCGCGAAGGGCCACTTCGCGAATGGTTTTGCCCACAATATCGGAGCGAGCGGGGACCACGATTTCAAGGTATCCGCGACGAGATCCGGCCGGCGACTTGTCGTCTTCTTCAATTAACTCCACTTTGGCGGTCTCGGAAAATCCTTTGACGTCGTTGCGTCGGCCCTGGACGACGATTTTTTGGCCCATATCAAAGCGCATATCATCATCAAGAGCGCTGTCGGCACCTCGGGAGTCGTAGGCTCGGAGCAGATTGACATGATAGAGTTCGCCCATCTTCGATTCTTCGATGGACTTACCGATCAGGGGGCTGTCGGATAGAATTCGAAAGGTATAGATCGTATCCGAAAGTCCCCAGACGTTGATCCGCTTTTGTCCCGGCGAGACCTCCCTGTCTTCTTCAATATCGGTGGGGAATACCATGGGGCCCAGGACCGTGAAGTAGAGCACGGCTACGGTCAGCAGTACCAAACCGACCGGGGTGACACTGAGCAGATTGAAGGTCTCCATGTCACGGTACGCCAGAAGGTCGTTGAGCACGATCAGAGAGCTGGTACCGACCATCGTCAGGGTTCCACCGACGATGGCGGCAAACCCCATGGGCATTAATAGACTGGATACCGGGATTTTCTGGCGCTCGGAGACGCCCATCATCACGGGAAGAAATAGAGCGGCGGCACCGATATTTTGCATCACCCCTGACATCAGTCCCACGGTGACGGAGGTGGTCGAGATGATACGGCGTCTGCTTTCGCCGGCGATACGAAGAATGAAGCTGGCCAGTTTGTCCGTCACACCGGACATAAAGAGTCCGCGTCCCATGATCATGACGGCGATGATCGCCAACACGGCATTGCTGGCAAATCCGGAGCGAGCTTCCTCAGGACTGATAGCGCCGACCCAGGTCAGAGCCAACATGGCAATGATTGCGACCAGATCAATGCGCCAATACTCGGTGACGATCAAAACGATGGTGATCGCCAAAATGACGAGGACGGTGATCAATAGCGGGTCCATGAGGACTTTCCGGTACGTCGGGAGCTGGGTAGGGAGGCACAGCGTTAGAAGGGGGGCAGCGACAGGGCTGCATTAGATATATGTCATAGATTTGTACTTGGCGCACATGCCTTATTGCGGGCATGTGCTCGAGTAGGAGGTTCGGGAGCGCGATCCAGAAGCAGATGGCGAGGCCGAGGAACACGAGCAAGTCTTGGGCGTATACGGTACCGACATAGACCGGGAGGTCACTCCAGTCATGCCACAGGGCGATGACGGAGGGCTATCTCATTGATGAGTAGAATGCCCTTCAGGGCGTGGTCTTTGTGGCGCGCGATGGGAGGGCATCACTGAGAATCGGTGGAAGGAGCTGCATCGTCGCCGCGGTCTGAGCGATGGGCAAAATACCACCGGACGTCGTATGTGCGATCGTCGATCGAGGTCTGTCCCGAGATCTTGGCCGTGCTGCCTCCGCGCTTGGCTTCCAGACGCACCGGATGGAGCTCCAATGTCCCCACGCGGAGGGTGTCGTCCTCAAAGTGGAATAATTGATGGCTCTCGACGCGTGGGGTCTCTCCGACACTGGTGCGCCACTTCTCCTCCGGTTGTTTCTCGACGGGGTGTCGAATCGCCTGGCCGTCGTAGGTGATCTCGACGGCCTGCTCGCCGTCGTATTCCAGCGACGCGCCGTACCAGTGGATAAACCCCAGTGGCTCGGCAAATTCACCGTGATCGTTGCCGTAGGTATAGCGCTCATAGTCCGCCTGGTCGACGGGTTTGAACGCGAGCTCAGCCGACGCGAAGTATCCCTCGTCGAGGGTGGAGTCCATCTGTAGAGATTGCCAACAAAACCATCCGCCGGCCCATACGCAGAGGGCGATCACGGCGAAGGGGAGTGCTTTTCTCAAGGTGGAGGTCATCATGGGCTCCAATGGGCGTTGATGTCGCGCTTGGTGACGACCCATTCGGGCGTAGAGATTGGTCGCCGAAGCGGTGGGCCGTCGATTCCATATGCAAAGTGATCTGAGGATACATGGCGTGATTGTCGGCGACAACGGGTCGGGGCTGGGAGCAAAGCGATGCTCAGACTTGCTCTCGTCAACGGCTCAGGGGGAGCTTGTCTTCTCCATGGTTGGTGGGTAGGCCGTTGAACCTCCGGTGATCGCCGACCCTGCCCCCCGGCGGACTTGTTCCGCCGGAGGACGAGCCTTGTCAGCTAGAATGGTCGGTATTTATCTCCCAGACCCCGGCGGGTTCATCCCGCCGGTGAATCAGCCTTGTCAG
>CAYQBU010000246.1:0-4543 GCA_964415785.1 uncultured Bradymonadales bacterium
GCGAACTCGGGAGGCCGTGTCCATCGTGGCGTGGGCCTCCATCTCCTCGAGGACTGTGCGGCTTGTGTCGAGTTGGTCCACCGAGTGCTGGGCGAAATAGGCGATCTCCACATTGTGGCCTATCTCGATGCGTCCGGCGTCTGGTTCCTCGATCTTTGCCAAGAGCTTTAGCAGCGTCGATTTTCCGGAGCCATTGGGGCCCACAAAGGCCACGCGGTCGCCTCGTCGGAGCGTAAAGTCGGCGTCTTCATAGATCATCAGGTCGCCGTAGCTCTTGGCGATGGACTCCGCTTTTAGTGCGACTTTGCCGATGCGCGGAGGGGTGGGAAATGAAAAGTGAATCTGGTCGTCGTAGGCCGGTGGAATGTCGACGAGCTCCATCTTCTCCAGGCGCTTGATGCGGCTCTGCACCTGACTTGCGTGGGCGGCCTGGTAGCGAAAGCGGTCGATGAACTCCTGGATATGATCGATCTCTTTTTGCTGCTGCTCCCGCTTTTCGATGAGTCGCTGGCGGCGCCGCTCCCGCTCCTCGATATAGTAGTCGTAATCACCGCGGTAGGTATAAATGGTGCCCGCGTGGAGCTCGGCGATCACGTCGACCAGCCGGTTTAGAAAGGAGCGGTCGTGGCTAATCGTGATCACTGTGCCGTCGTAATTGATCAAGAATTGCTCCAACCACTCGATGGATTCCACGTCCAGGTGATTGGTGGGCTCGTCGAGGAGGAGCAAGTCGGGGGCGCTAAAGAGAAGACGGGCCAACAAGGCGCGCATCTTCCAGCCTCCGGAAAAGGTGCTTAGATCGCGCTCGATATCCTCGTCCTCAAAGCCCATTCCGGCGGCAATTTCCCGGGCCTTGCTTCGAAACCCGTAGCCCCCTTCTCTTCGAAAGCGATCCTGGACCTCAGCGTAGCGACCGGCCATGGCCTGATCGGCCTCGCCCTCGGCCATTCGGTTCTCCAAGTGGGCAACTTCAGTCTCTAGATCGAGGAGGTGCTGACGTCCTGTAAGCACCACGTCGAGGACGGAGCCCTCGTACTCCTCGGCCAATTCCTGAGGAAGGTAACCCACCCGCGCATCGCGGGGACGCACGATGCGTCCGCGATCGGCCTCCTCTTCACCGGCGAGGAGGCGAAATAAAGTGGTTTTGCCCGCCCCGTTGGGACCGACGAAGCCCACCCTCTCGTGTTCCGGGATCTGCCAGGTCAGAGATTTAAAGAGGGGTACTCCCCCGAATCCCTTGGCGACGTTATTGAGTTGAAACATAGAGCTCTCGCACGCAGACGATATGATCGCAGCCGATGGGTCAGCGATGACCCCTGGCAAGATGTGCGAACGGTGCGATGAATGAGCCGATATTTCAACACTGATCGGCTTCATCGAAGAGTTCTTGAACCGTGAGGCCCTGGAGGCGTTCCTTTTCTCCGCTTGCCCTCATGGGGGAGCCGCCAAAGGCTGAGCCGTCCTGGAAGCGGACCAGCGCGTCCATATCGCTGGAGGTAAACAGGGGATCAAAACGCGACCCCGCAGAGAAGACGCCATCGGTGGCACCGCGATGGGTGAGTAGCCCGAGAGTCTGGCCCGGTTGAAGATGGCCGGACGTTTCGGTGGGCAGTGGGCCTCCAGACCAGCTGAGGCCGTCGTCCTCGCATTGGGGTCTCGGACTCCAGTCTCTGATTGCCTCCGACGAAAGCAAGACCCAGAGGGTGTCCTCCTCGCTTTGTGGCACCGAATGCCCCACGTCGATATGAAGGGCCAGATAGCGAAGAGAGGTCTCTTCGCAGCGGATATCCGATGAGTGCGGTTCGTCGGGGGTGTCCGTCCAGTGAATGGAGAGAAGTTCCCCATAGACCAGTCGCTCTCCCGTGGATGTCCAGCCGCAGAGGCTGTCCCAGGCGGTCATTTCCGATCCCCCCGCAGCGGTGGAATCGTAGAGATAGGGCAGGGTTTGGTGGGGAGCGGGCATATTGGTCAGATTCCAGGGCGAGGGGTCCTCCTCCACGGTGTCCGAGCATCCCAGACCAAGGGGTAAAACGAGCGTCGCCACCAGAAATCGAAGGGTTTGCCGGAGGGCCATCAAATGCTCCTAAATTGACACCGTGTTGACAGGGTTGGTAGCTTAGCGGTGAACCAATCATAAGTCGAACTGGCTGTCTGCTGGTCGACCGGGCGAAAGAACTGCCCACATTCTCGAGGAAGAGGAGTTGTCGATGAAGCGCCCTATTCTCTCTATACTGGCTGGACTACTTGTTTTGGCGACGGCCTCTACGGCGGTGGCGCAAGATGAGGAGGTTCCAGAGGCCGATGGAGTTGTGCTTGTCGACCTGGAGACCACGGACGTCGATGAGGAACTGGTCGAATATTTTACGGAACAAATTCGCGAGATCATCGCTGCCGAGCCGAATATCGAACTCGATACGGCCGGTGGGGTCTCTATGGGAGATCTTCAATTGATGGCTGGCTGCTCCGACACGAGCCCCGATTGCCTGATGATGCTCGCCGATTTCGTCGATGGCAACCAATTGCTCCACGGTTCCATCGAGCGAAGCGACGACATCTATATGTTTAGCCTGGAGCTCTTTGATTTTGAGAGCGCCGAGGTCATTCAGTCCGTCTCCGAGCAAACGCTTCGCGGCGACGAGGAGTGGATTCGCCGGGGCATGCCGGCAGTGGCGGAGCATTTCTTTTATGGCCCGACGGCGACGGTGAGCGTGGTCGTTGAAGGCGCCCCGGACGCCGAAATCCGGATCAATGGCGAGTCCGTTGGTGAAGGTGAAGCCACTCTGGAAGGCGTGGCCCCCGGCGAGGTGGTGGTCGTCATTCGCGGCGACGAGATCGGCGAGGATATGCAGCGGTTGATCGTTCGCCACAACGAGCATGGAGAGGTGCACTTTGATTTCGCACCGGCCGTCGCCGAGCCGGAGCGTCCCGATTCGCTAGACCGACCCTCGATGGTCCCCGGCTTTGTCGCACTGGGCGTTGGCGTAGCGGGCCTGACGCTGGGAGCTGTGGGGCAAATGCAACTGTCCTCGGCGCGCGATGACGCCAATGCGATGGTCTCCAATGGCGCCCTGACCCAGGGAAGCTCACCGGCTCGGGCACAGGAGCTGCAGAGCGATATGGATCGCGCCAATACGATGCGCATGGTGGGTATCACCACCGGTGCTGTGGGAGTGGCCGCCGGTGGCGTCCTCCTCTTTCGCGCCCTCTCTGCAGACGACGCGGCCGCCGGGGACAGCAGCCTGTCCTCCCTCGAGGTCGCGCCAACCCGTGATGGGTTTCGGGCGGGGATGAGTTTTCAGTTCTAATCTGGTCTGGGCGAAGCGAAAGACACTCGCTCAAACAAAAGGCCGCGCCCTCTTCGGAGGACGCGGCCATTTTTCATTGCTCGAGAGCACTAGCCCTTAGCCGGAAATGGCAATGGCGTACATGGCGAGCATGCGAATGAGGTCGGAGTAGGTTCCGTCGTCGGACTCCACGATGGGCTCAAAGGCCTCTTCGTAGAGTTCTTCGTCACCGTGGTGGATGAGGATCCAGGCAGCGACGACGCCGGCGGACTCGTCGTGGTGATTGACCACCACCTGGACAACGCGCTCCATGGACTCCGAGTCGCCGTTGGCCGCCACCATGCGCACCAGGTCGGCGCGCACATCGCCCTCGATTTGACCGGAGAAAAGCATGTCCGCTGCTTTACCCTCGAAGAGATCGGGGTGATTGAGCAATTGATCGATGCCCGTGCGTTGGATGCGGTGGCGGTCGTGGGTCAGCAACGCGTCGACGAACAGCTCTCGGCCCTCTTCGCTGAGATCGTGAAGGTCGATGTCCTGGGTAAAGGTCTGCGGCGGGCTGCGCAGAGCGGCTCCCATATGGCCTTGAGCGGTGCCCGGGTCGAGGCGGATCAGCGCCATGAAGGTCCGCCATTGAACCGTCTGATCCCGGTCACCCATCATCATCTCCAGGGTTCGCACGGACTCTGGAAGACCGATGTTATCCAGAGCCTCGACGACGGCCATGCGGATGTCGGAGTCACTGTCGCGAATCAAAAAGCGAAGCACCGAAACAGCCTGCGCATCGCGGATCTGGCCCACGGAATTGATTAACTCCAATTTGACGTCTTTATCGCCCTCGCTGGTCAACTGCGAGCGCAGGTCGTCCAGGGTGCTCCGGTCAGCCAGATGCCCCAGGCTTCGCGCCGAATAAAGGCGAATATCCGAGCGCCCCTCGCCCAGTCCGCGGACCAGGTAATCGATGGCGGCCGGTCGTCCCGTTCGACCCATGGACCGGACGGCGGCGATGCGCTCGCTGAAGGTGGTGGATGAGAAATGGTCGCGCAACTGATCGAAAAACTCCCCGTCGGCGTCGGAGGCGGCGACCTCGTAGAGCTTTTGCAGCTCCTCGACGCGCTCATCGTCGCCTTCCAATTCCAGCTCTTCGATAAGGGGCATGATCTGCTGGCGGTCCGCGCGAATGCCCGGATACTCAACAAGTGTCGATAGGTATTCCAGGCGCTGCTCGGCATCTGCGTCGATGATGAGATCGACGAAGG
>CAYQBU010000247.1:0-4531 GCA_964415785.1 uncultured Bradymonadales bacterium
GAGCGACGCCGAAGGAGGGTCGGACTGGTTGTTGGGGTCGGACTGGTTGTTGGGGTCGGACTGGTTGTTGGGGTCGGTTTGATTACTGGGTACGCCATCGATCTCGCCGTCGGCGCAGGCGGCGCCAAAGGCGATCAAAAGTAGAGCGGTGGTCAAAAGGATGTATCGAAATAACTGGAACATCGGTCCTCTCCGCGAGGGGAGGCGAAATTGTGTTGAGGACCTATGAGGGTAACACCGATGAGGACAAGATGCCAATTTAACTCGGGTTGAGATGCTCAGGCGTCGAGGAGTTCCTCGATGGTCAGGGAGCAGCCGCGGAGGTCGGCGTCGGGGGCGCGGCCGACGAGGGTGAGGCCGCCGTCGGTGTGGAGGCGTCCCTGGTCGGAGGTCTGAATAGCGCAGACGCTGTCGATATTGGCGAGGTCGAAGAGGCGGATGAGGCCCTCGTCGCCGGTGGGTAGGGGTTCAAAGTCGATGGGGTCGACGATGGAGACGCGAAGCCAGGGCGGGGCGTAGAGGCGCCCCGTGGCCTGGGGACCGCGGAGAAAGCCATCGGTGTAGAGCTGGCTGGAGAGCTCGGTCATGCTGTATTCGCTGAGGCAGCGGTGGGGAGTGAGTCCCAGGCGGTCGGTGAAGGCCTGGTAGAGGTCTTGACGGGTCAGGGATTTGAAGCGGCCCTTGAAGCCTCCGGTTTCCACGAGACGGGAGCCGGGGGGAAGTTCGACGCTGTGGTCCCAATTGGAGAAGAGGGAGGCGAATCCAAAGGCGGTGCCAAAGCAAAAGAGGGGGTCGTCGTTGTGGAGGCAGCGATCGACGAGGCTCTGCCAGGCGTCGATGTCGAGGTGCCAACGCCCCTGGTCGTCGAGGGAGACGAGCCACTGGCTGTGAGGTGTGCCGTGGCGCTCCATCAGGGCGTGGAGCATAAAGGATAGGCTGCTGTCGGGGAGGGCATTTGCCGAGGGGGCGATCATGGCAAAGGGAAGCTGTGGGCGATCGTCGTGGAGGCAAAAATGAGCAAAGGCGGCGAGCAGAGATCGGCGGTAGGTCTGGAGGTCGCTAAAGTGGTGGGCGCCGCGCTGGTCGCCCGTGGTGCCACTGGTGCGAAAGGTGCGCTGGGGATCGCCGTCGGCGCAAAAGAGGTGGGCCACTTTGAAGGCGTCGGTGGGGACGGCGGGGATGGTGTCGACGGGGGGATTGTCATTGGGGCTAATGCTGCGCCCTTTGCAGAGGGTGCGGTATGGTTCATTGTGGCTATACTGATGAGCGAAGAGGCGGTGGGCCAGCGATTGGAAGCGCGAGTCCGGCCAGTCCAGAGGGCGCTGGGAGCGACGCTGCCAGGCGTCGATGGCGTCGGTGAGGCTGCGATGGAGCGCGGTGGAGGTGGTCATGATAAGATGGTCCAGAGCGAGAGCGGATCAATCACGATGCTCGGCAACGAAGGTAACACGGTGCTGAAAGCGCGAAAACTTCAGGTCACATTGGGTGGAAATCGAATCGTCAGCGGCGTCGATATGGAGGTCAAGGCCGGTCAGTTGGTCGGGATCTTGGGGCCGTCGGGGTCGGGAAAGTCGACACTGTTGCGGGCGATGTCGGGGTTTCGGCCGGCCACGGCGGGGACGGTGACCTTTGATGGGCGCGATCTGTACGCGGAGTTCGAGGACTTGAAAAGAGAGATCGGCTTTGTGCCCCAGGATGATGTGGTGCCGCGGGCCCTGAAGGTGAAGCGAGCCCTGGGGTATACGGCGGAGTTAAGGCTCGCCGATGAGACGGCGAAGGAAAAGAAGGCGCGGGTGCGCCAGGTGCTGCGGACGCTGGGGTTGAGCCCCAGCAAGGACCAACGGGTCTCGCGGCTGTCCGGAGGGCAGCGAAAGCGGGTGAGCGTGGGCATGGAGCTGATCGCTGAGCCGCGGCTGATTTTTGCCGATGAGCCGACGAGTGGGCTCGATCCGGCGCTGGAGCGATCACTGACCCAGACCTTTCGAGAGTTGGCTCAGGGCGAACGGGCGGTCGTGGTGACCACCCATATTATGTCATCGCTGGATATCCTGGACGCCGTATGCGTGCTCAACGAGGGCAAGCGCTGTTATTTTGGGCCCGTAGACGGGCTCAAGGCGTTTTTCGAGGTCGATGATTTCGTGCGGATCTATGACCGATTACAGTCGGCGTCGGTGGATCATTGGCAAAAAAAGGACCGGCGGATCCATTGAGCAGAGGAAGAGAGGACATGAGCTCCGATACAGATGAATTATTGGCCCGTCTGGAGGCGGATGCGGCGGCGGAGAAAGGCGACGACGGCGGCGAGCCGGAGGCGTCGGGATCGAAGCCTTCGCGGGAGGATCAGAAGCCCGATACGGGAGGGGTGATCAACCGCTACCAGGCGGGCGTCTTGTCGGATCGATATCTGGAGATGGTGCTCGCCGATTGGAAGAATACGGGATTGTTATTGATGCAGGCGCCGCTTCTGGCGGCGATGGCGGTGTCCGTATGGGGCAATGTCGATCGGGCGACGCCGACGCTGTATTTTGTGATGGTGCTGTCCATGTTCTGGGTGGGGTGCATGAATGCGTGCCGCGAGATCGTCAAGGAGCGGGAGCTCTTTTTGCGAGAGCGCATGTTCAACCTCGACGTGGGGGCCTATCTGTTTAGCAAGATTCGGGTGCTGTCGTTGGTGGCGATCGTGCAGGTAGGTCTGTACACGGTGATCTGCGCCAAGTGGATCGATGTGCGGGTGCCTATCGGGTGGCTGGGGTTGATCCTGTTGGCCACGGCGATCAGTGGAACCTGCCTGGGCCTTCTGATCTCGTCGGCGGTCAAGCGGAGTGACTACGCCGTGGCCTGGGTGCCCCTGGTGATCATTCCCCAGATCATTTTCAGCGAGTTTACGATCGACGCCGATCAATTTCAGGGGATCAGCGAGTGGTTATTTCGGCTGATGCCGGCGCGGTGGCCCTTTGAGTCGCTGCTGGAGTTTGGGCAGACCTCGACCCACTATTTGACGGCCGTGAGCTATGTATTGCCGGCGTTGGTCTACAGCGTGCTCTTCTTGGCGGTGGCCTATCCGATTTTGCGAATGCAGCGCTACTGAGCGGAGACAAGAGCATGGCCAGAAGTGGAGGTGAAGCGGGGCGGTGGAAGGAGTCGATGGTCGCCGGTGTACTGCTCGTCGGGGCGTCGTTGGGGCCCTGGATCTATTGTGTAGTGACCACGGAAGGTGGGGAGGGGGCGTCGGTGGCGGCGATGTGTTTGGAGGCCCATCCACTGCAATTTCCGGCGATGATCATGGCGGCGGGGATGATGTTTTTGTTGGTGGGAGTGGTGGTCAGAATTCGGGAGGAGTCGGATCGAAAGGAAAAGGAGCGGGAGCGAAAGCGTTTGGACAGGGCGGTGGAGCGGGCGGGACAGCGCCAGTCGGTGCGAACGCCCCAGATGAGCGCAAAGTCGCTGCGAGGCGGGGGCGGGGAGACACCGGAGTATATCGAGGTCGATGATTATATCGACGATGAAGACGACAACGAGGAGAGCGCAGAACTTCCAGAGGCCAACGAAGAAGATTCGCTGATGGGCTTTTTGGAGGCGGAGGCCAATCGCCAGGAGAGCCAGGCGGGAAAGGCCCTGGCAAAAGCCGGCTACTATGTGCCCGGCGGTCTGGAGGGGTCGGCGGTCTTCTATCTGGATCGCTCCGCCAAGGGATGGGAGGGGCCCGGTGAGGAGCGGATGGGCGACGAAGAGAGGGCGTTTACGGATGTGGAAGAGGCGTTGAAGGCGGCCTTGAACTGGGTGTTGGAGCATCAGCAAGCGGTGATGATTCGCGTCAAACCGGGGGTCTACCAGGGGCGATTGACGATCCCCAGCGGGGTGATGGTGATCAACCATGAACTGCCGGCGAAGATGAATGTGGATCAGCGCCTGCGCTGGCTCCAGGCCCAGGAGGACGTGGATCACAAAGAGCGGGTGACGTTTTTGACGCCCGGTGACCAGGAGGTGGCGATTCGCTGTCCGAAAGGAGAGCATCAGGGGCTATTTGGGTGTTATGTGGCCGGTCGGCGAGGGGTGGCGCAGCGGGGACTGGATGCCCGGGAAGCCCAGGCGCTGGCGATCGTCAATTGCGCCTTTGAGGGGTTTGGAAAAGGGGCGATGGAGCTGAAAAATTGTGGGAGCGATCTACCGGGGCAAAAGGCCCAGATCGTGGGATGCACATTTCGGGACAATCGCCACAGCGAGGCCGGCGGGGCGGTCAGGGTTGATGGCGGAGTGGTGCGGGTGGCGGGGTCGATTTTCGAGGGCAATCGGGCCCCCAGAGGAGGGGCGGTGGCGGCGAAAAATTGTGAAAAACCGCTGGATATTAAGCGGTGTTTGTTTAAGCGCAACCGAGCGGTGGAAGTGGCGAAAAAGAAGGTCGATGTCGCCCCCTGGGAGGTGCAACCCGGGGGGTGGAAGGGGCGATCCGGGCTGGGGGGAGGGCTCTATGTGGGCGGCGGGTTGGCGCGGGTGGTGGACTCGATTTTCGAGGGCACTGATGCCGCCATGG
>CAYQBU010000248.1:0-4529 GCA_964415785.1 uncultured Bradymonadales bacterium
GTCGAATCACGCAGATCCAGGTCGTCAAAATCGGCTCTCACCAGTTTGTCTCCCCCTTCTCCAGGACTGAAGGAGCCGTTGATCGCTCCGCCACCCACATCGATCTGATAGCGCACCGTCGGCCCCCGATTGAGAATGGTCCTCATCGGCGACAACCGCGCCGCCATGCGCTCCACGCGCACCGTCCGCGCCAGACCCTCTTCTTCACCGGTGGCTCGCTCCTGGAGCTGTACCTGATCCGCCCTCAACCCGCTAAACCGCCAAAAGCCCAGCTCTCCAATATTGACGGAATACTCGTGGTCCAGTGCGGCCTCGATTTCGTTCTCCACGATCTCCGTGACCCGGTGGTCCGGAAAGGTGGCGATCAAAAATAAATTGAAGGTCACGATGGCGAATACAAAATACGCCGCGACGCGGAAGAACCTCTTCTCCCACCATTCTTCGATGAGATCTCGCATTTAGCTCTCCTCGTCATCGGTGTATTCAAAGGTCGACACGATCAGCAACGCTCGCACATGGCCCTCGTCGCGCACCGACCGAATGTCGACGCGCTTGGTCACTATCGGCTCCCGACTCTCCTCCAGCCGGTGCAATAGCTCCACAAATCGATCCATCTCCGCATTTCGGATATCGGCCCGGAGCTGTCGCTCCTCGATGATGCGACCGCCCTCTTCGCCCGACGAGCCCAGCGGTTGGGCATCCGTATCGTAACTGGACACCGACACATCCACCGCTGAGGCATGGGAGGCCACATAGCTCGTCAATTGCACCGAATTATCCTCCAGCACCTCTTCGGTGAAGAGGTCCGCTCGACTAAAGCCCTCGCCTTCGGCCTCCTGGCCGGCCGCCAAGAACTGCGGCCCCTGGACCGCCAGTGCATCCAACGCCGCGCCATAGCGCGTCGTCTCCTCCTCCAACTCCATGATCGACTGGTTGACCATATTCACCACGATCGCCACCGCCAACACCACCGCGATTGCCCCCATCAACTTCAACAGGAGGCGTTCCCGTGGTTTGAGCGCTTTATATTTGGCCGTCAATCCGGCCATTTTACTCGCTTCGTTTGTCATAATCGTCTTCCGCTGCTTAGCAATTGCTGGCGATTTGTAGCTCGAACTGAACCCGGTCGTCGCTCTGTACATTGACCTGGTCCTTGCTCACGTCGCTCAGGCATTCCAGCCTTTCGATCTGATTGGCGATATTATCCACCGATTGAGGGCTATCGGTCTCGGCCACCAACTGGATCAGGCTTCGATCCGTATCTACCTCGATTCGGTCAAACTCCAGGGTCATATCGTCGTCCACCTGCTCCAGAACCCGCACCATCAATTCGTAGGCGCTCATCCCGGGGATAAATCGGCGATCATCGACCGCCTCACCCTCCAGCCGGGCCTGGACTTCCCCCGGGTCCGAAACCGTCTCCCCAAAGACCTGCTCCGACTGCTCGGCCAGGGCCTGCTGCATCGCCTGGAGCTGCGCGCGCTGCTCCATCGTCTGGACCACCAGCACTGCCGCCAGCATGAGCACCAACACCGCCGCCACCAGGCCATAGCGGGTCAGTTGTTGCCTCAAAAAGCTGGTCTTGCCCCGGTAGACAAACTCTTCCTTTCGAAAGTCGATCAAAAAGGCTTCGCCATCATCGATCGGCCGCTGAAGGGCACATCCCAACGCCAGAGCGGCCTCCTCTGGCACCACTCCCGGGCTCTCCGGCACCTGCCAGTCGATCCCGCCCAACTGGGCATTGAGCCGCTTGACCGGCACCTGGAACTCCTCTTCCAGGTGGCCCTCAATGCCCTGGATGCGCGACGTGCCACCGCAGACATAGATCTCCTCGACGGCCACCCCCTGACGGGCGTAGGCGGACTGAAATGTTCGCCTCAGGTCGCGGGTCAACGGGCGCAGCGCCTCCTCGATGGTCCCCGCCAATTTGCGGACCTGCCGATCGCCGCTGGCCGCCATCTCGCCGACCACTCCTTCGCGATGCTTGAGTTCCTCGGCGTCTTCGACGCTGATCTGAAAATTTTCACTCAACACCTGGGTGATCTGCGCTCCACCGCGCCGACTGTGGTGGGCCACCACCGGCTTTCCTTCGGACACGATCAGCAGCCGCGTAAAGCGATGCCCCAGATCGATGATCCCATAAGACTCCACCCCTGGCGACACCGCCTGTTCTGCGGCGTAGCGAAGCATCAACTCCGGCACCCCCACCACCGCCGGTTCCAGCCCTGCCCCCTGGCAATTGCCCAAAAACTGGCTCATCAACCCCCGCTTGACCACCCCCACGATCGCCTCAAACGTCTCCGCTTCGCGCCCCGGCACCACGATAAAATCGGAGATCACCTCCTTGAGCGACACCGGTAACTCGTCGCTGAGCATCGGCGGCAAGATCTCGGCGACATCTCGGGGTTTTGCAAAGGGCACTTCCACATGAACCATCACCGCCTGGCCATCGGGAAAGCAGGTGATCACCTCGTGGGCATCCTCGAAGACTCCCCGGGCCTTCAACTCCGCCAGGGCATCCGACCAGGCGGCGGCATCAAACCCGCTGTCATCGTCGAGCCCCTCGCCTTGCGGCGTCTCTTCATCGTCCCGCTCTGTGTCCCAGTCTCCCCCATCCGGTGCCTCCTCTTGCACCGTTCCGTCCTCCCCCTGATGGCGTTTCCTGACCTCCACCTGATGGTACTCCACCACCTCCAGTCGCCGGTGGGCTTCCAGCACCACTGCCTTGACGGCATAGCTGCCGATGTCCAGTCCTACGATTCGATTCGCCATAATTTCCTTTATCTCCTGACAACTTCGTGCATGACGCTGGCCACCGGGCCCGCCCCCCGATTAATCAACGCGCCAGTAGAGGACTCTTCCATCGGGCATATCCTCGCGCTCCTGTCGCAGCAAATCGCGAATTTCCTCTCGCGGATCCACCGGCTCTTCATCGTCCCCCAACTCCATCTCTTCGCTCTCCATCTGCTGCGACGCCTCCTCGATCAACTGCTCCTCGTGGGGAAGTCGTCGCATCGACTTATTGTAGTCAACCACCGCCTCGATCGTCGTATTCGAATTGCCATAGGCCCCGGTGGAGGTGATCCGAAACACCCGCGGCGTCCGTGTGGTCACCGATCGCATCAATCCCGAGCGATTGAATTGCACCGACCACGACGGCATCTGCATCGTCGACGGATCCATGCCTCGATTTGGGTCTTCGCGCATCAACTCCTGGTAGGACGGTGAATGGGGCAAAAACCGCGCCATCAGCATGGGGGCATCCTGGTGCTCCGTCAGATCCTCGATGAACGCCGGCAACTGACTCACGCTCAAAAACGCGGTGGGTTGTCCCATCTTGGCCGACGGAAGCAGCGTGCTCTCCGCCGTTCCCACGTAGGCCAACATCACCGACAGGGGATCATCGAAAAAGTGGCGAATCCCCTCCAGGGCCATCGCCAACAGCATCACCTGCTCCGAGATCTGACGCTCTTCCGAACAGGGGTTAAACCCGTCTTCCACCCGCTCGCCATCGATCTCGATATTTCGGCACAGCACCGAATAAAACACCGGCGCCCCTGCCACGTTGAGGTTGGGACGTCCCACATCATAGACCGTCAGCGAATCGCCGAAGACCCGCATGAAATCCTCTCCCACCCCGTGGATGCGATGCATCTCCTCCAGATGTGTCAGCCTCGAATTGCGCGGCTCCACATCGTGGCTGTCATCGCGGGCATAGAGACGCCCCTCATCGCCGCCTCCTCCCCGAAATTCACACTCATTGCCGAGCAACGTTCGCTCATGATTGAAGTCGATAAAATCGATGATATTGGCCATCACCGCCGCCCGATCCATCATCTCCCCGAATTGGTCCTGCTCCTCGAATAAACGGTCGTAGCGCGAATCGAAGAGCATCGAACACAATTCCACCAGGTGGGTCTCATCCACCTCATCGCGGGCAAATTCATTGACGTTGATCCGCCCCTCCTCGGGCTCCACATCCACTTCAAATTGGCCCGTAAACTCACCAAAGCCGCCCACGCCCATCCCCTCCAGGTCCACGCTCGCCAACGGGATCTCCACGGCCCCCGAATTAAAGGGTCCCATCAACAGATCCACATATTGGTAGAGCTGGAAATTACTCCGCCGCATCGATCTCCCGATCATCTGCCCCATCTCATCGTCCGTATCCCGGGACTCGTCCTGCAGGGCATATTGAAAACTGAGCATCAGCCGCGACAGATTGACTCCGCTCTTGGCCAGGTAATAGCTCTTTAGGTTGTCACTCTCATTGGTCGCCATCGCCGTATTAACCCGCGACGAGTAGGCAAATTCCACCACCGCCGTCGACAGGATCACGATCGTTACCAGCGCCAGGATCAACGCCACTCCTCGCGGCCGGTCGTCAAAAGGCGTATCCACCCGGTGATCCAGGGTGCGAAGGGTCCCCAACATCAATTTTGCCAGGCTTCGTAGCATCGCTCAGTACTCCAGTAGCTCGGTGATCCCCAGCGTCGTCTGGGTCACGAAGGTCTCGCTGCTTCCCCGCG
>CAYQBU010000249.1:0-4508 GCA_964415785.1 uncultured Bradymonadales bacterium
CAACTTGGCCGCCGGCTACCGCTTCTTTTTCTAGTCCCCCGCACACCCCAGCATCCCCGCAAACCCCAGCATCCCCGCAAACCCCACCAGATGAAGACGCCTCCCTATTCTGCTCCCCCGGTGGGGGAGCTGGCGGCCGCGCCTTCTGCGGCCGTCTGAGGGGGCTTCGGGCCACCCTTCTCCCCCCAAAAAAAAGCCCCCGAACCCTCATCAGGTCCGGGGGCTTTGCCTCATCTCAACCGATCTTATTTGAGATCGAAGCGATCGAGGTTCATGACCTTATCCCAGGTCGCCACGAAATCGTGGACGAACTTCTCTTCCGCATCGCCCGATCCATAGACCTCGGCCAGCGCTCGAAGCTCCGAGTTATGGCCAAAGACCATATCCACTCGGGTGCCCGTAAACGCCACATCGCCGCTGTCGCGATCGATGAGCTCGAACTCCTCTTTGGAGTCGTCCGTCGGCTTCCACTCGTAGTCCATACTCAGCAGATTGACGAAGAAATCATTCGTCAGCGCTCCCGGCTGGTCGGTGAACACACCGTGCTCTGTGTCGCCATGGTTGGCGCCCACGGCTCGCATGCCTCCCACCAACACCGTCATCTCCGGCGGCGTCAGCGACAGCAGGTGAGCCTTGTCGAGGAGCAACTCCTCGGCCGTCACATTGTCGTGTTCGCCACTGTCGTAGTTGCGGAATCCGTCCGCTTTCGGCTCCAGCCACTCAAAGGATTCCACGTCCGTGTCCTCCTGGGTGGCGTCCGTTCGACCCGGCGTAAAGGGCACCTCTACGTCGTAGCCCGCGTCGCTGGCCGCTTTCTCGATCGCCGCGCAACCGCCGAGGACCACCAGATCGGCCATCGACACCTCCTTGTCGCCGGCGTCGGCATTGAACGACTGCTGAACTCCGTGCAGAGTTTCCAGCGCCGCCGACAGCTTCTCCGGCTCGTTGGCGTCCCAATTCCTCTGGGGCTCCAACCGAATGCGACCGCCATTGGCGCCGCCGCGCTTGTCCGTGAAGCGGAAGGTCGAGGCAGAGGCCCAGGCCGTCTTCACCAGCTCCGAGACGCTCAGATCCGTGTCCAGGATCTGCTCTTTGAGCGCCGCCACGTCCTCGCCGTCGATCGTCTCGTAATCGGCTTCCGGGATCGGATCCTGCCACAAGAACTCTTCCTCCGGCACTTCCGGTCCCAGATAGCGCGACGTCGGTCCCATGTCGCGGTGGGTCAGCTTGTACCAGGCCTTGGAGAATTCCTTGGCCAGCTCATCGGGGTTCTCGTAGAAGAACTTCGAGATCTCCCGATAATCGGGATCTTTGATAAGCGACAGATCCGTCGTCAGCATCATCGGCGCCCGCGTCTTGCTATCGTCGTGCGCCAGGGGCACCAACTCCTCGGCCGACTCGTCGGTGGGCTTCCACTGCCAGGCACCGGCGGGGCTCTTCGTCAGCTCCCAATCGTACTCAAAGAGCATCTCGAAGTAGCTGTTGTCCCACTCCGTCGGCGTCGGCGTCCAGGGACCTTCCAGGCCACTGGTGATCGTGTCCTGACCTTTGCCCGTGCCGTGGTTATTCTTCCAACCCAGCCCCTGCATCTCCAGGTCTGCCCCTTCCGGGTCTTCTTCCAGGGCCTCATCGGGCGCCGCACCATGGACTTTGCCAAAGGTGTGGCCACCGGCGATGAGCGCCACCGTCTCTTTGTCGTTCATCGCCATCCGCGCAAAGGTCTCGCGAATATCATGGGCCGCCTTCTCCGGATCGGGGTCCGCGTTGGGGCCCTCCGGGTTGACGTAGATCAATCCCATCTGAACCGCCGCCAGGGGGTTGGCCAGATCGCGATCGCCGGAGTAGCGCTGGTCGCCGAGCCACTCGCTCTCCGGTCCCCAGTTGATGTCTTCCTGGGGCTCCCACACATCTTCTCGACCGCCGCCAAAGCCAAAGGTCTCAAAACCCATGTCTTCCAGCGCCACATTGCCCGCCAGGATCATCAGATCCGCCCAGGACAGCTTGCGGCCATACTTTTGCTTGACCGGCCACAGCACGCGCCGCGCCTTGTCGAGGTTGACGTTGTCCGGCCAACTGGCCAACGGCGCAAAGCGCTGCGTGCCCATGCCACCGCCGCCCCGGCCGTCGCCCACCCGGTAGGTCCCGGCGCTATGCCAGGCCATGCGGATGATCAGCGGACCGTAGTGGCCGTAATCGGCGGGCCACCAATCCTTGGAGTCCGTCATCACCTTCGCCAGTTCCTCTTTGACCTCGTCGAGGTCCAACGACTCAAAGGCGGCGGCGTAATCAAAGTCCTCGCCCATCGGATCCGACTTCTCCGAGTTCTGACGCAGGATATTGAGATTCAACCGTTCGGGCCACCAGTCCTTATTTCCCTGGTCTCCAGCCTTCGTATTCCCACCGTGAAATGGACATTTGCTCATGTCTGCCATAATCGTTCCTCACCTTGTTGGTTTATCATGATGCTAGCCCTGCTCATGGGACCAGCCCTCTGAGACGCCACCAAGATTGATCACGCCCCCCCTGATTTGCAATGCGTAAATAAACATCCACCCCATTACCTCAGGTTATACACACGCTCTCAACGCCCCTGGCCCGATGTCTGCTCTTTTCCCGGTCATCGGTTCTTGTATACTGAACAACACCTGCGCACCCCATTGATTGAACAGTCTCTACTCCCTTCGCGTCTCGCGGGCGAGCAACCAACGACGGCTCATGCCCCCTTTTTCTGAGGACGACCACCATGACCAACCCCCTTCAAACGTTCCTTCTCTTATTGGCCACCGCCTCCCTCCTCAGCCTCGCGGCCTGCGGCGACGACGACGACGCCCAGGACACCAATGGCGACGATTCCAATCACGGCGATGACACCTGCCAGATCGACGACTCCGCGGATCAGACCACCTTTGTCTGCCCCGGCGTTGACTCCCCGTCGATTAGGATCGAGTTGACCTGGTCGCACCCGGACTGGGAGCCCGAGTTTACCAACGATCCCGACCTCGACCTCCACTACTGCAACGACTCGGCCACCGAATTTAACGAGTCGGCCGTGGACCACTGCATCAGCTGGATCAACCGCGCCCAGGACTGGGAGATGGCCGGCAACACCCAGACCGTGGAACTGGACCTCGACTCCCTCAACCCCGACGATCCGGAGCGCATCACCCACGACGCCTTCACCGGCGGCCAGACCCACCTAGCAGTCCACTACTTCAGCGTCGACGACGAGCCCGACGACCGATTCAACGATGTCCAGGCCCAGTTGACGATCACCGTCGAAGACACCACCTGGATCGACGAGTCCATCACCCTCGGCCATCCCCTGGACCTGTGGTACGCCGGCATCATCGATTGGTCCGACGACGGCGCAAGCTTTCGCCCGGGACCGCCCTGCGGCGACGCCGCCGACGACCACTGCTCCTCGGAGCTCTTCTACGACGACCTCCCCATGCCGTTGACCACCGATTAATTTTTGCATCGCCCCGGCCTTTTCGATAGCTTCCGTAGTAGCTTCTTTCAGCGACAATTTTCGACACACTGATCCCGGTTTTTTATACGGGATATCCCCTCAGGTAGGCTCTGGCCATGAACCATCAACCGTCCCAAAATCGCCCGTCCCTCTCTCCCCTTTGGATTCTGCTCATCGCCGCCCTCGCCTCGTTGACCCTCTTCTGCGGCGACGACGAATCCTCCTCGACATCCACCGCCACCGAGTGCACCGACGCCAGTTGCGCCTGTGAGGACGGCGACCGCTGCAACTGGGAATGCGCCGACGCCGACACCGCCACCGATGAGCAATGCAATCTTCAATGCGGCATGAACGGCCGCTGCGACTCACGATGCGACGATAATTGCGACGTCTTCTGCGATATCGGCTCCACCTGCAACGTCGCCTCCGACGACGACTCCCGAGTCGACTGCCGCGTCGGCACCACCTGCGACGTCAGGACGGGCGACCGCGCCGACATCGACTGCCGCGAAGCCTCCACCTGCGACGTCACCACCGGTGATGGCTCCCACGTCGACTGCGACGAAGGCGCCACCTGCAACATCACCACCGGCGAAGACGGCGACGTCGAATGCGACCGCAGCTTCTGCACCGTCACCATGGGCGCCAATGGCGAATTCGACTGCGAAGGCGGCGGCTCCTGCGAAGCCACCCTGGGAGCCGGCTCCGACGCCGAGTGCGAGGACGACTCCACCTGCAACGTCACCATGGGCGACAATAGCGAATTCGACTGCGAGGATAACGCCACCTGCGAGGCCACCCTCGGAGCCGGCTCCGACGCCGACTGCGAAGACAACTCCACCTGCCTCATCATCTGCGAGGGCTCCTGCGATTTAAATTGCGAGCCCAACGCCACCTGCCAGCTCCAATGCGACGGCGACATCGAACCCCGGGATGTGGACGGCGGCACCACCGATAGCTGCTAATGCCACCGCCCAGCGCAGCACCCAGAGCCCCTTGTCCCGCCTGTCGGGACAAGGGGCTTTGTCGTTCACTCCCG
>CAYQBU010000250.1:0-4479 GCA_964415785.1 uncultured Bradymonadales bacterium
AAGGAGCGCGAAAAAGTTCTGGGCGCCCTCAAAAAGGGCAAGATCGACTATATCGAGTCCACAGACGTCGCCGCCCGAGGCATCGACATCTCGGAGCTGAGCCACGTCATCAACTTTGCCCTTCCCAGCTCCGCCGAAGTCTACGTTCACCGAACGGGACGCACTGGCCGCGCCGGCCGCGAGGGCAAGGCCATCAGCCTCATCGCCCCCAACGAGGTCGACACCTTCTTTCAGATCAAAAAGACCTACGACATCAAGCTCGTGGAAAAGGCGTTGCCCACCTCCGACGAGATCATGATGGCCCGCCAACGCCGGGCTCTGCGCAAATTGGACGCCGATCTCGAACAGGTCGACTACCTCCCTTATGGCGGCCATCTCAAATTGGCCCAGCAGCTCCTCGATCCCCCGGAGGACATGGATAGCGACTTCAACCTTCCGCGGCTCGTCGCCCGCCTGCTCTCGCTGGCCGACCGCACCGTGGCCGGCGAATTCCAGCGCCAAACCAATGGACGCGGATCGCGGGCCCAGCAACAGGCATCGACCCAAAAGACATCCAGACGCAAGCGCTCTTCCGACAAGAAGAGCACGCCGCCCCCGGAAAACAAGACCAAGCCCTCGCGTTCCAAGCGCTCCTCAACAACGAGCGCCAAGAAGTCCGATGACTCCGACAAACCGCGTCGGCGGCGTCGGCGGCCCTCCAAACAGGCCTCCTCTTCGTCGAAGTCCAGCACCACCCAGACCTCGAACTCCGGCTCTTCGAAACGCCGTCGGAAGTCCGACTCTTCATCCACCTCTTCTTCCACCAACAAGAAGGCATCCATGGATCAAATCGACCCCGTTGCCCCGGCCATTGACAGTCCCTCCGAGACCGAGAAGATGTATATGAACCTCGGGCGCAATACCTTTGACTCCGCCAAGGACCTGGTGGAGATGCTCTGCTATATGTCGGGCATGGACCCCGAGGACTTCGGAAAAATTCACGTCGAGAGTTCCTATGCCTTCATCCACGTGCGCGCCGACTATTTCCGCGACGTGATCAAAGCCCTCAACGGCCAGAAGTGGAAGGGACAAAAGGTCACCGCCGAGCCCGCTCGAAAATAATCCGGGATAATTTCCTCCCTCCCAGAGAGGTGTTCTCATGCATCGACGACTTTCCCTGACAGTGGTCCTGATCACGGCCTCCCTCATCGCCTCTCTGGGATGCGACCCTTCGGGCCCCGAGGTCCCCGAGGAAGACTTCGCCGCCGACCAGGATCTCCCCGATCCGGTCGTCGACCTTCCCTCGCCGCCTCCCGCCGAGGCCTTCGAAATTCAGGAATATAACGACGACGGCTCCCTGCGCGTCGAAGGACTGATCGCCAACCGCGACAACCACCTCGACGAGGTCGTTGAATTGCGGGCCACCGTCGCTGACTACGAGGGCCACGGCTGCGACCCCGTCGCCCAACCCTGCCCCGGCAACCACCTTCGCGTCCGCGACCACATCGATGACGACCTGGAATTGATGATCGTCGGCTACGACGATGACTTCTTTACCCAGGTAGGCATCACTGAGGGCGAGGAATACCTCTTTCGTGGCCTCTACACCCAGAGCGCTGCCGGATTCGTCTCCTCCGAAGACGGCCTCATCGAAGTCGAGGCCATCGACGACCACGAATTCGACGGCGACTGAGTCCTCGCCCTCTCCTTCCCAATTTATATACTCTCAATCAGGTCGCCGGATTGGTGCTGCGTTTGGCGCCAGTCTTACTGGGGCGCCGTCGGCGAGCTCGTTTCTCGGCCAACATGATCACCCGCTCACTGGAGACCCCAAGGAAGTGGCCGCGGTGGTGATGGGCGCCGCTGACCTCCAGCACCTTAAATCCCGCCACGTGCAGCATCTGCCTCAATTCGTGGACGCTATACAGACGGATATAGCTCGTCTGCTCCAAAGGCGGGCTCCCATCCTCGTAGATATAAGAGCGATCGACCTCCAGGACACTGGTCTCATAGTCGAATTCGCTCTCTTCCAAAAAGATGCACCCATTGCCCTCCCACCAGAGACGTGTCGGGGTCTGGCGCACAATAAAGTCGCGATTGACCACATCGATCAACAATCGGCCACCCATCTTCAACCCGCGGTGAACCCCGCGAAGTACATTGAGGTTGACCCGATCTTTGAAATACCCCAGCGATGTATCCCAGATAAAGCAACCATCAAAGATCCCTTTAAAGCTCAGCTCCCGCATATCGCCGTGGACAAATTTGATGTCCAACTCGCGCTGCTGGGCAGCCCCCAGAGCCCGCCTCAACAGCGGCTTCGACAGGTCTAGTCCCACCATCTGATAGCCCCGATTGGCCAGATCGATAGAGTGACGCCCATATCCACAGGCCAGATCGAGAAGCAGCGAATCTTCACCGGGATTTAAGCTCGCTTCGATGAAGTCCGACTCTTTCCGCGTAATCTGAGCGATATTGGAGGGAACGGTGCGCAAGTACTCCTCGCTAAAGACCTCTTTGAACCATATATCTCGCGGCCGAATTTTACCCTGGCGGCGCTGGACCTCTTCCTTTTCTTCCTCCATCAACTCCTTGACCAGCCCCTTCATCTCGCTGTCTTGGGTGGCCTCAGCCTCCAATGACGCGCTCTGGCTGGTCAACGTCGGCCCTGGCTCGGAATCCTCCTGCAATTCCAGAAGGTCCTCATCGAGCTCGATGGGCTCTACTTCAGAAATAGCCGTCATTTCCTCATCGACCGGCAGGTCCGGCAAGGAGCCCGCCTCTTGCGATGCCTTGTCGTGGTCCTGGGGCTTGTCCTCTTCCGGGGTCGGTGGAGCTTTCATTTCCTGAGTCGGCGCCGCATCGGGGGCCTCCGATGGGCCCTCCTCCTCGTCGCCCTGCTCTTTCTCCGCCGAGACCTCTGGCTCTTCAGCCGGAGGCGCTTCCATCGGAGGCTCCGGTGTGTCTGGAACCGTTTTCGCTGGCGCCGCATCGTTGTCGGCCGGTCCCAGAATGCGCTGCGCTTCTCCTGGAAGTCCGCCCCTCCACTTCTTGACCAGCACTTCCGGGGGGCGCGGGATCACCGTCGGCGCAAATTGCTCGCTCGTGACCACCGCCAGGACCGCAGACGACGTCTCCTGGTCATCGCTGCCCATCGCCTCCACGGTCTCCCGATCCAGGGCGTCCATCTGGATGGTTTTGACCATCGATTGACGGTCGTATTCTTCGTCCTCCGGCGAAGCTTCTTTTTCCCCCTCCTCGCCGGGCATCTTAAATGCCGGCATATCCATCGCCATGGCATCCACTTCGTCCGATACCTCTGGGTCGTCATGCGCCTCTGCGTCCTCCGGCGCCTCCACTTCTTCGGTCAATTCCATCACATCGCTCTCTTCAGACATCGATGTGGGTTCCGATGGGGTTTTATCAGCCGATTCTGCCACGAATCATGACTCCTGAATGGGGGTAGACAGCCCACGGCTGCCCGTGCGTTGAAGGGGGCGCAAAAATCACCACGCCTCACGAAAGGATGCTCTGATCACAGGTATGTGTTTCGTCGCTCAGCAGTGTATCGAAGGGCTCACGACCTCACAAGGTCTTGAATCGCCCCAAGGGCTCACCGACCTCCAGGACGCTTTTGTTCCTCAGGTCGTCGCGAAACGAAAACTCCTCATTTTCTACCAATACGATGACCGTGGAACCGAGGTTAAAGACCGCCAACTCCGCCCCCGCCTCCACGTCCAGCTGTTCGCCCTCCGGTCGCCACTCGCGACGCCGACGCAGCGGTCGATTGGTCTGGAAGCTCTCGTGGGTCAGCGTGATCCGACCCACGCAGGTCGCTCCCACCTTGATCACCGCCACCGCTCCCCTGGACTCCGTCTCCACATAGGTGATCAACCGCTCATTGACGGCAAAGAGGTTGTCAATATTGTCCACCGCAAATGGATTCACCGGAAATAAGTGCCCCGGGATATAGCTAAATCCACTCACATCGCCGCCGATCGGGCTGTGGATGCGGTGATAATCCCGCGGCGACAGATAGATCGTGGCGTAATGGCCGCCATCGAATCGCTGGGCCGCATCCGCACTGTCCACCAGATCCAATAGCGAGTACTCCCGCCCCTTGGCCTGCAGCAACGTGCCCGACTCGATAGCCCCGTGCATCCCCAGAGCTCCATCGACGGGACTGATCAACTGGCTTTCATCGCTGACCTCGATGGGCCGCGCCTCCGCCTTGAGCTGGCGGGTAAAGAGCGCATTGAGGGTCTCGAAATCCTCCAACTCCCCCTTGGCCTCCTCCATTTCAGCACCGCTGATCGCCAGAAACGATCGGTTCACTACCCTCTGCATCGGCGACGGGAAAGAGATTTCACTGACCGCTCCAAACGCCCGACTCACCATATTCTTGGGCAACCGCTCCAGCCCCCATAACCGCATCTTGTCCAGTGCCATCTGCTTCACCTGCTTGTTGACGTTGTCTATTGCCTTTTGGGGCCCGTGTTT
>CAYQBU010000251.1:0-4452 GCA_964415785.1 uncultured Bradymonadales bacterium
AATCGCTCATCCTCTACCTGGCCATGAGCTGGCTCGCCGCCAGCGGCCACGCCGTCCTCACCCATTGGCTGGCCACCATGGTCGGCGCCGCCTTCGCCTGGACGATCTCCAAGATCATCTTCTGGCTCATCTGGACCTACCCGCTGAGCCGCTACGTCGTCTTCAATGACGATGAACTGAACCAGCTCTCCTGACCCCCCGGCCCTTGAGTCCCCCTCCGTACGTCACCCCCGTTTCCACCGGGCGATCCTTCCCGGCCACAGGCACCGACGCCGATTCCATGAGATTGATATGGCGTCGTCCTTAAAGTAACTTCTCTCGGGCACCACGAGCCCAACCCAACGCCATGACCAGGTACAATGATGTCGATTCCCCCAGACCGTGGTTCTCCCATGATCAGCTTCTCTCGCACCTCTCTTGGCGCGATGATAATTGGCTTTGCCATCCTTTTTGCGACCGGTTGCAGTGGTCTCTTCGCCGACCTCGACGACCTCTCCGATGAGGCCGACGATCCAGATAACGGCAACGCCAACCCCGATGACAATCGCGCAAATACAGGCCCCGACGTCAACAACGGCATCTCTTCGAACACCGGAGAATGCGAGAATACCGCCTTCAATGACCTGCATTGTGGAAGCTGTGACAACGCATGCGATTACATCGAATTTTGCGTCGACGGCCAATGTCAGGCGCCTCATTTCGAGTTCCAGGATCAATCGGGTCAAGGATCCTGGTTTGGCGGCCATTTCGCCCTGGTCGTCGACGGCGACCACACCCCCCATATTGCCTATGAGCACGAGGACTCCTTGATGTATCGATGGCAAACCGACGGCGGTTCATGGTCCTCCGAGTCCATCGCATCCCTGGACAGTGATCCCAACTGGCTATCCCTGGTCTTCGATGGCGATCAGAACCTCCATCTCACCTATATCGATGGCATCAGGCTCAGCTATGCCGCCAGAGAAAACGGCTCCTGGGATAGCCACCGACATATCTCCGACGACACCAGTATTTCAGCACCGATCATCCACCACTCCATGGTCATCGACAGCCAGGACACCCTCCACGCCGTCGTCGGGACCAACGCCGGCGATATTGAACATCTGGCCTACGATGGCCATCAGTGGACTCATCAATCCATCAATAGAATCATTGAGGTCCCCAACCCCGGTGCGCCCCAGACGGCCATAGGCGTCGACGACGTGCTGCACACCACCTTTACGATCACCAGCCCCTGGGAGATATTTCACGCCCAATTCGACCAGCAGTGGTCCTATGATTCCATCAGCTCCGACTACGCCGTCTCCTCCAGACACCGAGTCGCCGTCGATGACACTGGCGCCATTCACCTCGCGATGATCGATCAGCAATCGGACCAGCTCTTCTACGGCCACCGCCACGCCGGGGAGTCCTCCTCCTGGTCCATCGAACAGGTCGACAGCGGTGAAAACTTGAGCCGCACAATCGCCTTTGCCGTCGATTCCAAGAACCGACCTCATATCGCCTATTACGACTACGACTTAAACGACAGAACCGAGATTCGATATGCCCGAAAGACCGGCGACGACTGGTTGACCCAGGTGATCGATGACGCCGAGATCTTGCAGGGCGCACATATCGACCTCGACGTCGACACCCGGGGCTATCCACACCTCTTATACCGCGATGGGGGCGAGACCTTGAGATATACGACCATCAATTGAACACAGACCACTTATTGACCCCCTTTTCTGAAGTCATCGTTCACGACATGGAGCACGTTTTGACCCAAAAACACACCCTTTCCCCGGCGAGACTCCTCCGCTCCTCCACCCCACTTGCCGTCGTCCTATGGTGCGCAGCCCTTCTATTTACGTCTGGATGCAGCGGTCTTTTCGACGATCTCGACGTCGAGGAAAATGACGTCACCAATAACGGCGACAACAACTCCACAATCAACGCAAATAACCAGACCAATGGTGATGATCCCTGCGAAGATTGCGAGAGCGATGAAATTTGCGTCGACGAGCAATGCGTGGCCGATAACGGCGACGACTGCCCTGACGGCAAGACGTTGTGCGGATCCAACTGCGTCGATAAATCGTCAAATGATGACTATTGCGGCGATTGTTCTCGTGACTGTTCATCCGGCAATTACTGCCGGAGCGGAACCTGCAGAGCCATCGATTTCTCCTCCACCACCCTCGCCAGCGACCTGGGAGAAGAGCGCTCCATCGACTCCGTATCCCTGGCCATCGATGGCGAACAACGCCTCCACGCAAGCTATGCCGTCGACCATTCCTCAGAGGACTTCTCCGAAATCTTCTACCGCTCCGCCCCTGTTGACGGTCAGTGGCAGCCCGAGCATTTGCTCACCGAAACCGGCCCCTTCCCCCATCACTCCCTGGCCGTCGACGGGGAGGACTATCTCCACCTGGCGTTAAACAACAGCTGGTCGCTGGGATATGTGCGCACCCAACTCGACGCCGTCGGCGCCTCACCCACCGTGGAGGAGCTGGGCGGCTCAATGGTCGCCAGACCCTCTATCGCCGTCGACAGCCAGGCCAATCCCCACATCGTCCACCATTTCCGTGATGCGGGACTTCACTATGCCACCACCGGGGGGGTGGGATGGTCGTCGCCGACGATCTTTGACGGAAATATGCTTCGCGACGCGGCCATTGCCATCGACGACGATGACCGTGTCCACGTCAGCTTTATCGATATCAGTTCCGATCTCAACGAGGACGCCATCTATTACACCCGACGAGGCGAGGGCTCCTCCTGGGATACGGAAGAGATCGACCTGGACTTTACGGTGGCACAGAATGTCGATATCGCCGTCGACGAATCCCACGTGCATATCGTCTTCCGGAATCGAGATTCTCAGACCCTGAAATACGCTCGCCGGGGCCTCGACGACACGCAGTGGGATATCGAGCCCATTGTCGAAGATGCCAACCAGGGCTCCATCTCGATCGCCGTCGATCCATCGGGGCGCGTCCACGTGGCCTACCGCACCTTTGCCACCGTACCCGTCTTTACCCACGCCCACCGCGCCGTCGACGGTGAGTGGTCACACACCACCATTGATGCCGACGCCCGTGGCTTTACCCACGCCATGGTCGTCGACGACAACAACCATGCCCATATGGTCTACGCCGTCGAAGACAGCTCGGTGCTCCAATACGCGACCTTCGGGGATTGAGGCGTTGAGCTGCTACCACCGAAGGATCATCTCCATCCCCGGGCGCTGAATCGACGGGGCGATGGCGACGCCTCGGCTATTTTGTGAGGGTTCGGTGACCAGCTCCACGGCGACGAGCGTGGCGCCCACGAGCGCCATGCCGGCCCCCGAGAATAAGAGGACCCGACCGGTGGTCTGACGGCTCTCCAAAGAATTTCGCTGCGCATTGGAGATCCCCTCACCTTCGGCCCTGATATCGCTGATCTCGTTGCTGATCTGGCGGTCCAGCACCGCCGCGCCACCCAGAGCGGCGACACCGACGCCCAGTCCCGCCGCCCCGACCCAGCCCAATCCGCCCCAGGACGAGGCCGCCTCGACCTCCGGGGACGGCTCGACCTCCGGAGCCTCACCGACCGCATCGGGCTCCTCGTCTTGTCGCTCCTGCTCTTCGCGATGGGCCGCCACATCACTGGCCACCGCTCCCGCCCGGTTGACCGTCGTCAGCGACGCGACCAGCGAGCTATTGATCGCCGCCGTCTCCGGGGGAAGCTCGTCGGCGGCTTTGTCGGCCTCCAACGCCGCTTCCAACGCCCGCTCCGGCCGCCCCAGATGACGATTGGAGAGCGCAATATTATGCTGAAAAATCGGGTGGGCATGGATCTGATTGGCCCGGCGAAACTCCACAATGGCGCTGCTAAATTCGCCCTCGTAGTAGTAGCGCGCACCGCGGTCAAAGGCCGCCTGGGCCTCCTCAATATCGCCGGTGGCCTCCTCGGCAACATCGTCGTCGACGCCGGCCGCCTCCTGAGCCAGGGCGGTGGGCATCGAAAATAGAGCGGCCACAAAAAAGAGGGCGATGGCCGTCGTCAATCGAAGGGGGTTCATCATGTCTTAATCCTGGGTACGGGGCGACTCGAAAATAATGGTGCCAGGCGATGCTACAAGGATAGGACATCATTGCGCCTCAGGTCTATCTCAGCCCGGATTATTCATGAGACGTCGTGACGCGCCCTGAGCGCGCTGGGAGCATCGCTACCGGGTACTCCTGGGGTGCAGCGAGGAAATGCCCTTGTGGTGAGATGACGGGATCTCGGCTCTGATGGGCCGCAGTAGAGGAGGCGTGAATAATCCGGGTGAGGTGCTCTATCAATCCATGGGAAATATGCGCAGGTCCGATCCGCCACCGTCGGACTCTTCCTCGTCGGCGTCGGCCGGGGCTTGCTCCGGCTCCGGCTCCGGCTCCGGCTCTGGCTCCGGCTCTGGCTCCGGCTCTGGCTCCGGCTCTG
>CAYQBU010000252.1:0-4445 GCA_964415785.1 uncultured Bradymonadales bacterium
CGGGTTCAGGCTCGGGTTCAGGCTCGGGTTCGGGCTCGGGTTCAGGTTCGGGTTCGGGTTCGGGTTCAGAGGGGGTGGGAGATTGGTCTGTAGGCTCCGCGGGGCCGCTGTCGGAGTCCGGGCGAGCGCTGACAAGTTCGCTCTGCCTTGTACCGGCTTCCACGGCGGCTTCGATGGAGCGAATCGAGCGGTTGATGACGTCGTCGGCCTCCGGCGTTTCGGAAGGGGGATCAGAGGCCTGCTCATTGGAATCCACGACGGCATGGCTGGGCTCTGCAGACGGTTCTGTTTCTGGGGCGTCAGAGCGAGAGATCCAGACCCCCGAAACAACAACAAGCAATGCCATGATGGCTCCGGGGATGGCGAGTTTTCGACCCACCCCGGAACCGTTGCTACTCGTTATATCTCCGTCTTTGGTATTGGCAGGATTGCCACCCTCTTGAACGTTCTCCATGCCCAGTGGCGCCGCGTCGGTTTTCGCTACGGGATCAATGGCGGCGATGCTCTGAGATGAGGTGATCCCCGTTGAGGTATTATTAGACTGGATGGGCTGGCCGGTTAACGCCTGGTATTGCTGAGCCAGCACGGAGAGGAGTTCTTCAGTATCCGGCCTGTCGTCGGGTTCGGACTCCAGACAGCAATGGACAATGCGGACGAGGTCGTCGGGAGTGGAAGGGCGGCGTTGGTCCAGGGGAACGAGGTCGGCTTTGATATAGGCTAGAAGGTTGCCGCCATCGATGTCGACTGTCCCTTCATTGGCGATGAGCTCGTAAATGGTGGCGCCGAGTTGATAGACGTCAGTGGCATTGCTCAACTCAGGGCCAAGTACTTGTTCAGGGGCCATATAGGCCGGCGTGCCGCGAATGGCGGTGCCCTTGGAGGCCAGTTGATCGAGTCCCCGGGCCAACCCGAAGTCGATGAGGGTGACTTCGCCATCGGGCTGAAGGATGGCGTTAGAGGGCTTTATATCGCGGTGAATAACCCCCTGGGCGTGGAGGTAGTGGACCACCTCCACCAGTTGGTAAATAACGGGAAGGAGCTCATCGAAGGCGATGGGGTGTTCTGATTTTAGCCACCTATCAAGGGCGATTCCCTCAATGAGTTCGGTGACCATCAGGTGGTGATCATCGATGGTGGTGACATCGTGAATGCCGAGGAGGTTGGGATGAGAAAGAGGCGCCATCTGGCGGGCCTCTTTCATAAATAGGGAGCGCGCCTCCTCGTCTTCGCGGAATTTGGCATTGAGGGTTTTGATGGCCACCTGGCGTTCGAGACGGACATCGGTGGCGCGGTAGACGACGCCCATGCCACCACGGCCCAGGGTTTCATCAATTCTATATCGGGCGCCGAGCGTGGAGCCGATCAAGGCATCGGTGGAGGACTGACCGGGTTTGACGTCAATGACAAGCATCGTGTCGTCGACGCCGACCTCCACGGTGCGGGTCTTCCACCGACCATCGACCTCCACCTCCAGGTCGTAGCGGCCCGGATCGAGCTCCACGTGCAGTTGGCCCTGCTCATCGAGACGATGGTGGTCACCGTTGGGGAGGCGTACTCGCGCGCCCGGAAGAGGCCGGGACGAGTCGATAAACATCATTCGAGTGGTCACGGCAAATCACGGGCTATAGAGGAACTGATAGGGCTACCTCTTATCGCCGAAGGATGCCCGAATTACAAACGGTTTGCAATATGATGAAAGGTCAGGCTGAGTTGAACTCGATGCGTTTTTTGACTTGCCGCGGGGTCCAGAGCCAGGCGAATCCGAAGAAGGTCGCTCCAATGGCAATGGGACGGGCCAGGAGGTGATACTCGGGCCAAATGATGGCGAAGGCGGAAAGAGCGACGAAGAGGAGTGCGAAGGCACAAATCCGCAAATCGCTGACCAGGCCGATAGCGATCATGAGGACGCCGGCGATGAGAAATTCACCGATGCGCGAGATAAAGTAGCCGGACTCCACCAGCCAGGTGGCGGCGCGCAGGAGGGTGATGGCGCTGACAAAGGTGAGCAATAGATAGACGAGCCGGCGATTAGCGGCATTGGTCAGGAGTTGTTTGCGAAAGGCGAGGACCCCGACAAAGGCGATGAGCATATTGCGAAGGCCAGAGGTGGCGTAGCTGCCCAACTCGCTGGTGGGAATGGAGGCCGTGGGACCGTGTTGCAGGGCGCCAAAGAGGCTGGTGGCGGTCCATACGGTACCGAAAATGACCATCAGTAGACTGCGACTTGAGCTGGCGGTGGTGACGTCCAATTCCTCTTCCATCTGCTTGAGGCGAGCGACGTCTGCTTGTTCCGACTGGAGTTTGTCCTCCAATTGTTCCAGGCGTTCTTGGAGCTCTTCGTTCGGTTCGGGGAGGTCTTCGACGCAGGCCCGGGCGGCATCGAGTTGGCGGCGATCGAGATGGTGATGGGCCATCATGGTCAGACAGGACCGGAGTCCTTGAAGGGCGCGTTCATTGTCCTGCCAGATGCGGAGGGCTTCGTTATAACCGAAGCGGCATTCGCCAAAGAGGTTTTGGATGGTGGCGACGTCGGAATGGTCGGCGTGAAGGCGAAGCTTGAGCAGGTGGCGTTTATCGTCGGCCGTCTCGCTGAGGAGGACCGATTCGCGATGGCGCTGATAGTCGGTGAGAGCGTCCTCGAATTCGCGGGCCGATTGAAAGCGCTGAGCGGGATCAGAGTGGCAGGCCTTGTTGGCAATGGCGGCGAGTTCGAGGGGGGTCGATTCGGGATATTCGTGGGGCTCAGAGCGAGCGGCGACCTGGAGGAATTCGGGGATCGAGTGGCCGCGGTGGCGGGTCTGGCCACAGAGGATGAAGTGGAGGGTGGCGCCCAGGAGATAAGTGTCGGTATAGGCGTCGATGGGCGCATCGTAAAAGGGGGTCATCTCGGGGGCCATATAGCCCGGCGTGCCGCAGGTGCCTTGACCCTCATCGATGTGGGGCAACAGGGGTCGGTCGCCTCGCAGGCAGCAAGCGATGCCCCAATCGAGAAGGTAGACCTCGCCATAGTCGCCGATCATGACGTTGTCGGCCTTGATATCGCGATGGACGACATCCTTGCTGTGGGCAAAACGGACGGCTCTCGTGATCTGGAGGAGGATATCGAGATGGGGCTCCAGATCAGGGGGGCCATCGCTCCACTGCTCTTCCAGCAAGTCGCTCCACACGGTTCCCGAAATCCGTTTCATGACGATCAAGGGCTGGCCATCGGCGCTGCGTCCGGCGGTATAGATGGGAACGATATTGGGATGCTCGAGAAAGCCCGTGATATAGGCCTCTTGGAGCAGGGATTCCACGACGGCATCGGAAGCACCGTCGACGACGGTCTTGACGGCCACCTCGCGCTGAAGCGAGGTCTGGCGGGCGAGGCTGACCACACCCATGCCGCCTTCGCCCAGGGAGTCGAGCCATTGGAGGTCGACCTCTGGAGAGGAAGCGTCGGCAAGTTGAAATTCGGGAAGGTGCTGGAGGGAAGGGGTAACGCGCAGGGCCTCGAGGGGGTCGCCACCCAGGGTAAGGGTGGCGACCGCTGACTGATCGGCGTCCATCGCTACAGAGTCAACGTCGCGGATGTCGGAGCGTTCACTCATCGCAACAAGCCGAAGGTAGAGGGTTTAGCGGTGCTTCGATTTCTTGCCGACGATGGTGTCCAGGGCGCGGCGGAGCTTCTTGGTGGCACCGTTGAGGGCCGCTTCCACGGAAGGAGCCCGGTGATCGACGGCCGTCGGTTCCTTGCCGCGAAGGCGAGCTTCGATGAGGCAACGCTTGTCGATGGCGCCGCCTTTTTTGGAGCTATTTTCGTCTCGGATGTGAACTTCGATGCGGGTGACGTGCTCGCGAAAGCGAGAGAGCTTGTCCTCGATCTCGCCAGTGACGATCTCTTCGAGGCGCTGGTCGCCCTCGACGCTGCTGTCCGTATTGACCTGAATTTTCATGTGATCACTCCTGAAAAATCGATGATCGTTAAAGGTGCACCTGATTGTGCGTACGAGACGATGAGAGACAAGTGGAAGTTTCAATCGGTGGGCGGAGAATGGGGGCCATCCAATAGCTCTTGGAGTGGGATCTGGAGCCACGACGCCAGTCGCTCGGTGACGGGTTGCCATTGGGAAGACCAGATATGAAGGGTTAGCGTGATCTGGGCCTCGAATTGGAGATCCCCAATGGAGCAGGCCTGGACATTTTGAAGGCGGTGGCAAAATTCATCGTACTGAGCATAAGCTATCGTCAGTGTCAGTGAACGGCTGGGGTGATGGGTCGTGGTGCCGGCGTCCTGGAGAGCGAGGCGGCCGGCTTGCTTGTAGGCCCGGCGCAGTCCGCCCATGCCCAATTTGGTGCCCCCGAAGTAGCGGACAACAGCGATCAGGGAGTTTTCCAGGTCGTGGCCGCTGAGCAGTTGCCAGAGGGGAAAGCCGCCGGTGCGTGGGGGTTCCCCATCGTCGTTG
>CAYQBU010000253.1:0-4440 GCA_964415785.1 uncultured Bradymonadales bacterium
GACGTCGCCCGTCCAGGTAAACCCCATCCGATGCAAGGTAAATTGGAGTCGAGGCCACGGCCTCTGAGGTGTCCCTCCTCGATGACTCCAGGTAACCGCTCGAGCGCCTCGGCAACGCGGCGCCTAGATGAATGATCATCGCCCCCTCTTTGGAGGGGGAGACAAAACCCGGCTTAGTGCGTCAGGACCCGAGAAAACCCCGCCCCAGGGCGGGGTTTTCTCTTTGCGCGGGCTCCAGGCTCAGCCCAATCGCTCCAGGATCAACGGCGGCGCTTCGACCTGCCCCTCGCCGATCTCAATGGCCGCTTCCAGCCGACGCTTTGCCCCCTCCACATCGCCGCCCTCGCTGTAGTGGATCTCCAGGATCGTATCGCCACCCTCCACGGCGTCTCCCCGCTTGGCCTTAAACACCAGCCCCACCGCCGGATCGATATCGTCTTCCTTCTTTCGCCGTCCCGCCCCCAACTCCAGCGCCGCGATCCCCACCTGCTGGGCGTCGATGGCCTGAATCACACCTGACGTCGAGGCCTCAAAGGCCACCTGATGCTCCGCCGTCGGCAGCCTGCTGAAATCCTCACAGATCGATGCATCGCCGCCCTGGGCCTCGATGATATCGGCAAACACCTGCAGCGCCGTGCCATCTTCCAAAAGCCCGTAGAGCTTTTTTCTCGATGCTTCTCGATCGTCGACCTTCCCGGCCACGTCGAGCATTTCCAGGACCAACTCCACGGTCACCTTCGTCAGATCCTCGGGGCCCTGGCCGCGCAGCGTCTCCACGCTCTCCATGACCTCCAGGCTATTGCCCACTGCATAGCCAAGGGGCTGATCCATATCGGTCACCAGCGCTCGCACCGGTCTATCCATGGCCGCCCCGATGTCGATCATGGTCTGCGCCAACTCCCGGGCCTGCTCCACCTCTTTCATAAACGCCCCGCTGCCCACCTTCACGTCCAGCACCAACGAGTCGATGCCCTCGGCGAGCTTCTTGCTCATGATGGAACTGGCGATCAGCGGGATGCACTCCACCGTCCCCGTCACATCGCGCAGCGCGTACAGCTCCTTGTCCGCCGGCGCGATCTCCTCGGTCTGGCCGATCAAGCCCAGCCCGTAGTCGTCGACGAGTTCCTTGAAGCGCTCTACGGTCTGATTGACATCAAAGCCCGGGATACTCTCCAGCTTGTCCAGCGTCCCTCCCGTATGGCCCAAGCCCCGACCGGAGATCATGGGCACCTTCAATCCCGCCGCTGCCGCCAGCGGCGCCAGGATCAGCGACACCTTATCGCCCACCCCTCCCGTGGAGTGCTTGTCGACCTTCGTCCCCTCAATGGCGCTCAGATCGAGCACTTCTCCCGAATGCAGCATCGCCTCCGTCCATGTCGACAACTCCTCGGCCTCCATGGAGCGAAAATAGACGGCCATCAAAAATGCCGCCATCTGATACTCCGGCATATCCCCCGCAGTATAGGCCTCTATCAACGCCTTTAACTCCTCGTCGCTGAGGCGCTCTCCATCCCGCTTTTTACGAATCAATTCCACATAGAGCATACTTGCATCCTGGGGTTCGGTTTGACTGTCAATGACATCCGTTGAGCAACCCACAACTTATTCGCCCGCGCCCGTCCTTGGCAACATGCACGCCGGCCCACGACCTTTGAAGCCCCCCCTCTCGTCGTCTATGATGACCTTTACGATTGGCTCGCCGCACTCCCCCTGCAGGAATACACCATGTCCCTTCTCATCGCCGAAGCTGGACTGAGCTGGACCCCAGTGACCTTCTATATCGCCGCCGCCGTCGCTCAGCTCGTTGTCATCCTGCTGACCTTTCGGTTCATCCAACTCTCCTCCGATTATAATACCTTTATTAACGCCCTCTTCGTCGCCGCCCCCACCAACGTCATCGCCTACTTCACCAAAGACCTGGGCGTGGTGGGCGTCCTGATCACCGGAGTCACCCTCTTTACCCTGCTGGCGCTCATCGCTCGCGGCGACATGATCAAATCCATACTCACCTGGGCCACCGCCCTCGCCGTCTACTGGGGACTGGCCTTCTTTGTGATCCCCGAGACCGACGACCTCGATATCTACGATGTCGGCGGCATCCCGCAGGTGCTCATCGAGGGCGGCCTGGAGGCCGAAACCCTGGAGCGCGAGGAAGTCTACGGCGACGACGACTAACCCGACTAACTAAATTGCTCTAATAGCTCGTCGACATCGCGCTTGATGGGATCAAATTCCGCATCTTCATCGAAGATCACCACCAGGAAGTCTTCGCCGAAATCGCAGATATAGATCGCCTCCTGGGGCCCCTCCTTGGAGGTATCGATGGGCATCAGCATCGTCGTGTCCTCGGCGCCCGACGCCTGCAACGACAGCGCCTGGCCCTCTCTGGCCTGGATCTTGCCGTTCCCATCGATCTGCAGCGCGGCGCGTATCGACTTATGACGGATCAGCATTCCCAAAATTTTCGACGTGGACGACTTCCCCATATCCGGGCGCTCCTTAGCGGTGAGCTGAACTCGGGTTGCGATGCGAGATCCCGAGCGACATGCTCGCCCGGGCACGAATGTCATAACCTGTAAATCCCTCGTTGGCCAACGGCGCAAGGCGGTATTCGGCGATAGGACCCAGCATCGCCGCGTTATCCGTGCACAGCGACAGCGGCGCCACGAAGAGCTCTACCTCCTCTTCTTCGCAGCGCGCCCTGGCCACCTGGCGCAACCGATGGTTGCAGGCCACGCCTCCCGACACCACCAGCCGTGGCACCCCCTGCTGATCGCAGGCCGCCAATGCCTTCATCACCAATACATCAACCACCGCCTCCTGGAATGACGCACAGAGATCGGCCAGGTCCTGGCCCTCCGGCTCTCCTTGCTCCTCCAGGTGCCGGGCCACCGCCGTCTTCAATCCCGAAAACGAAAAATCCAGATTCGATCGCGTCCACATCGGTCGTGGAAAGCGATGGCGCTTCGGATCCCCATCGCGCGACAGCCGGTCGATGGCCACTCCTCCTGGATAGGGAAGCCCCAGCATCTTGGCCACCTTATCAAAGGCCTCTCCCGCCGCGTCGTCGCGTGTGCCCCCCAGGCATTCGTAGGTTCCCATCTCCCGAACCAAATATAGATCCGTATGCCCACCGCTGACGATCAACCCCATATAGGGCATCTCCGGGCGATCGTGATCGCCCTCCAGCAGTACTGTCGTCATATGCGCTTCCAGGTGATTGAGCCCCACGCAGGGCTTGTCGTGGGCATAGGCCAGGCCCTTGGCCGTCTCGATGCCCACCAGCAGGCTTCCCACCAGACCCGGCCCCGCCGTCACCCCATATCCCTCGATATCGGGCAGCGCCACCCCCGCTTCTTCCAGAGCTTCGTCGATCACCGTATGGATGTCGCGAATATGATTGCGACTCGCCAACTCCGGCACCACGCCGCCATAGCGCTGATGCACCGGGATCTGGCTCGCCACCGCATTGGCCAACAAATGCCGTCCGTCTTTTACGATCGCCGCCGAGCTCTCGTCGCAACTCGATTCAATGGTCATGACCAGCATGGAACGTCCTTAAGGCGATCGATCTCAAAAGCGTGTATTCAGGATATGCTCAATCTCACTGGCCTGATTGTGATTGGGCGCCACCTCCAGGAAGGTCTCGTAGGCCTCCTGGGCCTGCGGGTTTTGGCCCGTCGCCTGATAGGCCACGCCCATCTCCAGGTAGAGATCGCCCGTATCGAATCCCAGGCCCTGAGCCCTCTGAAACTCCTCGAGGGCCCCTCCAAAATCGGCCTCATTGGCCATCGCCCGTCCATTGAGAAAGGCCACTCGACCATCATTGGGAGCCCGCTGCGATAGCTCCTCTCCCAGCGACAGGGCCGCCGGATCTTCCTCACTGACCAGCCCCTGGAGCCGCTGCGTCTCTTCGGCCACCGTCGGGCCCGTCGGCTCCGCCTCTTCTTCGGGCTCACTCTCCTCTTCCGCCTCTTGTGCTTCCCGCGCCAGGGCGACCTCCATATCTTCGGCCTCAAAACCGGCCGTGAACCGAGCTCGCTCCACGGCCTGCTCCGCTCCACCGACGGCGGCCAGACGCATTTCCGCAGGATCCTCTTCTTCTTCTTCGGCCAGCTCTTCCTCTTCCTCTTCGGCCAGCTCTTCCTCTTCGGCCAGCTCTTCCTCTTCTTCGGGCTCCGGCACCACAGCGGCCGCTTGCCCTTCCACATCATCGACCTCTCCCTCATCTAAAAAGATCGTGTATCCCGCCATCGCGATCGCCACCAACGCCACCAATACAACAGCGATGATGGGCCCCTTCCATCGCTTCGAGCCCAGCCCCATCTCCTCTTCGAAATTATCCGAGAAGGTATGGACTTCATCATCCTCTTCGAAAAACTCGGACTCCGACGCCCCCACGGCCACCGCCGCCACATCGTCCTCTTCTTCCTCTTCTTC
>CAYQBU010000254.1:0-4403 GCA_964415785.1 uncultured Bradymonadales bacterium
AAAACATCTCGTAGAAATCGCCGAGGCGAAAAAAGAGGATGGAGTCTGGATATCGATCTTTGACATCCAGGTATTGCTGCATCATGGGGGTTAATTTCATGGGCATGGTGTGGGCCTGAAAGAAATCCAATGCCAGACGTCGGCGGCCCAGACCTTAGCAGTGATCCCCCGGTGATGAGAAGCCATTAATCGCGAAGGCGAAGGGTGTGTTGGTCGGTGGCGTAGCCCTGCCACTGGCTGCCCTCGAGGTGGTCGATGGTGAAATGGTTGTAGTCGAAATCGGCGATGCGGGGGGCCTCGATGATGGTGAAGAGGGATCCGCCGACGTAGGGGTCGGGGCGGTCATCGTCGGGGAGGTCATCAAAGGAGGGAAAGGTGGGCAGCGGCAAGGTGGTATGGTTGCCCGGGGCGACGAAGGTCCAGACGGGGAGGCCGTAGTTGTTGTGAAGGCGAAAGAGGTGGAGGTCCGGGGTGTTGGAGCCCTGGTGGACCCAGCTGAGCTGGCCGTCGATCAACTCCGTATCGCCGGGGTCTGTGACATCGGGGATGGCGATCAGTGGGGAGGTGGACTGGAGTTGGTCGGTGGCGTCGATATTAGGGAGGTCGGTCTGGCTGTAGGGTAGGGCGTTGCCATGGGTGTAGGAGCCGGCGCGGACGATAAATTGGAGGTCGCCGACCACACCCTCAATATGGGGGACGGGGCCGGCATCGACGATAGAGTCGGCGCTGGTGACGGCTTCGGGCATCTGGAGGACGCCCTCGAAGCCAAAGTCGAGGTAGGTCTGCACGCGCTGCAGATGGGGGCCGTCGGGAGCATAGATGGGGTCGTTAAATTTAATGGGGAGGCTGGCGTCGACGGGGTGTTCGCATTCCAGGTCGATCTCGGAGACGTCGCCGTTGGCGGCGGCGATATAGCGCTCTACGGCCATGAATTTGGGGGTGAAGTGCTCGGTGTCCTCGTCGAGGTAACCGCAGAGGGCGACGAGGGCGAGGTCGCCGACGCGCGAGATGGTGGCGTAGGAGCCCTCGCCGGGGACGTCGGCGTCGGCACCGGGGAGAAATCCGCCGGCGTTGACGCCGGGTCTGGTGACGCGGACCTGGGAGTGGTTGATCTCCATGGCTCCGCGGGTGGGGTCGGAGCCCTTTCCGGTGACCGTGACCTCGCCATGGAAGTGAGCATGGGGTGGGGGGTCGATGTCGCCGCCGGGATCGCCATCGGCCGGCTCCACGGGGTTGAGCGGGATGGTGAGGTTTTTGGCGTCCAGTTCGCGAATGGTGAAGGTGGAAAGTCCGGCGGCGGTGGCGGTGACCATCTGGGGGCCCTGGAGGCCGGGACCGGAGAGGGTGACCTGGCCGTTGGCGTCGGTGGTGCCCTGAAAGTCGGTGGAGGGATCGGTGGAGAGCATGACGAAGGCGCCGGGAACGGGGCTGCCGTCGGCGTTGATGACCGTGATATTCATGCTTCCCGTCACGGGAGGCCCCCAGGCGCCTCCGAAGGAGGAGGTGGGGTTAAAATAGATAAAGGGATGGGGGGCGACGACGGTGTCGGTGCCATCGTCGATGGTGATATCGACCTCACCGCTCGAGGAAGCAGGAGGGGTTCGAAAGGACAGCGAGTAGGGATCGGGGGATCGGATGTCGGTGGCCGCGTTGTCGTCGACGAAGACCGATAGGGAGTCGTCAAACCCTCTGCCATAGAGGGTCACGAAGGTGTTGCCGGCAATGCTCCCACGACCGGGGTCGATGCCCCAGACTTCGGGGGCGCTGCGAAAGTGGAAGGCCTGCTCCAGGGTATGGGTCCGGCCCGCGGTGTCCGTGGCGTGGAGATCGACGGTGCCCGGTTCGTGGGAAGGGGTGGTGATCTCGAGGGTCTGGTCGTCGAGAATATCAAAGGATGCGCTGGAGGCGCCGAGGGTGATGGCGTCGATTTGGTCGAGGCCTTCGCCGGTCATCGTCAGGGTGTCGCCGCCGTCACTGGAGCCGCTGGCGGGGGTGAGGTCGAGCAATTCGATGGGGTCGAGGTAGTGGAGTGCATCGTCGAGGGTGTCGACGAGTTGAGCGCCGACGAAGAGCTCGACGCTTGCGGGGCCCGGAGGACGGGGTGGGGCCTTGAAATCAAGGGTGTTGGCGCTGGCGTCGATGATGGTGGCCGCAATGCCGTCGACCTCCACGGTGGCATCGGGGTCGTCGAGGCCCTGGCCGGAGAGGACATGCTCGCTGTCGCCGTCGGTGGAGGCCACCGAAGGAGAGAGGCTGTGCAGAAAGGGTTGATCGTCGGCGTCGTAGAGAAAGCCCTGGGGGATGCGGTCGATGGCAAAATCGTTGAGCACTCGAATGTCGACGGCGCCGGGGTCGGAGGACGGGGTGGTGACGTGGATCGTGCCGGCGTCGGTATCGACGGCATCCACGGTCGCCAACTGGTCGCCCAGTTGGACGTCCACATCGTCGGTAAGACCGGAGGCTTCGATGACAAGGGTGTCGCCGCCATCGGGATGACCGACGGTGGGAGTGACGCCCTTTATGGAGATGGGGTCGAAGATGGTCAGGGCGTCGGGCAGGTCGATCTGGTGGGACTCAGTGGTGATCCGGATATCGACGGGGCCAGCCGGCAGTGGGGGCAATTTGGCGCGGATCTGTTCGTCGTTGACGACATCGATGGAGGCGGCGCTTTGACCATCAAAGCTGATGCCCGTGGGGTCGGAAAAGCCCTCGCCGATGAGGGTTAGTTCGACGCCGCCGGTGGATGGGGCGACGGAGGGAAACCAGTCGTCGACGGCGGTGGGGTCGGCGTAGGTGAAGCCGTTGGCCAATTCGGAGATCTGGCCGCCGGGAGAGATGGCACGGACCATCACAGGCCCCGAGGAGTCGGAAGGAGGCGTGGTGGCGACCAGTTGTCCCTCGGAGAGTTCAGTATCTACGGACTGGGAGCCGAAGCGAAGCTCCGTGCCCTCGCTGAGGTCATGGCCGGTGACACGGACTTCGGTCCCCCCTTCCAGAGGGCCCTGGGGGGGAATGACGGCGCTGATGGCAAAATCTTCATCGTCCCAGTCGAAGTCGTCGCCGTTGCCGGGTTCTGGACGGTCATCGTCGTCGTTATTATTGGCGTCTACATTGGGGTCGTTATTTTCTCCGCCCTGGTTATTATTAGGCGTCTGGTTCGACGATCCGTTGGGGGAGCCGTTGGCGTTGTTACCAAGGTTGGCAGGGGCCTCGCCATCTTCAGCGGTGCAGCCAAGGGAGCTCAAAACCAAGCAGAAGCAGGCCGTGGTGGCTGCGGCACGAAAGGAAATCACAATTCAAGCTCCCGGTCGGGGGAAAGGCGTGACGCTTGGAGGCGAAACAAAGAGGGAAGCGAAATCATTTCGAGACCGCTGTGGCAAGAGAGGTCAGAAGGTGATCACATGCTGAGAAATGCTGACACTGTCGGGGCTCATGGTGTCGATATTGTCGTAGGTGTAGTCTTGGAGGGATAGTCCATCGTTGGTGATACCGACGATCACCATAATATAGGTTCCACCGGGGTAGGGAAGAGGAGCGACGAGGTTTCCATCCGCATCTTCGGTGGCGTAGTCCGAGAGGTCCGGAAAGTCAGGGAAGATAAATCCGTTGGCGTCACCGGGCAAAAAGATGTCCCAGATGACCTCGCCCATGGGGGTCTGGAGCTGGACGTAAAAGAGGTCGGGGACGTTGGGGCCGATGCGTTGCCAGAAGACGGGGGCGGCGCTGGCGCTGTCGCCGGGCTCTGGGGATTGAACCTCGACGACGGGAGACATCGGTGGGGTGGCGTGGGTGGTGCTTGTCTCGTTGAGTCCGGTGACGAAGGCCCGGCTTCGGGGGTTGGCGCCGTCGGTGTCGACCTCTCCAAGGACGTGGTAGGCGGCGTCGTCGAGATCGCCCTCCAGGGAGGCGATATAATCGATGTTGAGCACGTTGCTGTCAGATCCCCCTTCGTAGGTGCGGTCGAGGGGGCCATAGATGCCGTCGATGCCCAGATCCAGGTAGACCTCCGCCCGTTTGGTGTCCGGCCCGTCGGGGTCGAAAGGAGGCCCTGAGAACTTAAACCCAAAGGAGTCGTTGAGTGGAATGTCGAGGTCGATATCGACTTCGTAGGACCCGCCATCGGAGGCGACGCGGTAGCGCTCGACGCCCATGAAGGTGGGACGGAACTCCCCGGTTTCCGTGTTGTAGAGTCCGCCAAAAGCGACCAGGGCGAGATCACCGATGCGGGAGGTGATAGAGTAGTTGCCATCTTCGTAGATGGTGCTCAGGGGCCCGGGGTCGGGCATGGGAGTATCGATGCCGGTGGAGGTGGTCTCGATGGTGGCCATCAGGATTTCGTCGGGGCCGGGGTTATCGATCTTGTTGAGGCCCGTGAGTTGTCCGTGGAAATTGGCGGTGGCAGC
>CAYQBU010000255.1:0-4370 GCA_964415785.1 uncultured Bradymonadales bacterium
TCGATCAGCAAATTATTCCATGAGTCGGTCGTCGAGGAGTTGATGGACGATGTTTTGTGAGGGGCTCTCGAAGTGCGTTTAGAAAAAACGCAAGCACTCTCGCCGGTGCTGAACGCCGGGAGAAGCGGCGTACGTCCGGCGGGCAGCACTAGCTGGATAGGGAATTGAAAAATTCGCGCATCGATTGATTCGGGTCGTAGATCTCGAGAAAGGCATCAAGGCTGCTTTTTTGAGGGGGGCGGCCCGTTTTTTCGCTCCACTTGAGAAAGGGAACCAGGAAGGGCCGGGCATGGCGCACTTCCAGGTAGAGAAGTTGAGCCGTGACCTTGCCCTGGTCCAAAAAACCACTGCTGGAGTAGTGGTCGAGAAAGGCCTGGCGGTCGTATTCTACCTTGTGAAAGGAGGGTTCCCATTGGCCGGGCTCGCCGGTGAGGATCACGAATTGAGCGCGCCAGTCGCCATTAAAGGGGAGGCCAACGGAGCCCACGTTGATGATGGTGCCCCCCTCGTTTTGGTAGTGCAGCGGTCGATGGGTGTGGGCGCAGACCAAGAGGGAGCCATCGATCTGGTGGAGGTAGTGGTTGAGGCGTTGCTCGCCGGTCCAGGGGCCGATGCCCTCGCTATGGGAATTGGGACTTCCATGAAAGACGCAGATATTGGGATCGATGGAAGAGTTAATGGAGAAGGGAAGGGTGTCGATAAAGCGCTGGGCGCGGGAGGATAATTCGTGGGCCATCCACCGCGACGCAGCCCATTGTTCCTCGTGGTGCCAGGGGTCGGGAATGTCGTCGAGGCAAAAAGAGAGCAAGTAGTCCTCATGATTGCCGCGAAGGGCGGCCCAGTCGAGGTCGTCGATGCGCTCGACGACGGCGCTTCCCTGAGGGCCGCGGCCCACCATATCGCCGGCGACGATCACCTCGTCGACCCGATGGGAGTCCAGAGCATCGATGACGGCGTCCAGAGCAAAACGATTGGCGTGAATGTCGGCGATGATCGCGATTTTATTCATGCCTGGATGATCCCGTCTTCAAGGTGAGTCATTGGGCGTCCCCAATCTGGGGAAGAGGGGGGGCGCCGAAGGTGTACCTCAAAGATTAGACCCAAAGATAGGGTTTCCAATCCTCGGGGTGATCGTCGACGTCTTTGGCGCCCGCCGAGAAGGGCCACCAGCGGGGCTCAGAGGGCCTGTTGAGCAGCGGCATTTGGGCCTCTTCCGGGGTTCGGGAGCATTTGGTGCGATTGCAGGGCTGGCAACTGGTGACAATATTTTTCCAGTTGGTTGGGCCACCACGGCTCTGGGGGAGCACGTGATCAAAGGTCAGTTGTGACGCCGGCAAGGTCTGGCCGCAGTACTGGCATTGGAAATTATCGCGCCGGTAGACGTTTGCGCGCGAAAAGTGAATGCGACGGTGTGGAAGCTTGACGCGGCGCTGCAACCGAAGCACTGAGGGCAAGGCGATCGAAGTGCGCGCCGAACGGATATGGCGTGAGTAGGCCGACAGAACTTCGGCTTTGCCCAGGATCATCAGACGGATTCCCCGTTTCCAATCCACGATTGAGAGGGGTTCGTAAGAAGCGTTGAGGAGTAGTGCGGGCTTCATGATAACTCCATCGATGAACTCCATGGCAACGGTCAAGGGCCAGCGCTCGAGTATCTGGCCCATGGGGTAGTCGCAGAGAGAACCGATCCATAGACTGATAGTATTTCCTGGGGTTTTCAATAGGCGAACCTGGCAGGCGTCCACGGGGGCCGAGTTGAATGGTTGCTTATGGGGATTGATTTCGGTCGTCGCCGTCGGATGTGGCCGGTGAGTGCGGCCGCATGCTCATTCCATGGGGGGCCGGGGCGCGGGCGACGGTCCAAACCTCAATATCTTCGAGACCGGCCTGTTTAAGGGTCTGGGCTGCGCTATGAACGGTGGCGCCAGAGGTGAGGACATCATCAAAAAGGACGGCTTTGGTATCCGGGACAAGCCGGGGAGTGCAGCGAAAGGCGTTGCGGATATTGGAGTGGCGTTGGCCAAGGGGAAGAGACGCCTGCTTGCGCGTTTTCTGTGGCTTCCACAGGCCGTTGGTGATCAGGTGGCGATGGCGCCGGGGAAGGCTCCATCGAAGGAGCAGGGAGGGAAGGTGAAACCCGCGACGGCGAAGCGAGGAGGGATGGGCCGGGATGGGGATGATTTGAAGCGGTGAAGGGGTCTCTGAGAGTCGGTCCATGAGCCAGGGCGAGAGGGTTCGGCAGAGCGCGCGAAGCGCCGGGAAATCGGTACTATACTTGATGCGGCGAATCGCCTCGGCGACGGCGCCGGCGTATTCGAACAGCGCGTGAGTGCGCGAGAATGCCGGTGGATCGCGTCGACAGCTGCTGCATTCGATGGGGGCAGGGGCCTTTGCTTCAACGTCTAGTTGAGGCAGGGCGCAGCGCGGGCAATGACCAGTTGATAGGCGATAGACGGTGGGTCGACAGAGGGGGCAAAACCCCCCGGCGTCAAGGCACCGACCATCGCAGCCCGCACAGGAGGGAGCGAAAAGGGTCTTAAGGGCCATGATAGGGTCTCCGAGAAAATGATTAGCGCGGATCAGGAGGAACCCTGCGATTATCGGCGATAGGCCCTTTCGGGTTGTGTGGAGGGGGATAGATGTGCAAGCTCGATGCCCGATGAGCGATGCGGTCAATAACATGCCCCCATGCCACAGAGGTGGTCGATGAAGTGTACGTTGATATCCGTGGGAGAGATGAAGAATAGCCACCTCAAGAAGGTGGCTGGCGACTATCGTGGCCGTCTGGAGCACCACCTCCAGGTGGAGGAAAAACACGTCAGAAAGGTTCGGCGAGGGACGGCCAAGAAGGTCAAGCAGAAAGAAGGGCAACGCCTGTTGGGAGCGGTCAATGAGGGCTCACTGGTGGTGGCGATGACCGAAGGGGGAAAGCAGATGAATAGCGTGGAGTGGGCCCGACAGATCAATGAATGGATGGTCCACGGCCGCCAAGAGGTAAGCTTTTTGATCGGGGGAGCCCACGGGCTATCGCGACAGGTCAGGACCAGCGCCGATCGGCGCTGGTCGCTGTCGGCGCTGACCTTTCCCCACGAAGTAGCGATGATGCTGATGTGGGAGCAGCTCTACCGCGCGCTGACCATCATCCGAAAAGAGCCCTACCACAAATAGGGGGGGCTCTCTTTGGGGGCTAATGCTGTCCGCCGAGAGCATCTACGTACTTCCAGCGGGCAGCACTAGTTATCGAAGCGCTGGGCGTCGAATCGCCCGTAGAGCTCGTCGGGGGCGTCCTCGAGCTCAATGCGAGGAGCCTCCGACCACATGCGCTCCAGGTCATAGTCGCGGCGGGCGTCCTGATCGAAGACGTGGACGATGATATCGCCATAGTCGAGGAGGACCCAGTTGCCCGAGGTCTTTCCCTCGGTGCTGATCGAGGGCCGGTTGGCGTCGGCCATGGCCTGATCGACCTGAGTGGCGATGGCGTTGACATGGCGTTCCGAGGTGCCCGTGGTGACGACCACGAAGTCGGTGTAGCTGACGCGACCACGGAGGTCGATGACCACGGTGTTGAGGGCCTTAAGGTCCCAGGTCACGGTGGCGATCTCGCAGGCGACTTGCTTGAGCTCTTCTTCGAGCTCCGATTGGTCGCCATGGGAAAAAACGGGGGCGGAACTGTCGGTTTTCATTCGTCTCCTACGCATGAGGGGGTTAACTGTAACCTGAGTATCCAACAATCAGCGGCAGTGATCAATTCCGGATCTGCCCGCGACCGAGGACCACAAATTTGGTGGTGGTCAATTCGCGAAGGCCCATGGGACCGTAGGCGTGCATTCGGGTGGTACTGATGCCAATTTCTGCGCCCAGGCCGAGTTGGCCGCCATCGCTAAAGCGGGTGGAGGCGTTGACCAGGACCACCGAGGAGTCGACCTCGTCGACGAAGCGCTGGGTCTGGTCGTAGCGATCGCTGAGGATGGCCTCCGTATGGCGGGATCCGAAGCGATCGATATGGGCGATCGCCGCATCGAGGTCGTCGACGACGCAGATGGCGAGAGCCAAAGAGAGGTACTCGGTGCGATAGGCGTCGTCGTCGGCGGCAGAGGAGGGGATGGAAAGGGCCTGGGCGCGGTCGCGGCAGGTGTCGTCGAGATGGAGGCTTACGCCGGCCTTGTGGAGGGATTGGAGAATCGGGTCGAGGTGATTCTCCACGGCGTTGTCCAGGAGGATCAGCGTCTCGACGGCGTTGCAGACCCCGGGCCTCTGCGTTTTGGCGTTGAGTATGATGCGCTCGATATCGTCGAAGTCAGCAGAGCCATCGACCACGATATGGCAGACGCCCTCGTCGTGTTTGATCACCGGGATCTGGGAGTGCTCGG
>CAYQBU010000256.1:0-4359 GCA_964415785.1 uncultured Bradymonadales bacterium
GAGTACGAGACGGAAGAAATAGCTGCATGGTTTCGCAGTTTTACGGTGAGCAAATCGGTCCCCGGAACCCGGGCTTAGTCTCAGGGGAATTCGAAGTCTAGCGATTATGGGGCATGACCGCTTGCATGAAGGTTTGATCGATGTTTATCCCCCCCATTATCGCGGATACGAATCTGTTTGTGGCCGCCGGGTTCAACAAGGGCAGTGCATCGCGGCGCATGGTGGACGCCCTGGGCGAGGGGCGGCTGTTGCAGGTGTGGGATGAGGCCACGCGGCGCGAGACGGTGGGGGTGGTGGACAAGATTCCGCCCCTGGACGCCGGGGTGGTGGAGCCGCTGTTCAGAGAGGAGGGGCGCTATGTGGGACCTGTCTCGGAGGAGGGGTTGGAGCTTATCGGGGATGTGAGCGATCGGAAGTTTGCGGCCTTGGCCAGGGCCTGTGGGGTGATCTTGATCACCAGCGACTCCGACTTTTTGGAGGTGCGCGACGGGCTCGATATAGCGATCTGGACGCCCTCGCAATTTGTGGAACGGTGCGGCATCTGGGGTGCGTTGAGCGATGGTTGAGGATCATAGAGGTGTCACTCCCCGAGATCGGTGTGTAAGATTTTAGGGCAATACTCGTCTCTTGGAGTGAAGGGCTTGGCCCGGATTATTCATGATTCGTCTACTGCGGTTCATCGGAGTCGAGATGCCTGCATCTCACTCCGCGACGATGCCTCTGGCATCGCCTGTGGGGCTCGATTTTAGCCTCTCATCTCTGATTTTACCTCGTGACGACGTCTCATAAAGAATCCGGGCCGTTTCCCCTGGACGCGAGTGATTTACTCCCGAGCAAAAGGAAAGACCATGAGTTGTTGCGATCCGAAGACCTGTAATTGCCATAAAATGACGGATTGTCCGTGCTGTTCGTCCTGCGATTGCAGCGAGAATAGCTGTCAGGATTGTGTCTGTTGCACTGACGCCTGTGCCTGCGATGAGTCCTGCGGGTGCCGCTGCGCCAAGAAATAAGATCGGGAGGGCCACCCCAGAGCGAAGAGAGCCCAGGGTGGCCCGGCCGACGGCGATGGGAGAGAGCGGATATGAATGAATTACTGAAAAGGTGGGAGGCGATGCGGTCGCGGTTGGTTGCCCATCTATGCGGTCGGGGGTGGAGCGAAGAGGATGCGCAAGATCTATTTGGGGAGGCTCTGCTTCGGGCCGTGGAGCGACGGGGATCGCTGGACGATGAAGCGTCGGCGGAGGCCTGGTTCTGGCAAATTGCGACCCGTCATGCCATCGATGAGGCCCGGCGTCGGGATCGACGACCGCTGACACGGGCGGACCTCGATATGGGGCGGCTTCCAGCCCAAGACGAGGAGGCGGACACCTGCCGGTGCAGCCTGGCGATGATGGAGGAGCTTCCGGCCAATTATCACGACATCTTGGAGTCCGTCGATATCGACGGCCAGGCGGTCCAAGATTACGCCCTGGCGACGTCTATCACGGCCAATAATGCCTCGGTTCGACTCTATCGAGCGCGCAAGGCGCTGCGAGAGAAGTTGCAGGACACCTGCCAGACCACGTCGGTGACGGAGTGCCTGGATTGTTCGTGCTGATCAGGTTCAATAAAACTCCTCGATGAGAGCACAGGATTTAGCAAGGGGCTGTTGCTCTTCGATTTGGTGAACCCGCTGTTGGCAGCGGTGGGCCATCTGTTGGTCTTTAAGCACCGTTTTTATGGCCGTTACGAGGGTGTAGGGAGCAAAGTCTTTTCGTGGAAGGCATACGCCGACGCCGAGTTCTTCGATCCGGGCGGCGTGGTCGAATTGGTCGAAGCCGCAGGGGCGAATGATCTGTGGAAGGCCGGCGGAAAGGGCGGCGCCCGTGGTGCCGACGCCGCCGTGGTGAACGATGGCGGCGCAGTGCGGCAAAACCTTGTCGAGTGGCGTAAAGGGGAGCTGCAAAATGTGGTCGTCTGGGGCATGGGACTGATCGGTGGCCCCAGGGAAAATGGCCCGCTTGCCGACTTCTCTGCAGGCAGCAGCGGCGACGGTGAAGTAGTGTTCGCTGTCGGCGGGGTTGCTTCCCGGCGTAAAGACGATCGGGGGCTCTCCACGGTCCAGAAAGAGTTGGACTTGAGGCGACAGGAGGCCGGTGGCGTGAAAGCCCGGAAAGCCGGTCTGGCAAAGCTGCTTTGGCCAGTCCGGTTGGGGCGGGGCGAACCACTCTGGAAAGAGGCCAATCACCAAGGTGGGCGAAAAGATCCAACCATCGAAGGGCCGCGATAGAGGCTCCATATCGAGGGCTCGACGGGCGCGGTTGAGCCGCGGAAGGACGGCGGGACCGATAAGCCATCGATCGGCGAGGTACCACATCAACGATTTCAGTGGGGTGGCCATCTTGGAGAGTTTGCGCTGGCCATACATGGCGGGCACTCGATGGTTGCTACGCAGCAGGCAGGGAGACAGCACGGCAGTGGCGCAGCGGGCGTTGTCTCGTTCCTGGAGGAGCCGGGCAGCAAAGGAGAAGGGATGGCCGATGACCACGGTGTTTTCGCCGACCAGGGCGGCGAGAACCCGATAGGACCGAAGCGGATCGGGGAGGAGCTGATTCATGACGATCTGCAGGCCGCGACGAGGGCTCCACAGGCTGGGGTTGGCCCTCGCCCGGGCGCTCTTCGCAGGGTTGCCAACGGGGACAAAAGGCACATCGATACCCCGCGCAGTCTCTGCGAACTGCTGGTCGGTGACCACCATCACCTCATGGCCCCGGTTTTGCAGGCTTCGGGCGAGACCAAAAAAGGGAAGCACATCGCCCGCGCTGCCCCCGCTGTGGAGGATGACCTCCATGGGTGGGTTCTCCAGTTATGGTCGTGACCACCTGAATTTTCGAGACTGCGGGGTAGATACCAATGAATAATTTGGATCCATTTGGCCAATCGGCAACCCTTGAATCGGGCAGCACTAAAAGTCGATGGCTTTGCCGTCGGAGGGAAAGTCCCATTTGGAGGTCTGGAAGGGATCACGCTGGGGATCGCGATAGCTGCGGAATTCGATTTTGCCCAGGTCGTCGTGGGGGATGTAGACGACCTGTTTGCCGGCGGAGGGGTCGACCTCGTGGGGCGTAAAGGTGAGCGCCGAGGGTTGGAGGATGCGGTCGGGTCCAGAGCCCGGGCGGCGAGTGGGATCGTGAGTGGAGTAGTACTCGCTCGCTGTTTTTGGCCACATGACCTCACCCTCTTCGGAATTGACGAATTCGACGAAATCCGAGGGGCGGCCCTGGGGATAGGCGTCGTAAAAGCCGACCTGTTGGAGGTTGTCCTCGCCCATGATCTGGTAGAGCACCCGCTGGCCCTGGTTGAGGGCGGGATCGTGGCCGAGTTCGTAGCAATTGAGGTACCACATAAAGGCGGTGACAATGAAAACCATGCCCGCAAGGGTGCCCCGCAGGCCCAGACTCTTGGTCGCCGCGTAGAGGTTGAACATCGGGGGGGGGCTCCGGTGAGGGCCGGTGGATGGTGGACGGTGACTCCATCCTAGCAGAGGTGCGGGGTCTTCGACACCGGAGACCTGGGCCCGATGGGCGCCTCAGGGACCGCAGTAGCCCGTGTGATCGATGGCGACGTCGAGGCAGTCGGCCTGGCACTCATTGCCGTAGGTTTGGCCATCCTCGCCGCAGACCGGGGCGTAGATGTCGGGACAGATGCACTCCTTGGGTTTGTCGTCGTCATCGTCATCGTCGTCGGTGCAGTGCGACTCATCGTCGACGATGTCGACGCCCATGCAGTCGGCGTGGCATTCGTTTTCGTAGAACTCGCCGTCGGCACCGCAGACGGGGATGTCTTCGTAGGGGCATGTACATTGTTGGCACTCGCCAACGTAGTCGACCTCGACGCCGGCGCTCTCGGCGAAGCAGGTGTTGCTATAGGTGTAGCCATCGGTACCACAGACGGGGTCCCAATAGGCATCGCAGTCATGGCCTCCGCACATCTCGGGGGGCCCGTCGCAGACATCGACTTCGCCGCACCAGATGGTGTGACCACACATCGATCGCGGCTGGCAATCGACATCGGAGGGGCAGTCTTCCTTGCGTTGGAATTCCTCTTCGTAAGGCGTGTCACAGGTGGGGAAGGCGGCGCAATTGTCGGAGGCCTCGCAGACGATGGTCTCGCCACATTGGGTGACCTCCTCACAGGGCCAATCGTAGTCGCCGCACTGCGATTGGGGCGCTTCAATATAGCCCGAAGGGCAGGTGGGGGTGCCCTCGCAGAGATCCCAGCCGCTTTCGCTCTGGTCGTCCGTGCTGCCACAGGCGGAAATGAGAATAATGGCCATTAAAATAAGTAGTTTTCGCATGAGAAGATCCGAGCCAGGAGTTC
>CAYQBU010000257.1:0-4337 GCA_964415785.1 uncultured Bradymonadales bacterium
TTCGACGGCCCCAATGGATGGATCGCAGGCCACAGCCGAGTCATCGTCTTCCCCGGCGCCCTGATCGTCGCTGCCCTGGTCCTGTGAGTTTTCTATCTCCGATGCAGTCTCTTCGCCCGGACCGGTCGAGCATCCCGCCACACAAACGACCCACCCCAGACCCGCCAATAGTGCGAGTGCACGCATTGTCCCTAGAGGATTCATCGCTTCTCCAGAAGCCAATCACTGATGACTGGCGATAACGACATACCAACCTTTACCCCGATTATTCATCACACGTCGTAACGAAGCAAACCACCGAGCCCCAACCACCGCGCCAGATCCGCTCCCCGCTTGCGGGGAGACAGCGCCGATCTCATCGCTCCTCCGCCCCTTTATAGAACCTTGAGACATCTGTTCCCGCCGCCGGCCTAAACCTGCCCTCTTCCGAGCCCAACTCGACGGGAAAAGGGGCCCACCAGGAGCCATCGCCGAGTTGGCCCTGGGAGTTTAGGCCCCAGGTCCAGGCCGCTCCATCCTGGTCGAGCACCACGCCCATGCGTGCATTCCCCTCAGAACGACCGACAGCGATGGTTTGCCAGTCTCTGCGGCTACCGAATCGATGGTGTGTTGAAAGTGAGGCCTCCTCCAGAGAGCTCCAACACCACAGCGTTCCCGGAGAACGCACGCCGCAGCTCAATGAACCTGCATCCACATGGGTCCAATCCGAGGACCGACCAATCTGGACGGGCTCATATTGTTTCCAGTTCCGCCAGCACCAGAGCGTTCCATCGCTCCGAATGCCACAGTCATTGCTACCATGAGAGATATACTCCCAATCGGAATCCCTCCCCACTTGTTGGGGTTCGTTCACCTTATTCCCCCAGCACCACAATGTACCGTCCACGCGGAGTCCGCAGCTGCTGTGGCGATGGGTAGATACCATTTGCCAATCGGCGTCGATGCCCACCTGGCTGGGAGTGCGATGAGACTCCCGCGGCCGGCCCGGCCTCTGATTTCTCTCTTCCCACCCAAGGCCGAGCTGTCCTTCCCGGCTGCGTCCCCAACACCACAGGGTATTGTCCTTTTGCACGCCGCAAATATGTTCTTGCCCAAACGATATATCCCTCCAGCCCGTGTCGCCTCCGTCCCACCTTCCCATTTTCTCCGACTGATCCAGCCTCCAGCACGACACACTTCCGTCCTGACGCAACCCACATGTAGCGTCGCCCTGTGCATTACCGAGCTGTCTGTTTTTGATTACGATGACGCGGGCCCAGTCTTCCTCGTCTCCCACCTGCTCCGGATAAGAGCGCGCACTCCCCCCTCGGATCGCCCCCCAGCACCACAGAGTGCCATCCTCCGCCACCCCGCAGGCCTGATTATTTCCGGCGGAGACATCTATAAAACGGTGGTCGCCGGCGACGGGGACTTTTTGCGCTGGCGCTTCTCGGCCCCCGCCCAGTTGTTTTTCCCGATTTCTGCCCCAGCACCACAGGCTGGCCGATTTGTCGATGCCACAACTATGATATCGGCCCGCCGAAAAGGCGGTCCACCGAGCCCTGGACTCCACCTGCACGGGCTCGCTGCGATCGACGGCGTCGCCCAGTCCCAGCTGACCATAAATGGATTCCCCCCAACACCATAGACTTTCGTCCTCTCGGGCTGCACAGGCGTGGCGCGTCCCCACTGAGACCGACTGCCATCCATCGTCGTCTCCGATGCGCTCTGGTCGAAGGTTCGCCGAATCTCTGAGCCCTAATATGTCGCTACTTCCCCAGCACCACAGGCTTCCGTCCTCCCGAATTCCACAGGCGTTTCTTCCTCCACAGTCGACCTCCACCCAATCGCTATTCGACTCGATCTGGATCGGCTCATCCGTGGGCACTGCATCGGCCGCCAATCGATTCAACCTGCCCCAGCACCACAGACTACCCGACCTCGTGATCGCACAACTAAATTGCTGCCCTGCCGATGCCGATACCTGCGCCCAATCCTGTTGGGGGCCCACCCGTTTGGGCACGCCCCACCCGCACCACATCGTGCCATTTTCGCGCACCCCACACCTCTGATTGCCAGCGGAGACCATCTTCCAATCGTCTTCAATCGCCACCTGCTTTAATCTCAACGAAGAGTCCCAACACCACAGGGTGCCGTCGTCTCTGACCGCACAATTGGATTCCCAGCCCGACAGAGAGGTCCACCGAGCATCGCTGTCAATCCGCTGGGGCACACACTGGTGATTCAAAAGCTCTGAGTCATCGCCACCAGACAACCCAATCATGGCCAACGCATCTCGCCTCTCTAGACGGGGGCACTCGTACCCAATTCCCCAACACCAGATCGAGTCGTCCTCGGCGATCCCACAGCTATGACCATGTCCCGCCGTCACTTCCTTCCATTGCGATGGCACAGCCGTCGCGTCGGTCGGCGACGAGGCGCAGCCTCCGGCGAGGACGACTACTGCGATCGAAAATGCGACGACTTTTGCCGCTACTTCTGGCGTGAAACGCATCATACTTCTCATCAATAAACAGGGTTAAGGAGGTATGTGATTCATTGTCACATCTAGAAGCACCATCTCACAAGATAGCTCCCCACACACCACAACCGGTGAGAACGCCACGTTTTCTGCTCCCCCACGGGGGGAGCTGGCGAGCTTCGCCCGCCTGAGGGGGCTCCACGCCACCCTTCTCTACATCCCGAGAACTAAAAAATCCGGGATGCCCGTCGACGAGTCGGTGGTTCTATCCGTATCGGGCTGGTTGGACTGCTCCACCGACGCCGTATTGGTGATGGGGCCCGATGCGTCCACCACCTCAACGATGCTCTCGAGCTCCACGGTGGCGCTATTTTCCAGTTCGATGCTCTATGTTTATGCCTTGCAGATCGCGCGCACCGGGAATTTGACCGTCGCCCGGGACTTGACCACCTCTTCCCCCTTGTAGAACGCATCGTTGATCCAGTCCTCGGCGTGGACTTCATTGCCGTATTCGTCGATGAATTTGTCGAAGACGCTGAGTTTGAAGGCATAGTTGGCCTGCCCCTCATCCAGAGCGGGAAGCGTATAGGTGACGCATTCCGTCTTGGTCTTGCCATCGTACTCCGACGTATCGACCACCGGCTCGCCATCGGCAAGCGGCGACCCCGAATGCTGACCCCAGTAAAAACTCATCGGATCGCCATCCTTGTCGTAAGCACTGGCGCAGACCGTGACCTCCACCTCTTGGCCCTCTCCCTTGCACTTGACCAAGTGCTTGGAGCGATAGTCCAGGTCGATGCTCTTGGGCGGATGATTGAGGCCGGCCACCACATCGATGAGCCCTGACTTATCGCCCTTGCACTGGCTGACCAACACGATCTCCGTCATCTCTCCGGCCTTCACCTTCACGCCCTTTTGACTCACCGAACGGCAGTCTTTGGATACCTTCTTCTTGCCTCGCATGGGCTCTACGTTCACGTCATAACAACCCGTGGGCACGAACTTGAGAAAGTCCGCGAACCGATGCTGTGAATTCTCGTCGAACGGCCGATTCTCAAACGTCGGGATCCCCCCGGGCAGTGCCATCTCCTTGAGCTTCTTCGTGGTCACAATCGGCGCTCCCTCGTTTGGCAAATCCTCCTTATAACTCGACCCCTTACACTTCACAGGAGTGAGCGTATACCTCATCTTCGTCACGTCACTTCCCGTCTGGGTGCTCGTCGTGATATTCAGCCCCTGTTGATCGGCTCCCTCCTCCGATGATGGCTCATCGTCGAACCCCTCGACACAGGCCAATAGACCCGTACAAATCAATCCCATGCATAATATGGTTAGTCGTTTCAGCATTTTATCCCCCCGGATAGCTGTCAATTCTTGGTATTCCACGATGCCCGGTCTCACTGCACAGGTAGCTACACGACCGGCACTAAATACAGACTTCAGACCACATACTCCCCCCTTTCTTTAACCCGGATTAAATTTCTGAACGTACAACAGTGCTTACTCAAATATCGGGGTCATTCCCGACCAGAGATCGCCAACTGCCCCAATAGCGACCCCGCCCCTTCATCTATGGTAAGACTGCGATGACTGAAGCCCGTTTTAAAGGTAATCAGTGATCGATCTATAGCAATGGATGCGCACCCCCCCTGGTGCTGCCCTACTCAACGGCGATGCTCCCAGAAGAACTCCCAGATCACCTCTGTGGCATCGATCTGATGCGAGGTCTCGCCGCTAACCCGCGATATCAGCGGGCTCATCGGCGGCCAGGCGTGGCCCATGCCGTGAACCACATAATAATGCAGCGCCTTGCTCGCCGCGCAGCCCTGGTAGACGTGGCGCTCCACCCAGGTGGGGTCCTCCTCGTCGACCCGCT
>CAYQBU010000258.1:0-4326 GCA_964415785.1 uncultured Bradymonadales bacterium
TGGAGGGCGATGGCGTCGTTGACGCCGTCGCCGACCATGGCGATGCGGGCGTCGGCGTGGTTGAGGCGATGGGTGTGCAGATAGTCGCGTTTTTGCTCCGGCGATGCGCCTCCGTGGGTGCGACATGAGGGTATATTCAGGGCATTTGCGGCGGATTGGACCACCTGGGGGTGGTCGCCGGAGAGGAGGTGGATGCGCAGGCCCTGGTCGCGGAGGTGGTCGAGGAGTTGATGGGCCTCGGGGCGAAGGGCATCGCCGACGGTGAGGACGGCGACGACCTGGCCGTCGCGGGCGACGCCCAGGGGGGTCTGGCCCTGGCGGGCGAGGTCCTGGGCCCAGGATTGCCACCGGGGGTCGACGTCGTCGAACCAACTGAGGCGACCGATGGCCAGGCGTTGGCCGTCGACGGTGCCCTGGAGGCCGGTGGCGGGGATTTCGTCGACGTCGTCGAGGCTGTACTGGGCGGGGTCGTGGTCCTGATGTTGGGCCCATTGGAGGAGGGCGTCGGCGATGGGGTGGTTGGAGGTGGTCTCCAGGGCGCAGGCGGCAAGCAGGGCCTGACGGTCGCCGCGGATATGCTGGACGGAGAATTCGCCGGCCGTGAGGGTGCCGGTTTTGTCGAAGACGACGTCCGTGGTCTGGGTGAGGGCCTCGATGACGTCGTCGTGCTTGATGTGGATGCCCCGTTTGGCGGCCCGTCCGGTGCCGACGGTCAGCGCCAGGGGGGTGGCCATGCCGAGGGCGCAGGGGCAGGCGATGACGAGGAGGGCGACGACGTTGGCGACGGCCCGGGAGGGGTCGATGAAGGCCCAGGCGATGGCCGTGCCGACGGCGGCGATGAGGACAAAGGCGATGAAGACGGCGCTGAGGCGGTCGGCGATCTGGACGATGGGGGCGCGGCGCTGGTCGCGGGACTCGATCCACTCCATGAGGCGGCCGACGCGGGTGTGGTTGCCGGTGGCGGTGACCTGGAGGTCGAGGGGGCTGTCGAGGTTGGTGGTGCCGGCCTCCACGGAGTGGCCGGGGTGGACGGGTTCGGGGCGGCTCTCGCCGGTGAGGACGGCGCGGGAGACCTGGCTTTGACCGCTGAGGATGCGGCCGTCGGCGGGGATGACGTCGCCGGCCTTGACGCGGATGGAGTCGCCGGCCTCCAGGGTCTCGATGGGGACGACCTCGGTGGTGTGACCGATGATTTTATGGGCCGTGTGAGGGAGCAGGGAGATGAGGCGTTCGGCGGCGTCGGCGGCCAGGCTGTGGCCGCGGACCTGGAGGTAGCGGGCGGTGAGGAGGGCGGCGATGAGGATGACGATGGAGTCGAACCAGACCTCGCCGTGGCCGGTGAAGGTGGCGAAGGCCGAATAGCCCCATCCGACGGCGATGCCCAGGGAGATGGGGACGTCCATGGAGAGGCGGCGCATCTTGAGGTTGGCGATGGCGCGGCGAAAAAAGAGAGAGCCCCCGGCGATGAGGGAGCCGGCGCTGAGCGCCAGGGTGGTCCATAGGACGGCCTGATAGAGGCCGGCGTCCTGGACGGGGTCGAGGCCGGCGTAGATGGCGATGGTCAAGAGCATCACGTTGGCGGCGATGGCCCAGCAGATGCCGACGCGAACCAGGAGTTTTTGGCCGGCCTGAAAGCGCTCGTTAACGCGGCCAGCCTCGATGGGGTGGGGCTGAAAGCCAAATTGGGTCAACCAGCGGGCGGCCTTCGATAGAGCGATATGGTCGGGGTTCCAGCGCAAGGTGATGCGCTGGCGGGCGAGCTCCAGGCGGGCGTCGACGACGCCGTCGACGAGACGGGGCATGCGCTCGACGAGCCAGACGCAGCCGGCGCAGTGGACGCCCTGGAGGTGAAGCGAGACCTGACGGGTGCCGTCGTCGAGCAATTCGGTGTGATCGTCGACAAAGGTAGGGGTGTCGAAGAGATCGGCGTCGTCGCCACCGAGAGCGTCGGGGTCGACGGGCTGGGGTTCGTCGACGGACCAGGCGCTGCGGTGATCGTAGAAGTCGTCGAGCCCCGAGGAGTGGAGGGTGTGGTAGACGGCCTCGCAGCCGGCGCAACAAAAGATTGGTGCGTCGTCGCCAGCGGAGTCAGGGGCCTGCATGGGCAGGCCACAGTGGGTGCAGTGGGCCTGGTCAGGGGCGTCGGTCATGAAGTGGAGACCTCGGTGCGGACGCGGTCAATAAAGCGCAGGTCGTCGTGAAAGAGCTCCAGGTCGAGGTCCCAGTAGCTGCCGGGAAAGGTGTGGTCGTCAAAGGAGTAGGTGCCGGGCTGGCCGTCGACGGGCTGCAACTCGCTTTTGTCGAGGGCGTTGGCCTGGGAGGGACGGTAGAAAGTGACGGTACCCTGGACATGGTCGAGGGGGTTGCCCTGTCCGTCGACGATGGTGAGGGTAGCGACGTCGCCATCGGAGGGAAGCTCGATTTCGACATCCCAGCCCAGGTCGATGGAGGCCATGCGGGCGTTGTAGTAGTCGTCGTATTCGACGGATTTTTGATAGTAGTCGGGGACGATCTCGGGGCCACCATCGGATTGGGCGAAATAGAGGATGGTGAAGCTGGCGGTGATGGCGATGCTCAGGAAGGTGATGATGAGACCGGGCCAGAAGATGTGGTCGGGGATCTGTACCATGGAAAAACCTCGCAAAGGGCAAAAGACAGGGGGTCAGGAGTTGGTGGTGGGGCCGAGGAGGCGGATCGTTTCGCGCTGAACGGGGCTTCCATCGAGGGTCAGGTCGACCTCGACGGTCATGCCGCCGGGGGGCATGTCCTGGCGAGGGACGGTGATCCAGGCCTCGATGCGGGTGAGTTCACCGGGTTGGAGAGTGGGCGTGGGGTCGCCGACCATCTGGATGCGCAGGTCGGCGGGGTCGACGGGGACCATCTCGAAGGTGGCGGCGTCGGAGCCGCGGTTTCGAAGGCGCAGGGAGACGCGGTTGGCCACTTCGTCGTCGGCGGTGGTGGAGTAGGTGGTGCCGGAGGCGCGGTTGATCTGGGCCTCCAGCGAGGGTCGGCTGATGAGGAGCGTGGTCATGGCGGTGATGAGAATGGTCAGCAGGGCGCCGTACATAAAGAGGCGAGGGCGAAGAATGGAGGTCTCATCGCCGTCGATGGCGTTTTCGGAGGTATAGCGGATAAGCCCGCGGGGCTTGTCGATGGCGTCCATGATGGCGTCGCAGGCGTCGATGCACTGGGTGCAGGCGATGCACTCCATCTGGAGACCCTCGCGGATGTCGATGCCCGTGGGGCAGGTGCGCACGCAGGCGCCGCAGTCGATGCAGTCGCCAAAGGTGATCTCGCCGTCGTGGAGGTTTAAAACTTCGGGGGGCGGGTTTTTGCGGTCGCGAGCCGTGCCTCGGGGTTCGCCGCGGTTGGGGTCGTAGCTAACGATCACGGAATCTTTGTCCATGAGCACCGATTGGAATCGGGCGTAGGGACAGGTGATGGTGCACATCTGCTCGCGGAAATAGGCGAAGTCAAAGAGGACGAGCGCCGAGGTAAAGGCCATGAAGATGAAGTAGCCCGGGGCCTCCAGGGGGGATTGCTGCATCCAGGTCAGGAGATTATCCCAACCGGCGAAGTAGGCGACGAAGGTATGGGCCAAAAAGACGGAGATGGCGGTAAAGACGGCGTATTTGGCCCCTTTTCGCCAGGCCTTGTCGAAGTTCCAGGGGCCCTGGTCGCGGCGTTTACGCCGGTTTTCCTTGCCCTCGATGAGGCGTTCGATGGGGCGGTAGACAAATTCGAGATAGACCGTCTGGGGACAGGCCCACCCGCACCAGACGCGGCCAAAGAGAGCGGTAAAGAGGTAGATGCTCAACAGGACGGTGAGCAAAAAGACCATCAATAAGATGGTGTCCGTGGGGTGTAAGACGAGGCCGAAGAAGGTGAATTCGCGAGAGCCCAGATCGAGGAGGATCGCCGGGCGGCCACCGATCTGGACCCAGGGGAGGGCGACGAAAAAGACGATGAGAAGCCACCCCAGGATGGCGCGAGCTTTCCAAAAGGGTCCGTGACTGGGCGTGGGATACATCCAGTTGCGGTTACCCTCTTTGTCGAGGGTGGTGAGGACGGCTTCGGGAGAGTCGAGGATTTGGCTCATGGGGTGGCCTCCAGGGGGAGGGCGCTTTAGAAGGTGTTGATGAAGGCGGTGACGGCGCCCATCTCGTCGTCGGAGAGCAGGGTGTTGTGGGCGGGCATGCCTTCGGCGGCGATGCCATCGCGGATGATCTCGTATTGGACCATGAGTTCTTCGCCGTGGTCCCATTGGTCATCGTTGAAGGCGGGGCCGATGCCGCCGCCACCGTCGCGACCGTGGCATTGGGCGCA
>CAYQBU010000259.1:0-4319 GCA_964415785.1 uncultured Bradymonadales bacterium
CGGCCTCGAACCACTCGCCGATGAGGCTGGCGCCGACGACGGCGATGGTGACCAGGATGGGAATGTTGAATTGGCGGCGACGGGCGCCGTGGATGGCCTGGCGAAAGACGAAGAAGCCGCCGACGGCGATGGCGAGGGCGAAGAGAGTGGCCGCCACAGTGGGCTGGTTGAAGGCGTATTGGGCGGTGACGGCGCCACCACCGATGAGGGTGCCGGCGACGATGGCCCAGAATTGAGGCGACCAGGGGGTTTGGCTCTGGGTCTCGCGGCGGGTGGCCACCGCCCGGGGGTTGGCGCGGAGGCCGACCTCCGAGAGGGCCTGAGAGACCTCGTCGATGCGCTGGGGCTCGCCATCGTGATAGATGGTGAGGGTGCCGGCGGCGATATGGCAGTGGTGGTCGGCGATGCCGTCGATGTGATCGACGGCGTCGTCGATGAGGGCGACCTCGCTCTGGCAGCAGAGCCCGGTGACGTCGAAGACGGTGCGTCGATGGGCGCCGACGTTCAGATCGTCGGGATCGGTCGGCGGGGAGTCGACAGGCTGGCCGTCGACGGAGCGGATGGTCAATGGCTCGCCATTATAGCGACGAGCGTCGGGGCGGTGTTGAGGTGGAAGTTTTGGCACGTAGAGCTCCAGGCAAAAATACGTCTCCGCTCATCGCAGATGGTGAGTGGCCGGGGAGCTAACATCCGGTCGGGCCTGATTATGCCGAAGGAGGGCGCCGGAGGCCAGAGGGAATGCCCGTAGAAGAGGGCCTGTTAGCAATCCACAGGGAGCCGACACTGGTCAGGTCGGCGCTGGGTGGTATGTTTAAGACAAGTACCAAGAGTCTCGAGACCGGGTAAGGTTGATATGGCGAAGCTCAAACAATGGAAAGCGCGCAAGATGTTGCTGCTGGCGGCGGCGATCGTGGCGGTATGCATGTTCGTGCCCTACGGGTATCTGGCGGTGTATCCGTTTCAGCTCTTCGGGACCTTTATCCATGAGGCGGGGCATGCCCTGGCGGCGGTGATGACCGGCGGCGAGGTGCAGAGCATGGTGGTCAACCTGGACACCAGCGGCTACGTCAAGCGCTTTGGGGGCTCGGGGCCGATCGTGGCCTCGGCGGGGTATTTAGCGTCGGTGCTGGTGGGGGCGTTGCTGCTCTTTTTGGGAAGAAAGCCCAGGTGGGCGAAGCCGACGCTGGTGGCCCTGGGGGTGGCGACGCTGGTGATCACGGCCCTGTTTAGCGGCTATGGCGGATCGATTCTGGCGACGGCGGTCTTCGGGCTGGGACTGACGCTGGTGGCCTTTGGACGGGCGCAGAAGTCGCGAGGAAAGCCCGGGGCGTCGGCGACGGCCGTGGGAGGCCTGGCGTTTATGGCCTCGTTGGCCTTTGTGTGGATCACGGGCGGGCTGGTGACCTGGATGGTGGGGATGTTGATGGGGGCCGGTGCGTTGGCGGTGGCGGCCTACGCGAGTCGCTTTGTCCAGCATTTGGCGGTGCTCTTTTTGGGGGTGCAGATCTCGCTGGACGGGATCAATAGCATTCAGGTGCTCTTCAATCTGACGAGTTCGGGCCATGAGCACAACGACGCTCAGTCGATGGCGGAGTATACGGGATTGCCCGCGGAATTCTGGGCCTTGAGCTGGGGCTTGATGGGTGTGGCGTTGATCGCCGGGGCATTCTGGATGTTTTGGCGCGACGATCGATAAAGATGACCTCTGAATAAGTTGGGCAGGTATGGACGATCTCAAGGATCGACTGAAACGAAGTGTGCGAGCCAACCTCAATCACCTCCTGGATAACGTGCGGGAATTTGAGGAGAAGGGAGGGTTTCGCTCGCTCCTCGACCCGGAGGGCAAGCCCCGACAGGGCGAGGGCTTTGAGCGGATTGGTGGAGACGGCCGACGTCGGCGAAAGGAGCCGAATCAGGGCAGCGACCAGAAGACGATTCGCGACTATTATGCGAATCTGGAGGTGCCCTATGACTCCGACATGGAGACGGTCAGAAAGGCCTATCGTCGGCTGATGCGTCGGTATCACCCCGATAATTATGCCGATGATAGTGACAAGGAAGCGATGGCGACCCGGCTATCCCAGGAGTTGTCGGTAGCCTATCGCGAGATCGAGCAATATCTGGAGAGCGGGCGTCACTGATGGCGGGCCATGATGCGATCGATGATCGCCTTGCTGTCGGCGCTGAGTCGGGTAAAGGCGACGCCCATTCCGCGGGGATCTTTTTGCTGGAGGCGGACGACCTCGCCCTCGCCCTCGATGTGGTAGACGTCATCGAGGATCACGGCAAAGCGAAGGTCGACGCGGGTGCCCACGGCGAGGGGGTTGCGGGAACGGATGAAGACGCCGCCGGGGGAGATGCTGGTGACGTATTCGGCGATATAGTCGTCGATGGGGACGAATTCGTGATTGACGGGGACGCGGTCATGGCGGCGGCGATCGAAGGTGTCGGCCGGGGAGGAGTCGCTCATGGGCAGTCCTTGGCGAGGGGGAGTCAGGGGGCCATGGTAGCAGATCTCAAGGTGATGTGGAGAAGCCCCGGGCGCGCCACAGCGAGATGAACATGATCAGATTAAAGAGGGTGGCAAAGAGAATCTGCATTGCCAGGGCGACGCGAAGGTCGAGGGCCATCAGGGCGATGCCGGCGTAGATGACGAACATGTGGGTGCCGAGGCCGAGGTAGCTGGCGAGGTGCATGGTGGAGCGGTGTTGGTCGCGAAAGGCCTGGATGGCGCTTTCGTCGAGGCTGTCGGTGCGCTTTTCGGTGGAGCCGGAGGCAAAGCGCTCCTGGACCTGGAGATAGCCCAGGTAGACCCAGAGCAAGAAGCGCTCGAGCGGGGAGCCATGGGAGCGGGCGTGCTCCAGATCGGCGTGAACAGAGGCCACAGTCTCGGTGCCATCGGCGCCGTCGGCGCCGGGCTTGGTGGAGGCGAGGTAGAGGTTTTTGAGTTTGTCGTAGACGATGCAGTGAATCCAGGTGGAAAACCCGGCGATGGCGGCGATGACAAACCAGAAGGTGTCGAAGTGCTCGCGGATCCCAAAGCCCAGGAGGACGTAAGCGGGCACGAGCACCAAAACGTCGACGAAGCCATCGAGGATGCGCCCGACGCGGCTTCCGCCGCCCTTGGCGCGGGCCAATTGGCCGTCGACGCAATCGAGGATGACGGCGCCAAATAAGAAGAGGCCCGCCAATAGCCACATGGAGGTGGGGCCGGCTCCGTCGACGAAGAAGGCGCGGTACAGAAAGAAAGAGCCCATCCAGCCGGTGAGGAGGCTGGTGAGGGTGACCTGATTGGGCGTGATTGGAAGGGGCAAGAGGAGGGCGGCGACCACGGCGGCGATGGGCCGGTGAAAGTAGCGGTCGATCAACTCCTCGACGTCCAGCGACTTAAAGGCCAGGGTCTGTTGAATGCGGGCTTTGAGCATGGACGCTCCTCAGTCGGGCCAGGTCAGGGCGAGCTCGCGGGCGGCGTCGAGGTCGGCGGGGGTGTCGATCTCGGTCCAGCCCTCGGGGGCGAGTTCACAGCCATAGAAGGGGATGCCCTCGTTGATGAGGCGGGTAAAGATGTCCTCGTAGTACAGGTCGCGGCGCTCGTCGGCGTCCATGGCCTCGAGGTGGCGGTTGAGGGCATCGAAGGCGGAGGGGCCGATTTTTTGGATGCCCAGAGACTCGCCGTGGGCCTCGTCGAGGGGGATGGATTTTCCAAGGGTGACGATGCGAGCGTCGTCGTCGACGATCATCTTCATCTCCTCGGCGCCCATATGCTGGAAGCGCATCAGGGCCAGGGCGTTGTCGTGAGGGGCGTCGACGATGGTCTGAATGGGCGCCGGATCGCGAAGGAGAATGTCTCCATCGCAGAGCAAGAAGCGCCGGTCCTGGAGGGCGCCGAGGCCCAGACCTAAGGAGACGGCATTATTTTCGCTGTCAAAGGTGTCGCCGTAGACCTCTTCGATGGCCAGGGGAAGCTCCCAGGAGCGAATGGTCTCCATGAGCGTGTCGTGGAGATAGCCAGTGGTGAAGATCACCCGCTCGATGCCGGCCGAGATGAGTTGTTCGAGCAAACGCCGAAGCAGTGGTTTTCCATCGACTTCGAGCAGGCATTTGGGGCGATCGTCGGTCAGCGGGCGAAGTCGTGAGCCCGTGCCGGCGACGAGCAATAGGGCCTCTCGAAGCGGGGGTCTGGCGTCGGGGGAGGTCATGATAGTACTCGAAAATGGCAGGAGGGGATGGCGAGATCGTAAAGTCGGTTCGCGAGGCTAGTTTGAGGGAGGATTTAATGTCAATTGGATGACAGCGCGATGGTCGGGGGTCGAGGCTCG
>CAYQBU010000260.1:0-4315 GCA_964415785.1 uncultured Bradymonadales bacterium
AGAGCGAGCGGCTGTTAACCGCTTAGTCGTGAGTTCGAGTCTCACCGCCGGAGCTCAAGCCCCATGGAGATAGTGATCTCCCTGGGGTTTTTTGGTTTTCAGCGGCAACTCAGCGGGAGATGAGGGGCTCGAGCAGGATATTCTCGTTGGAGGATATTTGGGAGATGTAGCGATTGAGCGATGGGATATGAGCAGCCATCTGGGCACCCAGTCGATGGAAGGCCTCCCCACGGGGTGAGCTCTGTCGCCAGAAGAGGCTCAATTTGCGGGCCGGTGGAGGAGATTGAAAAGGCACCATCGTAAGCGATGAACGGCCGGCCAGTTCGCGGGGAAGGGCGAGGCTGGGCACAATGGTCAATCCGTGCCCCAACTCCACGAGACTCAGAAGCGTTGACAAGCTGGTGGCCTGAACATCTGCTTCGGCGATGGAGTCGGTGCGGGTACAGAAATCCAGGGCGTGATCGCGAAAGCAGTGGCCCTCTTCGAGCAATAGGAGGGGAGTGTCGATGAGGTCGGAGGCGCTTAAGGTCTGACGCTGTGCCAGGGGGTGTTTGGCGGGAAGTATGGCGACAAAGGGGTCGCGGGCCACGGCCACCGATTCGGTGCGCTGCGACGCCACAGGCGAGGCCATCAGCGCCAGATCGATCTGGCGCCGGCGCAGCCGCTCCAGCAGATCGCTGGTGCGCGCTTCGAGAATGGACAACTCCAGCGCTGGGAAGGTGTCGTTGAGCTTCTGCAATACGCCGGGCAAAAAATAGGGACCTACCGTGGGGATAACACCCAGGGTCAGGGCTCCGCGAAGCTCTCCGCTCACCGAGGCCACCCGGTCGATGAGCTGTCGGGCATCCTCCAAAATCTGGCGCGCCTCGGTGACGAATTCGCGTCCCGACGGCGTGGGAACTGTGCCCTCAGGGGTTCGCTCAAAAAGAGGTACCTCCAGGAGCTCCTCCACCTTTTTGACCTGCCGGCTCAAGGCCGGCTGGCTGATATGACAGGCCTGGGCGGCCTGCCCAAAGTGGCCCGTGTCGTGCAGGGCGACCACGTATTCCATCTGTCTAAGGGTTAATTCAACCATGGATGCCTGGGGGTTAGTCCTCATCGGGGGTGAGGCGATAGTGGCGGCGCACCTCCTCCAACAGCTCTTCGAAGGGAATTTGAAGGTCCTTCAAGAGTCCACTTTTCAGATCGTAGACCCATCCGTGGACCTTGGGCGCCCCGCGTTTGAGATAATTGCGCTGGACCACCGCCGTCTTGATGACGTTGAGGCATTGCTCCTGCACGTTGAGTTCCACCAGACGGCGACGACGCTCATCTTCGTCTTCGATGGCGTCCAACTCGTCGGTGTGGAGGCGATAGACATCGCGGATATTTCTCAACCAGCCATTGAGGATCCCAAGGTCCTTGGGCTCCAGCGCCGCTGCTATACCGCCACAGCCATAGTGGCCGCAGATAACGATATGCTCCACCTCCAGGTGGTCGACGGCGTAGTGGATCGTCGACAGGGCATTGCTGTCGGTGTTGACGACGAGGTTGGCGATATTTCGGTGCACGAAGACCCGCCCCGGGTCGACGCCCATGACCGTATTGGCCGGGACGCGGCTGTCGGAACAGCCGATGAAGAGAAATTCGGGGTGCTGTTTCTCGGCGAGACGCGCAAAGAAATCGGGGTCCTCAGCCCGCATATTTTTGACCCACTGTTTATTGCGTTTGAAAACTTCCCGATAGAGTTTGTCGCTCATGATCTGGTGGTTCCTCACTGGGCAGCATTAGGGGGCGAAGCGCGAATATACCTACCAAGTTAGCCCCGATAATTCACGACTCGTCTGCGAAGTCAAAACCTCGCGAGCGAAGAGCCAGGGATTTTGACATAGTTGCCGATATTTGGAACCTTAATGGGTAGAGCCACAGACATTCTATTCAATCGTCGATCGGAGGTGTGCGATGAATATTTGGTCCAGGATTTGGATATTGCTGCTCTGCGGGGCTCTCGTCGTGGGAGTGGGCTGCGGTGATGATGATGCGGAGAGTAGCCAGGAGGAAGATGAATCCTCCGAGGGCTGGAATACGGATGAAGATGACCCAGAAAACAACCAGTCCGGAGGAGATGACGCAAACTCCATCTCCGACCCGGAATGCGACGATGAATGGGATCCGGTGTGCGGAGAGGATGGTGAGACCTACGACAACGCTTGCCTCGCCGACGAGGCCGATGTCGATATAGCCGACGAGGGTGAGTGCGAAAGCGGCACCGGCCCCTGTCCCGATGTGATGGATCCGGTGTGCGGAGAGGACGGTGAGACCTACGACAACGCTTGCCTCGCCGACGAGGCCGGCGTCGACGTCGATTATTCCGGTCCCTGTGGTGATGACGATGGCGAGTTTTGCGCCTGTGACGGTGATTACGATCCGGTGTGCGGAGAGGATGGTGAGACTTACTCCAACGCCTGTACCGCGGACTGCGCAGATGTAGATGTCGATTATAATGGGGCCTGTGAAGACGATCCCGACCCCATCGAGCCCTGCGAGTGTCCGGCGGTCTACGATCCGGTGTGCGGAGAGGATGGAACGACCTACGGAAATAGCTGTCAGGCCGACTGCGCCGATGTGGACGTGGCTTACCCGGGCTATTGCGACGACGATGATGATTCATCGATGTGCACCGATGAGTGGGATCCGGTCTGTGGTGAAGATGGCGAGACCTACTCCAATGCCTGTTATGCAGACCAGGAAGACGTCGATGTCGCCTATGATGGAGAATGCGGTGACGATGACGATGATGGTCCACCGGTGCCTGGCTGTCCCTGCCCAGGGGTCTATGACCCGGTCTGCGGTGTCGACGGCCAGACCTACTCCAACGCCTGCGAGGCGGACTGCGCAGATGTGGAGATCGACTACTATGAAGCCTGCGACTCCGTCGGAATTGATGACTAGTACTGCCCGCCGAGTCTCTCCTCGGCGGGCTCTCTATGTGGTCGAATCTCTGCGGGTGCTCAGCGGCTCAGATATCCGCCGTCGACGGCGTAGTAGTTGCCGGTCATAAAGGAGGCGCCATCGCTGGCGAGGAAGGCGATTAGATTGGCCACCTCCTCGGGCTCTCCCAGACGTCCGATGGGGTGAGCATCGACCAGCCCCTGATAGGTCTCCGGATCGTCTTTGAGCTCCGCGATCATGGGGGTGTTGATAAACGCCGGGCCGATGGCATTGACCCGGATTCCTTCCTGAGCGTACTCCAGCGCTGAGGCCTTGGTCAGGCCGATCAGGCCGTGTTTAGACGCCGTATAGGCCGGGGCGGTGGCAAATCCCACCTGCCCCAGAATGGAGGAGACGTTGATGATCGAACCATCTCCCTCGCTGTCGAGCATGGCCTGAATCTGATATTTGGAGCACAGAAAGGCCCCCGTCAAATTGATGTCGATGACCTGCTGCCAGGCCTCGAGATCACACTCGGCGGTGGGCATCGATGCCCCACCGACGCCTGCGTTATTGACCCCGATGTGGAGCCCGCCGAAGGTCTCCATCGTGGTGTTGATGAGGTGTTTGACCCGATCGGGATCACTGACATCGCAGGCGATAAACGCTGCTTCTCCCCCAGCTGATTCAATTTCATCGACCACTTCCTGGCCGTCGCTTCCCTCCAGGTCGGAGACGACCACAGAGGCCCCTTGTTGGGCGAGAAGCACAGCGCATGAGCGACCAATACCGGAGGCGGCGCCGGTCACCACGGCGACTTTTTTGTCGAGTGACGAAGACATATTCAACCCTTGGATGTTGAGCATATAGTTTGTGCGGACACGGCCACTATGCGCACCAGGGAAGGTGGTTCAACCCTTGAGGGAAAGAATGCGTAGCCTCTGATGGGCCTTTGGAGAGGTCGGGCTGTTTTTGCCAGAGCGCGCCGTAAGGAGCGCTCCCTCGCCGACTTCCCGGTTTTGGATGGCCAGCCCCTGCACCTCGGCAGGGGTTTGTTGGATTTCTTGCGACATAAAATGGCCTATCCCAATGCGTCGTGACGGGGGTCACATCGACAGCGAGCCCTGGCGGAAGTCGGTCTGGCTGATATGGGCGTTGATCACCACCGGTGTGCCCTCGGCAGCCAGTCGCTTGGCTTCCTTGAGGACGTCGTCGATATCGGCGGGGTCAACGAGTAGTAAGCCCTTCGCTCCATATCCCTCGGCGACGGTATGATAGGCCGTGGGAAGCAGGGTGGTGGCTACGTCGTCGTCCAGGATCACCGATTGGTCGCGCTCAATCTGGGCCCAGGCACCATCCATGCCGATCACGGCGATGGGGGCAAGGCCGAGGCGCAGTCAGGTGT